>JBIQID010000145.1:0-7047 GCA_044508215.1 Actinomycetota bacterium | reverse complement strand
CGGATCCGGGCGGGTGCTCGGGCTTCGGCGGTGCTGGTCGACGCGACCGCCCCCGGCGTGGATCGGGAGCTGGCGGCCTGCTGCCAGCGGAACGACGTGGCGCTCGTGCGGGTGAGCGACCCTCGGCGCGGAAGAGGGAACGACGCCGGAGGTGCCGACGGGCCCCTGCTACCTCCCTCGTTCGGGGTCGACGAGTTGCTGGCCACGTTGTCGGCGGTCGCCCGGCCGGTGCGCTGGCGGACGATCTCCCACGCCGCCGACCTCGCCGAGCCGGCTACCGCTCCCGGGGACGCCACCTACCGCGGGCGCCTCACGGTGGTGTGCGGTCGGAGCGGCGCCGGAGCGTCCGTGACCGCGATGGCGCTCGCCCAGCACCTTGCCGGTGAGGACGTCGATTCGGGCTCGGTGGTGCTCGCCGACCTCAGCCGCAACGGTGACCAGGGCTGCTACCACGACGCTCCCGACGTGGTGCCGGCGCTCCAGGAGCTCGTGGAGCTGCACCGCCACGGCACCGCCACCCGCTCAGCGGTCGAGCAGATGCTCCACTCCGTGCCCGAACGCGGCTACTCGCTGCTGCTCGGACTGCGGCGACCACACGACTGGGTGGCGCTGCACCCCTCCGCCATCGAGGCCGCGATCGCGTCGCTCCGTGCGAGCTTCCGCCACGTCGTCGCGGACGTCACCGCGGACTTCGAGGGCGAGGATCTCACCGGGTCGGTCGACGTCGAGGAGCGCAACGCCCTGGCTCGGATCGCGGTCGCTCAGGCCGACACCGTCGTGGCGGTCGGCGTCGACGGCCTCAAGGGGACACGTGACCTCGTCCGCCTGCTCGACGACCTGGCTGCGCTCCACGTACCGCCGAGCCGGATCCTCCCCGTCGTCACCCGAGCGCCCCGCGACCGGGCAGGCCGTGCGGCCGCCACGAAGGCCATCGCCGAGCTGTGCAGTTCCCCTCCCGACGCCTCCGCCGTCTTCCTGCCGGCACACCGGCGCATCGAGGCGCACCTCCGTTGCGCCGACCCGCTGCCCCTGGCATTGACCCGTCCGATCGGGCGGGCCGTGCAGGCCGTGGCGGACCCAGATGACCGAACGACCCTCGTAGGAGCACTGTCATGACGACTGACGATTCCCCCGTCGCCGTGATCGAGCGGCGCGTCCAGGAGACCGCCAAGCGCATGGCCCTCGACGTCGACGACCA
Source organism: Actinomycetota bacterium (assembly GCA_044508215.1). Taxonomy (GTDB): domain Bacteria; phylum Actinomycetota; class Acidimicrobiia; order Acidimicrobiales; family Microtrichaceae; genus JAEZFI01. The sequence continues at coordinate 5,849 of JBIQID010000145.1, read as the reverse complement.
CGCGGGCGAGGAACAGCTCCGACGCCTCATCGCCGAGGAGGTCGCACGCTGGGAGGAGGACCACCGCCGCGGCATCCACACCACACCGATCGTCCGCCCCGACCTCGTCGCTGATCGGGTCTTCAACGACATCGCCCGCTACGGACCGCTGACCGAGCTGCTCGAGGACGACGACGTCTGGGAGGTGATGATCAACTCCCCCACCGACATCTTCGTGAAGCGGCACTCGGCGCCCAGCGGCTACCACCACGACTGGTTCACCGACGACGAGCACGTGGTCCGCACGCTCACCCGGCTGCTCGACCGCTCGTCCGGCGCCCACCGGAAGCTCGACCCCTCGGAGGGCCTCCAGGACGCGCAGCTCGACAGCGGCGCCCGGCTCCACATCGTCCACGGCGACCTCAGCCGGGGCGGGCACCTGATGGTGAACATCCGGAAGTTCACGGGCGTCGGGATCACGTCGCTCGACGAGTTGGTCGAGCGGCAGATGCTCGGCCCGGACGCCGCCCGGTTCCTGCGGGCGTGCGTCGCGGCCCGCCAGACGATCGTGTTCGCCGGGGTGCCCGGGAGCGGCAAGACGACCCTCCTCAACTGTTGCGCCGGCGAGCTGGACCCCTCCCTTCGAGTGGTGGTGGCCGAGGAGGTCTTCGAGGCCGACCTCCCCCTTCCGAACGTGGCGCAGATGCAGACGCGGGCCGCCCGGCTCGACCGTGCGGCGGTCGACCTCCGCCGGCTCGTCGCCGGGTTCCTCCGGATGGCCCCTGACATCGCCATCGTCGGTGAGGTCCGCGACCGGGAGGCCCTGCCGCTGCTCCTCACCCTGTCGTCCGGCGTGAAGGGGTTCACCACCATCCACGCCGCGTCGGCCCGCCAGGCGCTCACCAGGCTCCGCTTCGTCTGCCAGCTCTCCGACACGGCGTCCGACGTCCCGATGAGCGCGCTCAACGCACTGGTCTCCGAGGCCGTCGACGTGGTCGTGCACACCGAGCGAGGTCCGGATGGCCCGCGGGTCACCACGATCCTGGCGGTCGAGGACCTCGCCGCCGGGGCCGACGCCGTCCAGTTCACGGCGACCGAGGTGTTCGACCGCCCCCGGACCGACGCTCCGCTGGCGCCCACCGGGCAGGTGCCCACCCGGCTCTCCCGGGCGTTCGATCGTGCGGGGATCGACCTGCACGAGGTGCTCTCGCCCGTGGTCGAGGAGGTCGTGTCGTGAGCTGGCTGCCCGTCGTCGCTGGCGGCACCTACGGGACCTACCTGCTGGTCACCGCCCTCGGCCTCGGCTGGCGTGGCCTCGGCCCGGGGCCCTCGAAGGCCCGGGGCACCGGACTCCGGACGGCCGTTCGACGCTGGATGGACGAAGCGGGCCTGGCGGACGTCACCACGGCCGAGCTGGGCGGGGTCACGCTCCTCGTGGCGCTGGCCGGCGGGGTCGTCGGCGGCGTGGCCTTCGGAGGGGTGCTCCCTCCGCTCGGGGTCGGAGCCTTCGGCGCGGTGCTGCCGGTGGCTGCGTACCGCCGCCGTCGGGAGGCGCGCCGGGTCACCGCCGAGGAGCAGTGGCCGGCCATGATCGAGGAGCTCCGCGTCCTCACCGGTTCGGCCGGGAGGTCGATCCCGCAGGCGGTGTTCGAGGTGGGCCGACGGGGCCCGGTGCTCCTGCGAGGCGCGTTCGATGCGGCGCACCGTGAGTGGCTGCTGACCACCGACCTCGCTCGCAGCTTCGACGTGTTGACCGGGCGCCTGGCGAGCCCCACGGCCGACGCCCTCTGCGAGCTCCTCCTGGTCGCCCACGAGATGGGCGATTCCGACCTCGACCGGCGCCTCGCCGAGTTCGCCGAGGACCGCCGTCAGGACGGCCACGCCAGAAAGGACGCTCGGGCCCGGCAGGCCGGGGTCCGCTTCGCACGACGGTTCGTCGTGCTGGTCCCCGCCGGGATGGCGGTGGCCGGCTCATCGCTCGGCCGTGGACGTGCGGCCTACGCCACCGGTTCCGGCCAGGTCCTGGTGTGCGTCGGGATCGCGCTGGTCGCGGCGTGCTGGGCGTGGTCCGGCACGATGTTGCGGCTGCCCGAGGCGGAGCGGGTGTTCCGATGACCCGCCTCCACTGGGTGCTGCTCCCGGTCGCCTGGATCGGCGCCACGCTGCTCCTGTCCTCGCTCCGTTGGTTCCGGGCCGTGCCGCTCGTCGAGCGCCTGCGGCCCACCACGCAGCCGGCGGGACGTCGATCCGTCCCCGGCACCGGCTTCTCGGTCCACTCGATCTCGGCCGTGCTGGGCCCCCTCGCCTCGTCGATCGGTGACCGGCTGCTGTCGACGATCGGAGCCCGAGCGGACACGGCACGCCACCTCGCCCGCGTCGGTTCGAACAGCACGGTCACCGATGTCCGGGTGCGGCAGGCGGCCTGGGCGGGCGCCGGCGCGTCGGCCGCGGTGGGCCTCTTCGTCGCGGCGGGCGCGGCCGTGCCCCTCGTGGCCTTCGCTGCGACCGGTGCCGCCGTCCTCGCCGTGCTGGTCATCGAGGACCGCCTGGTCCGCTCATCGAGGGAGTGGCAGCGTCGCCTGGCGATGGAGCTCCCCGTCGTCGCCGAGCAGATGGGGATGCTCCTCAGCTCGGGGATGTCGCTCAGCGGGGCGATCCGCCGGCTCGGCGAGCGCACGCAGGGCGTGGCGTCGGCAGGGCTCGCCGGCGTCGCGCTGCGGGTGCGCCAAGGCGTCGGCGAGGTGGACGCGCTCAGGGAGTGGGCGGCGCTCGCCGAGGTGCGCTCGCTCGACCGCCTCGTGGGCGTGCTGGCGCTCAACCGGGAAGCGTCGGACCTCGGGGCGCTGATCGCCGCGGAAGCACGAAGCGCCCGTGCCGAGTCGCACCGTGAGCTGCTCGAGCACATCGACCGTCGGGGCCAGCAGGTCTGGATCCCCGTCACCGTGGCCACGTTGGTCCCGGGCGTGATCTTCATGGCCGTCCCCTTCCTGGACGCCATGCGGCAACTCACCGGCGGATGACCGCCGGTCCCTCCCATCGATCTCAAGGAGAGAACCGTGAACGAGCACGAGCCCACCACCACCCCCGCCCCGCGCACCCGCCGTCGCACCGACCGTGCCGAGGGCGTCATCTCCACCGCGATCGCGGTGCTGATCGTCGCCTTCCTCGGCGTCGGCATGTGGGTCGGCTTCAAGTCGATCTTCGACGACGCCGCCGACAACACCCGCAGCCAGATCCAGCAGATCGGGGCATGACCACCTCTGCCCGGACCGACCGGGGCAGCGGCCTCCTCTCCACCTCGTTCGGGGTGGCCGCGTTCCTGGCGCTGCTGGGACTGTGCGCCCACGTGCTCTTGGACCTGTGGGTCCGCGGGTGCGTGGAAGACGTCGCCGCCTCCGCCGTGACGCGGGTGGCCACGAGCGGCGTCGACGACGCGCAACTGCCGCGGGTCGAGGCCGAGGCGATCGAGAGGGCTCGCCGCGAGCTGGGGTCGTGGTCCGACAAGGTGCTCCTCGAGTTCCAGCCCGACCCCTCCGGCAGGACGGTGCGGCTCCGGGTCCGGAGCGATCGGGCAGGCCTCGTACCGGCGCTCGCGTCAGCACTGCCGTCAGCGGATCCGCTCGACACCGTGCTCGTCCGGCGGCGGGAGCTGCCCGGAGGCGGACGATGAGGAACGACCGAGGCGCCGTGGCTGGAGCCGAGACCTGGGTGCTCGGCGTGCTGGTCTTCCTGACCGGCACGCTGCTCGTGGCCTGGGCGTGGGTGGCGGTCCAGGCCCGGAGCGACGCCGACTCGATCGCACGCGAGTACCTCCGGGCGTACACCGAAGCGCCCGACGCCTCCGCTGCCCGGGCGGAGGGGAGGGCTGCAGCCCGGAGGGTCGCCGACGAACGGGGCATCGCTGACGGGCGCGTCATCCTCGAGGAGCCCGACACCTTCCTGCGCTGCACCGTGGTCTCCGTGACCGCGTCCGTGGAGGTCCCCGGCATCCGCTTGGGGCCGATCGGGAGCATCGCTCCGTCGAGGGCCAGCGTGACGAGGTCCGAGATGACCGATCCGTACCGAGAGGTGTCCTGGGAGGAGGACGTCGATGCGCCGACGCTGTGCGACTGACCCCATCCGCCGTCGTGCCTACCGGGGCCGGACCGACAGCGGCCGAACCGACAGGGGCTCGGCACTCCTCCTCTATCCGGCGGGTGTCGTGGTGCTGCTCTGCCTCGCGGCGATCGCCGTCGACCTGACCTTCGTGAGGACCGCTCGGCGGGAGCTCACGTCGGTGCTCCAGGCCGCCGCGGACGATGCAGCCGGAGCTGCCGACCCGGCGCAGCTGCACCTCGGCGAGCGCCTCACCATCGACCTGGAGCGCGCCCGACGCATCGTCGCAGCTGATCTCCACGAGGTGGACCTCCCCGGCGCCCTGGTCGGGCCCGTCGACGTGCGACTCGGGACCGACTCGGCGCACGTCGTCGTGAGCGCCCGCATGGAGGTGCCGGCGGTGTTCCTCGGGGCGCTCCCCGGGGTGGCCGACACCACGGTCGTCGAGGCGTCGGCGACCGGACGCCGACTGCAGCTCTGAACCCTCGCCGGGCGGTCGCGCCCGGCCCCCTCGTCGGGCGAGGCCCGACCACCTTCGTCGGGCAGCGGCCCGACCCTCCGAAACCGAGGGAGAGCCCCGTGTACCGCTTCGAAGTCACCATCCACCGCCACGGCGACCGCGCCGTCGTCGCCAAGGCACCCACCGACGAGGCGTCCGCCACCGCCCTCCAGCACGAGGCCCGCATGCTCGGCCGCGTCCGGCACCCGAACATCGTCGAGCTGGTGGCCGCCCCGGACCAGGACGACCCCTCGCTGATCACGGCCCTCGCCGGATCCGACGACCTCGCCGTCCGGCCGCCCACCGACATCGCGGGCGCGCGATCCGCCCTGCGTTCGATGGCGGCGACGCTCGCCGACCTCCATGCGATGGGGTTCGCCCACGGTGCGGTGGGCGCTGAGCACTTCGTGTCGGGGCCCGGCGGCCGGTTGACGCTCTGCAGCTTCCGCCGCGCCCGAGAGGTGTCGAACGCCGACAGCGCTGGATGCGCTGCGGACGGCCGATCCCTCGCCGGGGTCATCCGGTGGTGGCTCGCCACGATCCAGAGCACGAGGGCCGACCGCCGCATCGCCGCTCAGCTCGCCGAGGTGGCGGACGCACTGGAGTCCGCCGAACCGCCTCCGCTCTCGAGGGTGGTGGCGATGCTCGACGCGCCCCGACGACAGGCGGCGCGCACCCCGGCATGGCGGAGGCCACGGCGCGTTGCCGCCGCGGAGAGGCCCGCGCCGTCGGCCGCCCGGCCTGCGACCGTGGGCGCTCGGCGCGAGCTCGTCACCCACGCTCTGGTGTTCGGGTTCCACGTGGCGGCCGTCGCGGCGCTCGCCCTCCTGCGACCGTCGATGCCACCCGGAGCGAAGGGCGCCGTCTTCGGGCTCGTCTGGACGGCTGCAGCCGTCGCCTCGGTGTTCGGCGGGTTGTCCGCGGCCGCCTCCCTCGTCCTGCAGGTCCGCGAGGTGCCACTGCTGCGCCCCTTCGCCGACCGCACGACCGTGCCGATCGTCCGTCGAGCCGCCGCGGCGCTCGCCACGTTCGGGGTGACGGCGACCTCGGTCGCGAGCATCGGTGGCGGGTCACTTCCGGCGAAGCCCAGCCCAGTCACCGCAACGGCCGACCCCGAGCGGGATCCGGCCGGCACCGCCTCGACCAGCGCGGCGCCGACGACGACCTCGACCACATCGACGACTTCGACCAGCACCACGACGACCGTTCTCCCGCCGACGTTCGCAGCGTTGACGAGCGCCGACGCCGGCTCGAACGGCGAGCGGGACCCGTTGGT
>JBIQID010000011.1:0-38677 GCA_044508215.1 Actinomycetota bacterium | reverse complement strand
GGTCGGCCGCGGGCAGCAGCTCGTCGAAGCCCTCGTCGTCGAGGCCCCAGCGGCGTAGCTCGCCGAGCAGCAGGACGAACAGCGGCGTGGCGTCGACCGTCCCGTAGTAGATCGTGCCGTCGGCCAGGCTCCACGAGGGCCGGTCGTGGAAGCGGATCTCGTGGAGGATCTTCCCCGGCTCCTCCTCCGTCTCCGGCACGACCCGGGTGCCCTGCAGGCGGGCGAGCGTGCGGAGCACCCCGTGCGCGATGCGTGGGTCGACGGTCAACGCCATGTAGGCGGTGAGCAGCGCGTCCCGCCCGAAGAGCGTCATGTACCACGGCACGCCCGCCGCCACGATGACGTCCTCGGGGTGGTGGGGATCCGCCAGGCGGAGGGTGCCGAGGTCCTCGGCGGTCTGCGCCAGCGCGCGGGCGAGCCTGGAGTCGGCCGTCTCCACCACTGGCACGTCCGCGCGCCAGTCAGCGAGCAGCCGCGCCGGCTCCTGCTCGTCGGGGCGACCGCAGTGGACCTTCGGCTCGATGTCCTCGGCGCCGATGCCGCCCGACACCTCGAGGCAGATCGACCGCCGCTCACCCGGCTGGAGGGACAGCCGCCACGTCGCCACGCACCCCTCCCGCCGGTGCGGTGACGGATCCGCGCGGAGCCGCATCCTCCGCTCCACGTCCTCGCACGACGCGGTGACGACCAGGTCGCCGTGCTCCGAGACGTGCTGCGACGGGCTCGACGGCGTCCGCTGCGCCTTCACGTCGAAGAGGTCGGCGAAGTCGGCTTCCACCCGCAGGGACAGCTCCACCCTGATCGGGTCCATCCCGTGGTTGTCCACCTGGAGCTCCTCGGCGAGGCCCCGGCCCACCCGGCGGCGCCGTGTCACGAGCAGCGACGGGTCGAGCGTCCTCCCCCCCGTGGGACGCACCACGAACGCGGCGGCGAACGGACCCTTCTCCGCCACGGCGAGCGCCTCGGAGGGGTGGCCGTCGATCAGCAGCTCGAAGCCCGACAGGAAGCGGGTGTCCAAGAAGAACAGGCCGTGGGCCGAGCCGGGCACGATGTCGCCGTTCCGAGCCGACATGCAGAACGAGGTGGCGCCCACGAGGGTGACCCCCTGGCCGATCGTGGAGGGCACGACCCCCGACTCGTTCCAGGGGTCGCCCACGGCGCTGTCGCTCACGCGAGCGTCGCCTCCCTGCCCGGCGGCAGGTCGGTGGGATCGGGGATCGTGATCGACCCAGGGTCTCGGCCCAGGGCGCGGCGGTAGATCGCCTCGTAGGCGTCGACCATCCGCTCGGTGGAGAAGTGCCGCTCGACCCGTGCGCGGCAGGCAGCGGGGTCGATGGAGCCGATCCGGGCCTCGGCCGCCACGCCCGCGGCCACGGGGTCGTCCGGGTCGACGAGGAACCCGGTCGCGCCGTCCGCGACGACCTCCGGGGCCGCGCCACGCGCGCAGGCGATCACCGGGGTCCCGCACGCCATCGCCTCCGTCATCACCAGGCCGAACGGCTCCTCCCACCGGATCGGGAAGAGGAGCGCCCGTGCCCGGCTCACCACGTCCAACTTCAACGCCGGCTCGGCGCCGAGGAGCACCTCGACGTGGCGGGTCAGGCGCGGCTCGACCTCGTTCGACCAGAACTCCAGCTCCGACGGCTCGTTGACCTTCACCACCATCACCAGGCGGCGGCCGGCCCGGTCGGCGATCTCCATCGCCTCGAGCACCCCCTTGTCGGGAGACGCTCGGCCCACGAAGCAGAGGAAGCCCTCCTTCTGGGCGCGGTAGGGGAACCCGGCGGGATCGATGCCGTTGTAGGCCACCCCCAGGTGCGGCACGTCGAGGTGCTGTCGGCGCTGCGACTCGCTGATCGCGACGAGCCCCACCCGGTCGCCCAGGAGCGAGTGCAGGCGGCGGGCGTCCGGAGTCCAGGCACCGTGCATCGTCACGACCACCGGCGGCTTCCCCCCGAGCAGCGCGCCCATCGCCGCGCCGGTCGCGCCCGTGTGGTCGTGGACGAGGTCGAACTCCCCGGCGTGAAGGTAGGCGCTGACGGCGTGGAACACGTCCTCGGGCGCAGAGCCCAGCTGCGCCGGCGGAGGTGGATGCAGCAGCGGAGTCACCAGCCGGGCGCTGGTCGAGGAGCCGCCGCTCGCGAAGAGCGTCACCTCGTGGCCCCGCCGGACCAGCCCCTCACAGAGCTCGCTCACGACCCGCTCCGTGCCGCCGTAGCCCTGCGGCGGCACGGTGAACCAAGGGGGAGCGATCTGCGCGACCCTCATCGTCCTCCTCCCTCCGCTTCGCGACGTCCGGCGGCGGCCTACCCGCGTTGTGGGAGCAACCGCCGAGGAAAGTGGAAAAAGTGGCGACGGCGGGGCGGAGCGGTGGCCCGACCGGCGCTGTCAGGCCACCGGTGACAGGCCGGGCAGCCAGTCGACCCACTGCCGCGGCGGGTTCGCCACCCCTGCGGCGGTCAGGAGCACGATGGGCCCCTTCGGTGCGCTCGGCAGCCGGCGGAGCGACCACCCCAGCTCGTGGAGCAGCCGGTCACCCTTGCGGGTGTTGCACGCCGGGCAGGCGGCCACCACGTTCGTCCACTCGTGCAGCCCGCCTCGGGACTTCGGCACGACGTGGTCGACGGTCGAGCCGCTGCGGTTGCAGTGGCTGAACTGGCACTTGCGCCGGTCGCGCACCAGCACGGCCTGGCGGGACAGCGGCATGGTGGCGCCACGGGGCACCTTCACCATGTACTGGAGCCGCACCACGGCGGGCACCGGGATGGCAGCCCTCGCCGAGCGGATCACCCCGTCGGCCTCCGCGAGCACCTCCACCTTGTCGGCCACCAGCAGGCCGATCGCCCGGCGGAGCGGGATCACACGAAGCGGTTCGAACGACGCGTTGAGGAGTAGCACCGCCATTCGCCTCGCACCTCCTGCCTCTTGACGTGCCGGGCCGCCTCAGCTTCGCTCGCAAGCTCGCTACTTCGAGCTCCGCTACCCGGCCGGGACCTCCCGAGGACGGCCTCATTCTCGCCGTTCAGCCAGGAGCCGTGCGGGGTTTTCTGCACACGAGGCGGCGCGCACCCGCGTCCGGTTCCCCGGGTGGGACGCGGCCGTCGTCGTGGACCTCGTAGCCGGATCGGGCGATCGCGTCCCGCAGCAGCACGTCCACCACCTGGGGGCTCGCCTCGCGCCGGTCGATCGTGACCCGCTCCGGCACCACGAGCACCACCTCGTCCCGGCCGGCGTCGGCTGCGTCCTGGACCTCGGCGATCACCTCCCCGAGCGACCCGGGCTCGGGTCCGGGCGGCCCGCCACGCAGCTCGTCGCGGAGGCGCGCCCGCTCGGCGGCCCGCTCACGCCGCCAGGCGAGGCCCCGCGGCGCCCACCACCACGACGTGCCCAGCCCCACCAGGACGAGGGCGATGAGGAACAGGCGGGCCATCGTGTCGAGCGAGGACATCGTCGGTGGACGGTAGTGTCTGCGCGATGAGCGCCGACCACGCCGCGGCCCCACCGGAGCTGCCCCTGGGCGACCCGGACCACGTCGAGGTCGACGAGGCGTTGCTCGACCGCCTCGAAGCCGAGCTGGCCGAGGTCGCCGAGGTGCTCGAAGCCCTCGACCGCATCCCACGTGCGGGCCGCGAGGGCGCCGGCGACGTGGCCGCAGCGGTGCGCGACCTGCTCACCGGCCGGTTCGTGGACGACGCCCGGTTCGTGGGCGACGAGCGGTCAGATCTGGTTGGGGATGGTGAGCTCGGAGCGGTCGACCAGCTCGAGGCGCTCGCCGAGGACCCACTCGTCGTCCCCGCGGCGGACCAGCCATCGGCCGCTCACGTTGGGGATGCGGCCCCGGTCGTCGCCGAGGCTCCGCTCGAGGTTCATGATCACACCCCCGTGCGTGACGGCGACGACCTCGCCGCCGGGGCAGGTGCGGTGGATCGCGTCGAGGGCCCCGAGGGCGCGCTCGAGTAGCTCGTCGTCGCCCTCCCACCCGGGGGGTCGGCGACCGTCCTCCAGGTAGCCGGGGTAGCGCTCCTCGATCTGGGCGCGGGTGAGGCCCTCCCACTCGCCGGCCGAGCGCTCCATCAGGCCGTCGAGCACGATGACGGGCTCGTAGCCGATCTCCGAGGCGATCACCTCCGCCGTGCGGTGCGCCCGCTGCAGCGGCGAGGCCATCACCGCATCCACCGCGCCGATCGCCCTGGCGGCGTGGGCTGCCTGGCGCAGGCCGAGCTCGGTCAGCGGCGGATCGGCCTGGCCCTGCCAGCGACCGTCCGCGTTCCACTCCGACTGTCCGTGCCGGACCAGCAGGATCCTCGTCATGCGCGCTCCGTCATCGGGCACCACGGTAGGCGAGCCCCCGAAGGGCGCACGGTGGGCACCGCACTACGCTGCGCGAGGTGGCAACGCTGAGGCTGTTCGCACAGGCGCGGGAGGCCGCGGGTCGCAGCGTCGACGAGATCGCCGGGTCCACGGTCGCAGCGGTGGTCGGCGAGGCGGTCCGCCGCTACGGCGACGGCTTCGGCCAGGTGCTCTCCACCGCGAAGGTCTGGGTCAACGGCGAGCCCGCCGGCCCCGACAGCCCCGTCGGCGAGGGCGACGAGGTCGCGGTGCTGCCTCCGGTCTCGGGTGGGGCCGGCTGAACGACGCCATGGGTGTCCTCTCCCCAGAGCTCGTCGAGCGCTACGCCGTCGTGCACCACCCGCGGGGGCCTCGGCTCACGCTCGGGACCATCTGGTTCCTCCTGCTGCTCATCGCCTACTTCCTGGGCGACGGTGCGCTGGCGATCTTCTTCGCGGTGAACGCCGCGGTGGCCGCGCTCCAGACCTGCGCCCGCTGGATCGAGGTGCGCCACCCCGCCAACTCGATCCTCGCCGGTGCCGGAGCCCTCGCGATCGGGGGCGCCGCCTACTTCGGCAACCGGCTCCTGGGCATCACCCTCCTGGTCTACGTGGCGCTCGCCGTGCTGTTCAGCAGGGGCTTCGGCCCGATCCCGAAGGACGAGTCGGGCAAGCCGGCCTTCGACGTCTCCGAGGGCATCAGCGACGCGTGGATCACCGTCGCCGCCGGCTTCCTCCCGGGGCTGGCCGCTGCGTCGGTGGTCCAGATCCACCGGATCGACGCCATGGCGCTGGCGTTCCTGGGCGCCGCGGTGTGCACCTACGACGCCGGCGACCACCTCACCAGCGCCGGCTACGCCTCGCGCACGGTCGGACCGCTGTCGGGGATGGGCGGCGTGCTCGTGGTCACCGCCGTCATGACGATCGTCGGACCGGACCCGCTCTCGGGCGCCGGGGCGTGGGTCACGGGCATCCTCGTGGCGGCCCTCTGCCCGCTCGGCCAGTGGCTCGGTTCGTGGATGCTGCCGGCCGCGGACGCGGAGGCGCCGGGCCTCCGACGGCTCGACGGATGGCTCCTCGCAGCGCCGGTGTTCTGGGCGATCGTGGCGCTCGCGTCGTGACGGTCGACCCGAACCGGCTCAACTCCTGTGAGAATGCGCCGATGGAAGCAGCGGGCGACCGTCAGGAGGTCGGGAGCGTGAGGGTAAGAGGAGTGGACGTGACGGACCTGCTTGACCACCTGCTCGATGACATCGATCCCGGGATCGTCTCCCAGATCGACATCGCCGAGCTGCGCGCGGTCCGCGACCGCTGCCAGGAGGTGGAGGCCGGGCTCAGCTACGGGCGTCGCCTGATCCAGGGGCGCCTCGACATCGTCATGCTGGAGAGCGAGCGCCGCGAGCGCGGCGACGAGGCGTCGTCGGAGCAGCTGATGGCCCGCCTCCCCGAGGTCCTCGCCCAGCGCACCCGCGGCGGCGGCACGCCCCGCCCCACCCGCGAGACCGACCTTCCCGACTTCTGCGAGGACATCGCTGCCGCGGTGGAGCGCATCGTGACGGCAACCGAGCTGGCCGAGCTCTCCTCGGTCTCCGACGAACGGCTCGACTCGGTCATCAGCGAGCTGGAGCGCTTCGAGCGCCAGGTGTCGGCCAAGCGGCAGGAGCTGCATCGGGTCATCGACGACCTCCAGGAGGAGATCGTGGGCCGCTACCGCAGCGGCGCCGCCTCCGTCGACGACCTCCTGCAGTAGCCGCGTTCGCGGTCGCGAGCGCGTCCCGGTACCCTGGGTCGGGCACACCCAACGGGCCGACCGGCCCCGGCTCGCACGGATCCAGGCATGAAGGACGAGATCGACAAGCGCTGGCACGACCTCGGTGAGTTCATCCGCGAGCAGAGGAACGTCGGGCAGCTGTCCCTGCGCAAGCTCAGCGAGCTCGCCGGCGTCTCGAACCCGTACCTGAGCCAGATCGAGCGCGGCCTGCGCAAGCCGTCCGCGGAGATCCTCCAGCAGATCGCCCGGGCGCTCGAGATCTCGTCCGAGACGCTCTACGTCCGGGCCGGGATCCTCGAGGAGCCCACCGAGGGCGTCGACGTGGTCCGCGAGATCCGCAGGGATCCGAGCATCAACGAGGAGCAGAAGAAGTCCCTCGTGCGGATCTACGAGTCGTTCCGCAAGGAGAACGACAGCGACGCTCGCGCGTCCTGACGCGGCGCTCGATGGGCGCCCGCCCCGGAGACGGAACAGAACCCGGGACACGACGGTTGGACGGGCTCGTGGGAACCGTGGCGATGGTGTCGATGCACACGTCGCCCCTCGTGCAGCCCGGCGTCGGTGACGGCGGCGGCATGAACGTGTTCGTCATGGAGCTGGGCGGCGCGCTCGCCCGGGCCGGTGTGCCGGTGCGGTGCTACGTGCGGCGCGACCAGCCCGACCTCGACGACGAGGTCCTGGTGGAGCCGGGCTTCGAGGTCGTCCACGTCGACGCCGGCCCGCTGGACACGCCCAAGGAGGGCCTGCCCGAGCTCGTCGACGCCTTCGCCGATCGGGTGGGGGAGGACATCGCCGCCCGGGGCGACGTGGTGGCGCTCCACGCCAACTACTGGTTGTCCGGCGTCGCCGCCCACCGGATCAAGCACGAGCAGTCGCTCCCGCTGGTCGCGACGTTCCACACCCTCGCCCGGGTGAAGACGGACGCCGGCGACCCCGAGCCGGAGTCGCGGGCCGAGGCCGAGCAGGCGATCATCGGGTGCGCCGAGGCGGTCACCGCCGCCACGCCGCTCGAAGCGGTGCAGCTCGTCGAGTCGTACGGCGCCGACCCCAGCCGCATCGAGCTGGTGGCGCCCGGCGTCGACCGTGCCTTCTTCTCGCCCGGCGACCGCAGCGGCGCCCGCTGGGCCGCAGCCCTGCCGGAGGCGCCCACCATCCTGTTCGTCGGCCGCATCCAGGCCCTCAAGGGCCTCGACGTGGCGATCGCCGCGCTGGCAGAGGTGCGCCACCCCGACGCCCGCCTGGTGGTGGTGGGAGGGGCGAGCGGCCCCGACGGCGACGCCGAGCTGGAGCGGGTGCACGAGCTCGCCGCCGAGCTGGGGGTCGCCGACCGGATCACCTGGGTCGACCCGCAGCCCCACCACCTCCTCTCCTCCTACTACCGCGCCGCCGACGTGGTGGTGGTCCCCAGCCGCAGCGAGTCGTTCGGCCTCGTCGCCCTCGAGGCGGCGGCGTGCGGCATCCCCGTGGTCGCCACGGCGGTGGGTGGCCTCTCACGCCTCGTCGTCGACTGCGACACCGGCCTGCTCGTGCCCATGCGCACCTCGACGGCCTTCGCGTCGGCGATCGACGTGCTCCTCGACGACCCCGAGCTCGCCGCCCGGATGGGCGCCCGCGCCGCCGAGCGCTCCGCCCTGTTCACGTGGTCGGCAGCCGCCGCCCGCCTCCGCCGCTGCTACGCCGACGTGTCGCAGCGGGCGCTCCTCACCTGCGAGGCCTGACACCGATGTCCACCGACCCGTCCACCCCCGAGGAGCTCGACCGGCTCGAGGCGTCCATCGACGGCTGGCTCGCCGAGCACCTGGCCGAGAACCCCGCCGTCGAGGACGTCGTCCGCGACCGCAGCACCGACGACCGCCGGTGGTTCGTCCGGATGGCGGGCGAGCACAAGCGCAACATCTCGCTCTGGTTCGTCCTGCGGCAGCGGAACCTCCACGTCGAGAGCGGGCTCATGCCGGCACCCGAGGAGAACCACGCCCAGCTGTACGAGCACCTCCTGCGCCGCAACGCCCAGCTGGGCGGCGGCCTGTCGTTCGCGATCGGCGCCGAGGACGGCGTGTACCTGATCGGCGAGGTGCCGAACCACGCCGTCACCGAAGCGGAGATCGACCGCCTGCTCGGCTCCGTCTGGGAGTACGTCGAGCGGTGCTTCCGCCCCGCGATGCGCATCGGGTTCGCCAGCCGCTTCCGCTGATCACGCCATCGGGCCCGCCGCAACGGGGAGGGCTACCGATGTCCCTCCTCGTCGGGCCTGCCTACGTTCGTGCCCGGTCCGGGCGGCGGGGCTTGGGGAAGATTCCGCCCGCCCGGACCGCCATCCGTGGCCCGGAACGGGACGGCGGCGATCTGGGGTCGCGACGGGGCGGCGGTAGATTGCCGGCGTGACACGACTTCAGCTCGTCGGGGCCGGGAAGATGGGCGAGGCACTGCTCCGAGGGATCCTCGAAGCGGGCTGGTGCACGGCCTCCGAGGTGGCGGTGGTCGAGTCCAGCGAGGCCCGGCGGGCCGAGCTGGCCGCCCACTACGAGGGCATCGCGGTCGGCGACCGGATCGGCAAGGCCGACGGCACGATCGTGGCCACCAAGCCGGCGCAGGTCCTCGACGTGGTCAGCGAGGTCGCCGGGCAGGGCTGCCCCCGGCTCCTCTCCGTGGCGGCCGGCGTGCCGATCGCGGCGCTCGAGCTGGCCGCCGGACGGGACGTCGCCGTGGTCCGCGCGATGCCGAACACGCCTTCCCTCGTGGGGCGCGGCGCCGCCGCGATCGCCGGCGGATCGAGCGCCACCGATGCCGACATGGGATGGGCCGAGGAGCTGCTGTCGGCCGTCGGCGTGGTGGTCCGGGTGGCCGAGGCCGACCTCGACGCCGTCACCGGGCTGTCGGGTTCCGGCCCCGCCTACGTGTTCCTCGTGGCCGAGGCGCTCGTGGAAGCCGGCGTGCTGGTCGGGCTCACCCGCCCCGTCGCCGAGCAGCTGGCGCACCAGACCCTCGTGGGCGCCGCCCACATGCTCCAGGAGAGCGGCCAGCCCGCCGCCGAGCTGCGGGCCGGCGTGACGTCGCCGGGGGGCACCACCGCCGCGGCGCTCCGGGTGCTCGAGTCGGCAGGGGTGCGTGCAGCTCTGATCGACGCCGTGGTGGCGGCACGCGACCGCTCGGCGGAGATGGCGGCCCGGAGCGGGGAGGCTCCGTGACCGACCCCGCGAGCGACGGGCCCGCAGCCCTCGGCGACGGCGGGCCGGCCGACGACCGGCAGATCGACGTGCAGCGCCCAGACCGCTACGACACCGTCACCTTCCTGTCCGACCTCGGCACCTCCGACGAGTCGGTCGGGGTGGTGCACTCCGTGCTGGCGCAGATGGCTCCGGGCGTGCGGATCGTCGACCTGGTGCACGACCTCCCGCCCTTCGACGTCCGTGCGGGCTCGATCGCGCTGGCGCGGAGCGTCCAGTACCTCAGCCCCGGCGTGGTCATCGCCGCGGTCGACCCGGGGGCTCCCCGCGACGGCCGCTCGGTGGCGGTCGAGGTGGCCGGCGGACGCGCTGTGCTGATCGGCCCCGACAACGGCCTGCTCGCCGCAGCGGTCGCGATGGTCGGGGGCGCCGAGCGGGTGGTGGTGCTCGACGACCGCAGCCGCCACCTCGAGAGCGCCGGGCCCACCTTCGCAGCCCGCGACGTGTACGCCCCCGTGGCAGCGCAGCTCTGCACCGGCGTGCCGCTCACCGACCTCGGCACCATCGTGGAGGCGACCACGCTGCGCCCCGGGCTGCTGCCGGTCGCACGCCACGAGGAGGACGGCCTGGTGGCCGAGGTCCTGTGGGTGGACCGGTTCGGCAACGCACAGCTGAACGTCGACGCGGACGACATCGCCCCGTTCGGGCCACGGGTCGACCTGCACATCTCCGACCGGCGCCACGCCGCCCGCCCAGCAGCGACCTTTGCGGACCTGGGGGTGGGGGAGATCGGCCTGGTCGTCGACTCGTACGGCCTGGTGGTGCTCGCCGCCGACCGCAGCTCCGCAGCGGAGGAGCTGGCGATCGACGTCGGCGACGCCGTCACGCTGCGAGGCGGAGATCCCGAGCTGGGAGGGGTCACCACCCCCGTCGTGCTCGGACGTCAAGGAGAGGAGCGCGCATGAGGAGGGGCACGACGATCGTGATCATCATCCTGCTCGTGCTGCTGGTGAGCGCCTCGGCGCTCCAGCTGGTGCTGTCGCTCAACCAGTAGCGCCCCGCCCGCAGCCGACCCGCCAGCCCCGATCGAGGAGCCCGTCCCGGCGCCTCGCCGGCGGCAGGGCGGTTACCCTACGCCCACCGGTGCTGAACCGGCGCCCGTCCGCCCCAGGAGCCGGAGGAACAGTGAACCTGGCCGCTCTCCTCGACCGCCACCCCGCCGAACAGGTGGCGTTGATCAGCCGGGGCAAGTTCACGACCTACGGCCAGCTGGCCGACGGAGCGGCCCGCGCCCGCGCCGGGCTGGCCCATCTGGGGCTCGAGCCGGGCGACCGGGTGGGCATCGTCTGCGGCAACAACTGGTACTTCGTGACCACCTACCTCGCGGTGCTGGGCGCCGGGCTCGTCGCCGTGCCGCTCAACCCGACCAGCCCCCACGTCGAGCTGGAGACCCAGCTCCACACCGTCGGGGCGCGGGCGGTGGTGCTGGGGCCCACCGCCCGAGGGGTGCTCGACACGATCGACCGCTCCCGCTGCCCCGAGGTGGAGCACTGGATCGGCTGCGGGTTCGAGCCGGAGGGCGGCACCACGCTGGAGGCGCTCCTCGAGCTGGACCCCGGGCCGATTGTCGAGCGCGACGACGACGACCTGGCGGTGCTGGTGTTCACCTCCGGGACCGCCGGCTCCCCGAAGGCCGCCATGCTCACGCACGGGAACCTCCGGACGAACATCGCCCAGATGCTCTCGTCGCCCGGCGCCGAGCAGACCGCCGACGACGTGGTGTTCGGTGTCCTGCCGCTCTTCCACATCTTCGGGCTGAACGTGGTGCTGGGTGCGACCCTCGCCGTCGGGGGGCGCGTCCTCCTCGTCGAGCGGTTCGACCCCATCTCGGCGATCGAGTCGATCCAGAAGCACGGCGTCACCGTGGTGTCCGGCCCCCCGACGATGTGGGCGGCCTTCGCCAGCCTCCCGGAGGCGCCCCCGGAGTCGTTCTCCTCGGTCCGCCTCGCCATCTCCGGGGCCGCCCGCCTGTCCGAGGAGACCGCCAAGGCCGTCCAGCAGCGGTTCGGCCTGCACCTCCACGAGGGCTACGGGCTCACCGAGGCGTCGCCGGTCGTGACCTCGTCGGTCGGCACCGATGCGCCCACCGGCTCGGTCGGCGTGCCGGTCCCCGGCCTCGAGGTGCGCCTGGTCGACGAGCTGGGCGAGGACGTCCTGATCGGCGACCCGGGTGAGATCTGGGTGCGCGGCCCGAACGTGTTCGCCGGGTACTGGGCCGACGTGGAGACCTCGGCGCGCACCGTCGACGAGGACGGCTGGCTCCACACGGGAGACGTCGCCACGGTCGACGACGACGGGCACCTCTACCTGGTCGACCGGGTCAAGGACCTGATCATCGTGTCCGGGTTCAACGTCTACCCGGCGGAGGTCGAGGAGGTGCTCATGCAGCACCCGGGGATCGACGCCTGCGCGGTGGTCGGTGTGCCGCACCCGTACTCCGGTGAAGCGGTGAAGGCGTACGTCGTGTCGGTGAAGGACTGGGCGGTCGAGGAGGACGACATCGTCTCCTTCTGCGCAGCGCGGCTGGCCCGCTACAAGTGCCCGGAGAAGGTCTGGTTCGTCGACGAGGTGCCCCAGGGCATGACGGGGAAGGTGCTCCGCCGGGCGCTGCGGTAGCGCATCACGAGGTGCTGCGGGGTTCCACAGCACTTTGTGAAACCATGCACGAAGTCCTACCTTGAGCCGATGGCCACGACGCCGGCTCCTCGTCAGATCCCGGAGGCCACCGTCGCCCGCCTGCCGGTCTACCTGCGGGCGCTCCAGGACCTCCTGAAGGACGAGCAGGCCACCGTCAGCTCGGAACGCCTCGCCTCCATGGCCGGCGTGAACGCCGCGAAGGTCCGAAAGGACCTCTCCTACTTCGGCAGCTACGGCACACGTGGCGTGGGCTACGACGTCGAGTTCCTGCTGTTCCACATCCGCCGCGAGCTGGGGCTGACCCACGACTGGCCCACGGTCATCGTCGGCATGGGCAACCTCGGCCAGGCGCTCGCCAACTACGGCGGCTTCCAGGAGCGGGGCTTCGTCGTCGCCGCCCTCGCCGACAGCGACCCCAAGAAGGTCGGTCAGCGGGTCGGCGACCTCGTGGTCGACGACGCGGCCGACCTCGACGAGATCGTCGAGGAGCGGAAGATCACCATCGGGGTGATCGCCACGCCGGCTGCTGCGGCCCAGGAGGTGGCCGACCGGATGGTCGACGCCGGCATCACCTCGATACTGAACTTCGCACCCACGGTGATCTCGGTGCCGTCGGGGATCTCGGTCCGGAAGGTCGACCTGGCGGTCGAGCTCCAGATCCTGTCCTTCTACAACGAGCGCCGCGGCAACAGTTCCCAATAGGTGTTCACGGGTAGCAATCGAGCACCGGTTTGGCACCATGGGGGTGTCGCTGGGAACATTGAGCGGACGGTCCGTCGGGACCGCAGGTCGATCAGGAGCCACCGGACGTGTCCGTCGTCGTCATCGGAGCCAACCACCGCACAGCCCCGCTCGACCTGCTCGAGCGGATGGCGCTCGACGCCGACCGCCTCCCCAAGTACCTCGACGCCCTCCGCGCGCGCGAGCACGTGGCCGAGGCCGTCATCGTCTCCACCTGCAACCGCACCGAGATCTACGTGGTCGCCGAGCAGTTCCACGGCGCCTACCGAGACGTCCGCGACCTGGTGAGCGACCTCACGTACCTCCCGCCGGACGAGTTCACCGAGCACCTCGACGTGGCCTGGGACCTCGACGCGGTGGAGCACCTGTTCCGCGTCGCCAGCGGCCTCGACTCGGTGGTCATGGGCGAGCACGAGATCCTCGGCCAGGTGCGGAACGCGTGGGACCAGGCCCGTGAGCTGGGCGCGGCGGGCCCGACGCTCAACCTGCTGTTCCGCCACGCCCTCGAGACCGGCAAGCGGGCCCGCACCGAGACCGCGATCGCCCGTTCGGTCACGTCGGTCAGCCAGGCGGCCGTGGTGATGGCCGGCGCCCGGATCGGGTCGCTCGCAGGCCGGCACCTCGTGGTCCTCGGCGCCGGCGACATGGGCCGGGGCATGGTCCACCTCCTGGCGGAGGTCGAGCCGGCGTCGCTCACCGTGGTCAACCGCAACGAGGTGCGCGCCGCCGAGATCGCCTCCCTCGTGCAGGGCCGTTCGGCACCGATGGCCGCGCTCGACGCCGAGCTGCGGGGCGCGGACGTGCTGTTCACCGCCACGGCTGCCAGCGGCGCCGTCCTCGGCACCGAGGAGATGGCGCGGATCATGGCCGAACGCGACGGCCGGCCGCTCCTCGTGGTCGACATCGCCGTGCCACGCGACGTCGACCCCGCCGTCGCCGAGATCGACGGCATCGAGCTGTTGGACATGGACGACCTGCGGGCGTTCTGCGACGCAGGGCTGGCCGAGCGTCGGCGTGAGGTGCCGGCCGTCGAGTCGATCGTGGACGACGAGCTGGCCCGCTGGTCCGACCGGCACACCAGCCGGGAGGTCGCTCCGCTGGTGGGCGAGATCCACCGGGGCGCCGAGGCGATCCGCGCGGGCGAGCTCGAGCGCTACGCCGCCAGGCTCGCCTCGCTCGAGCCTGCCGAGCGGGAGGCCGTCGAGGCGCTCACCCGGGGCATCGTGGCCAAGCTGCTGCACACCCCCACCGTGCGCCTGAAGGATGCCGCCGGGACGCCGAGGGGTGAGCGGCTGACCCGCAGCGTGCGCGACCTCTTCGAGCTGGAGTGAAGCCGCTCAGGCTGGCGACGCGTGGCAGCGCGCTGGCCCGGTGGCAGGCGGAGTGGGTGGCCGAGGCCATCCGGGCCGCTTCGCCCGACACCCGCTGCGAGCTGGTCATCGTGTCCACCGAGGGCGACCGGCGCCGCGACGTGCCGCTCGAGGTCATCGGGGGCAAGGGCGTGTTCGTGAAGGAGATCCAGGCCGCCGTGCTCGACGGCCGGGCCGACGTGGCCGTCCACTCGGCGAAGGACGTCCCGGCGTCAGGGCCCGACGAGCTGGTCATCGCCGCGGTGCCCGAGCGCGAGGACCCCCGCGACGTGCTCGTCGGCCTCCCGCTCGACCAGATCCCCGAGGGCGGCGAGGTGGCGACCGGTTCCCGGCGTCGAGCGGTGCAGCTGACCGAGCTTCGCCCCGACCTCCGGATCGTGGGGCTGCGGGGCAACATCGACACCCGGCTCGCCAAGACGGCGGAGCACCACGCCGTGGTCGCCGCCGCCGCTGCCCTGCGACGCCTCGGCTACGAGGACCGTGTCGCCGAGGTGCTCGACGTCGACCGCATGATCCCCCAGGTCGGCCAGGGCGCCCTGGCGATCGAGTGCAGGACCGACGACGGGCGCACCCGTGAGCTGCTCGCTCCGCTGGACCACGCCCCGTCCCGGGCGACGCTCGAGGCCGAGCGCTCCTTCCTCCTCGAGCTGGGCGGCGACTGCGACCTGCCCGCCGGCGCCCACGCGGTCCTGGTCGAGGACGGCCTGCGGGTGCGTGCCCTCCTCGCCGAGGACGACGTCGTGCGCCGGGTGGACCTCACCGGGGACGACGGCCCGGTGCTCGGGCGAGAGGCGGCGCGCCGCCTCCGCGCCATGGCGGCCGGTGACGGCGACGCCCCTGCCTAGGGTGGCGAGGTGACCGTCTACCTGGTCGGGGCAGGGCCCGGCGACCCGGGGCTCATCACCGTCCGGGGTGCGGAGCTGCTCAGCCGCGCGGATGTGGTGGTCTACGACCGGCTGTCGGCCAGGTCGCTCCTCGACCTCGCCCCCGAGGACGCCCTCCGCATCGACGTGGGCAAGCGACCGGGGGCGAGCACCGCCCAGTCCGACATCAACGAGCTGCTGGTCGAGCACGGGCGGTCGGGTCGCGACGTGGTCCGGCTCAAGGGCGGCGACCCGTTCGTGTTCGCCCGGGGTGGGGAGGAGGCCGCGGCGCTCGAGGCGGCCGGCGTCCCCTACGAGGTCGTGCCCGGCATCACCTCGGCGATCGCAGTCCCCGCCTACGCGGGCATCCCCGTGACACGCCGGTTCTCCTCCACCTCCTTCACGGTGGTCACGGGCCACGAGGACCCGACGAAGGCCGAGCAGGCGGTCGACTGGCGGGCGATCGCCCGGGTCGGCGGCACGATCGTCGTGCTCATGGGCGTGGCCCACATCGAGAAGATCTCCGCGCAGCTGATGGCCGGCGGGCTGCCGCCCGACACGCCGGTCGCAGCCATCCGGTGGGGGACCACGCCGCGCCAGCACACCGTCCGGGCCACCCTCGCCACGATCGCGTCGAAGGCGCTCGAGCCGCCGGCCACCATCGTCGTGGGCGACGTGGCAGGCGATCCCCTGGCGTGGTTCGAGGGGCGGCCGCTCTTCGGGATGACGGTGGTGAACCCGCGGGCCCGCGAGCAGGCGAGCGACCTCACGACGCTGCTCGAGGCGCAGGGCGCACACGTCGTGGAGATGGCGACGCTCAGCATCGAGGACCCCGACGACGGTGGCGTCGGGCTCCGGGCTGCGGTCGCCGACCTCGGCCGTTACGACTGGGTGGTCCTCACCTCGGCGAACGCGGCCCGGCGCTTCCTCCGGACCGTCGACGAGCAGGGCGACGGGCGGAGCCTTGCGGGCGTCCGGCTGGCGTCGATCGGTCCGGGCACCTCAGCGGTGCTCGAGGAGCACTTCCTCCACCCCGACCTCGTGCCGCCCAGCTACGTCGCCGAGTCGTTGGTCGATGCGTTCCCCGGGGCACGCGCGGGGGACGGAAGGGTGCTGCTGCCCCGAGCCGCCGTCGCCCGAGACGTGATCCCCGATGGCCTGAGGGACAAGGGTTGGGCCGTCGACGTGGTGGACGCCTACCGCAACGTCACCACGGCGCCCGACGCCGCCACCCGAGACGCGGTCGCTGGGGCCGACGCGGTGCTGTTCACGGCCAGCTCGACGGTCCGACGGTTCCTCGAGCTCGCCGGTCAGGACGCCGTCCCTCCGTGCGTGGTGGCGATCGGTCCGATCACCGCAGCGACCGCGCGGGAGCACGGGATCGAGGTCACGGCCGAGGCGTCGGACCACTCGCTCCAGGGGATGGTCGACGCGCTGGTCGCCTGGCGGACGTCCTCCTCCCCGGGGAGCTGAGCCGTGGGCCCGGACCGGGTGCCGGTGCGGATCGAGTCGAGGGACCACCGGACGAACGCCCTGGTCCGTGGAGCGCTGGTGCTGGTGCTCGCGGGGATCTACGTGCTCCGACTGCGTGGCCGGCAGCTCGACGGGATCGATCTCTTCTTCGGCGTGATCATCCTGCTGCTCGCCGCGTTCACCGCGGCGTACGGCATGTCGCACGTCCGGGCCGTCGCCGGCGGGATCGAGGTGAGGAACGGACCTCGACGCCTCCGGCTCCGGGCCGAGGACGTCGCCGGCACCGGCGTCACCACCCTCGCCTCCCGGCGCGACCGTGGCGAGGTTCCACCCGACTGGCGGGCGGCGAGGTCGCCGTCGTACCTCGCCATCCAGCTCCACGGCGGGGAACAGGTGGTGGCGTACGGCGTCGCGCTCGAGCCGTCGCTGCGGCGCCGGTCAGCCGGCCCCGACGCGTTCCTCCTCACGGTCGACGAGGTGCGCGCCCACCTCGGCCTCCCGCCCTCCGCCTGACCCTCCGGGCGGAGAGGTACCTAGGATCACGCGTCGTGACGTCGACCGATCCGTCTGCCTCCGGCTCACCCCGGCCGTTCCGCCGCCCCCGACGGCTCCGCACCACGCCGGCGCTCCGCCGCCTGGTCGCCGAGGCCCGCCTGTCGGTCGACGACCTCGTGGCGCCGCTCTTCGTCCGCGAGGGGATCGACGAGCCGCAGCCGATCTCGTCCCTGCCCGGCGTGGCGCAGCACACCCTCGACTCGCTCCGCAAGGAGGTGGCGCGGCTGGTCGACCTCGGGGTCCCGGCCGTGATCCTCTTCGGTGTCCCCGAGGCGAAGGATCCCGTCGGGTCGGGAGCTTCCGATCCCGACGGCATCGTGCAGGTGGCGCTCGCCGAGCTGCGCGCCGCGCATGGCGACGACGTGGTGCTCATGGCCGACCTGTGCCTCGACGAGTACACGGACCACGGACACTGCGGGATCGTCACCGCCGATGGGAGGGTCGACAACGACGCCACCCTCGAGCGCTACGGCGAGGTCGCGATCGCCCAGGCCCGCGCCGGCGCCCACGTGGTGGCCCCCTCCGGGATGATGGACGGGCAGGTCGCCGCGATCCGCGCCGCGCTCGACGGCGAGGGCGCCGTCGACGTCGCGATCCTGGCCTACGCGGCCAAGTACGCGTCGGGCCTCTACGGCCCGTTCCGTGACGCCGTCGACGTCGAGATCGCGGACGGGGGTGACCGATCCACCTACCAGCAGGACCCGCGCAACGCCCGGGAGTCCCTCGTGGAGGTGGCCCTCGACCTGGCCGAGGGCGCCGACATGGTCATGGTGAAGCCGGCGATCACCTACCTCGACGTGCTCGCCTCGGTGCGGAGCGCGGTGGACGTGCCGCTCGGGGCGTACCACGTGTCGGGCGAGTACGCCATGATCCACGCGGCCGCGGCGAACGGCTGGATCGACGGCGATCGCGTGGCGCTCGAACAGCTCATCGCCCTCAAGCGTGCTGGCGCCGACATGATCCTCACCTACTTCGCCGGCGCCGCCGCCGAGTGGCTCGACTGAGCCGAGCGCACCGGAGGCGCAGCCGAGTGGCCCTCGTCGGCCGCTTCGTGGTCGGATGACCCACATGGCACCCACCGACGCGGACCGACCCACCAACGAGTCGCTCTTCGAGCGTGCCCTCGCCCGGATCCCGGGCGGGGTGAGCTCGCCGGTGCGGGCGTTCCGCTCGGTGGGCGGCACCCCGTACTTCGTCGAGCGGGGCGAGGGCGCCCACGTCTGGGACGTCGAGGGGCGCCAGTACCTCGACTACGTGCAGTCCTACGGCGCGTCGATCCTCGGCCACGCCCACCCCGTCGTCGTCGAGGCGGTCCGTGAGGCCGCCGGTCGCGGCACCACGTACGGCGCTCCGACCCTGGGCGAGGTGCTCCTGGCGGAGGCGCTGTGCGAGCGCGTCCCGGGCCTCGAGCAGGTGCGCCTCGTCTCGTCGGGGACCGAGGCGGCGATGTCGGCGATCCGCCTCGCCCGGGGGGTGACCGGTCGTCGGAAGATCGTGAAGTTCGCCGGCAACTACCACGGGCACTCCGACGGGCTGCTCGCTGCGGGGGGATCGGGTGTCGCCGACCAGGGCCTCACCGGCTCGGAGGGGGTGACGCCCGGTGCGGTGGCCGACACGGTGGTGGCGCCGTACAACGTCGTACCCGAGCTGGACGGCGACGTCGCCGCGGTCGTGGTCGAGCCGATCGCTGCGAACACCGGGTTGATCCCGCCGTCGGCCGGCTTCCTCCAGGGCCTGCGCGACGCGTGCGACGCCGTGGGTGCGCTGCTCCTCTTCGACGAGGTGATCACCGGGTTCCGGATCGGCAGGGGAGGAGCCACCGCCTGGAGCGGCGTGCGACCCGACCTCTGGTGCTTCGGGAAGGTCATCGGAGGCGGGCTGCCAGTCGGCGCGTTCGGTGCGAGCGCGGAGGTGATGTCGCACCTCGCCCCCCTCGGCAGCGTCTACCAGGCGGGCACCCTGTCGGGGAACCCGCTGGCCACCGCGGCGGGCCTGGCGGCGCTCTCCCAGCTGGACGACGAGGCGTACGCCCGCCTCGCAGCGACGGCGACCTCGCTGGCCGAGGGACTCACGGCCGCCTTCGCCGACGCGGGTGTCCCGGCGGTGATCCCCCGTGTGGAGACCCTGGTCGGCATCTTCTTCGGCTCCCACGCCCCCCGGGACGCAGACGACGCCGCTGCGTCGGTGGGGCTCGGGCTCTACCCGCGCTTCTTCACAGGGATGCTCGACCGTGGCATCGCGCTGGCGCCGGGGCCCTACGAGGTGCTGTTCCCCTCGCTGGCCCACACCGAGGCGGACGTCGAGCGGACCGTCACCGCAGCCGCGGAGGTGGCCCGGGAGATGGCGGCTGCCTGACCCCCGGCCGGGTCGCCCGGGTGGCCCACGACTCGGGCTCCGCCGCCAGGTCGAGGACGTGCTCCGGCAGGTTCCCGGACGCGATGTCGCCGATGGTCGTCTCCTCGAGCACGCTTCGCAGCGCGGTGCGGGTGGCCACCCACACGTCCTGCAGGCGCACCGCAACGCCGCGGTAGTCGATGTCCTCCGGCGGCATCCCCCGGACCTCGGCGAGGGGGCCGTCCACGGCCCGGATCACCTCGGCCACCGTGATCTCGGACGGGTCACGGTCGAGGGCGAAGCCGCCGTCAGCGCCGCGTTGGCTCCTCACGATCCCGGCGTGCCGCAGCTCCACGAGGATCGTGCGGGTGAAGCGGAGCGGCAGGTCCTGATCCTCAGCGATCGCCTCGGCGGCCATTGGCGACGAGTCGGATGCGGCTGCCAGGACGAGGACCGCCCGGACCGCGTAGTCGGCCTTGGAGGAGATGTGCACCCGTGGAGTCTGGCCCGCCGACCCCGGCCCAGGGCGACCGAGACCGTGGGGACCCCTCAGGCGACGAGCTCGGGGACCTGCGACGACCGCAGTCGGGGCCGCACGCCGTCGGCGAACCGCAGCGCCTCCTCGAGGTGCGGGTAGCCGGAGAGGATGAACTCGTCGAAGCCGAGGGCGTGGAGCTCGTCGAGCCGGGCGGCGACCTCGTCGTGGCTGCCCACCAGCGCGGTGGCCGCGCCCTCGCGGACCAGGCCGATGCCGGCCCAGAGGTTCTGGCCCACCACGAGGCGGTCGCGGCGCCCGCCGTGGAGCGCCGTCATGTTCGCCTGCGCCGTGGAGTCCATCCGGGCGTAGCGGGCCTGGCTCGCTTCGATCGCAGCGTCGTCCATGCCGGCGAGGAGGCGGTTCGCCTCGTCCCACGCCTCATCGGCGGTCTCGCGTGAGATCACGTGCACCCGGATGCCGAAGCGGAGCGTCCGGCCCTGCTCGGCCGCGAGGTTGCCCACCCGCTCGCGACGGGCGGCGACGGCCTCCGGCCCGTCGAGCCAGGTGAGGTAGGTGTCGACGTGCGTGGCGGCGACGCGCTCGGCCGCCGGCGACGCGCCACCGAAGTAGATCGCGGGCACCTCGGTGGGGAGATCGCCGAGCTGCGCTCCCGTGATGTCGAGGTGGGCGCCTGCGAAGTCGACCCGCTCGCCCGCGAGCAGCCGCCGCAGGACCGTCAGGAACTCGTCGGTGCGCTCGTAGCGGGCGTCGTGCGGGAGGTGGTCTCCGTAGGCGGCCTGCTCGACGGGATCGCCGCCGGTCACCACGTTCAGCGCCAGGCGCCCGCCGGTGAGCCGGGCGAAGGTCGCGGCCTGCTGGGCGAGGAGGGTGGGGGAGGAGAGGCCGGGGCGGAACGCCACGAGGAACCGGAGCCGCTTGGTGAGCGGCGCCACCATGGCCGTGGTGATGAACGGGTCGGCGCACCCGAGGCCGGTCGGGGTGAGCACCGACTCGAACCCGGCCAGCTCGGCGGCGTTGGCGACCTGAGCGAGGTAGTCCACCGTGGGGGCCCGGCGGGTCGCGGCTTCGCTGCGTGCCTGGACCGAGGTCACCCCGCCCACGTGGTGGCCGTCGCCACCGGTCGGCAGGAACCAGCTGAAGGTGGGTCCCGCTGCTGCGGTGGAGGTGGATGCGCTGCTCGACATGCCGCTCGTCCTCGCCGTTCGTCCCGTCCCGAGCCCGTCCCGGGGTGCGCTGCCGATGGTAGCGCGAAAGCGACAATCTGCATAAAGTTGACCGAAATAGTCGGGTATAGATACCGTGCGCCCCCATGAGAAACCGACCCAAGCTCCGAACCGCCGCCCTCGTCACGCTCGCAGCGTCGTTGTGCCTCGCGGGCTGCGGCGGTGCGGGTGCCTCTGACGAGGACACGATCGCCCTCGTCGGCTTCGCCGTCCCGAAGGCCGCGAACGACGCTGCCGCCGAGGCGTGGGCGGAGACGGAGGAGGGCAAGGACGTCCGCTTCGAGGTGTCCTACGGCGCCAGCGGCGACCAGAGCCGGGCCGTCGAGGCCGGCAAGCGCGCCGACTACGTCCACTTCTCGGTCGGGGGCGACGTCACCCGCCTCGTCGACGCCGGGCTCGTGGACGAGGACTGGGACGACGGGCCCAACAAGGGCATCGTCAGCCAGTCGGTCGTGGTCCTGGTGGTCCGGAAGGGCAACCCCAAGGGCATCACGGGCTGGGACGACCTCGTCCGCGACGACGTCAGCATCGTCACGCCCAACCCCGGCTCCTCGGGTGCTGCCCGCTGGAACCTCATGGCGGCCTGGGCGCACGCCACCGACGCCGGGGCCAAGCCCGACTCCGAGGGCGAGGCCTACCTCGCGAAGTTCTTCGGGAACGTGTCGGTGCTCGCCGGCAGCGGCCGTGAGGCGACCACCGCGTTCACCAACGGCGACGCCGACGTGCTGATCTCCTACGAGAACGAGGCGATCTTCGCCCGCCAGAACGGCGAGGACTTCGAGTACTTCATCCCGGACACGACCCTTCTCATCGAGAACCCGGGAGCGGTGACGAAGGACGCCACCCCCAAGGCCCGTCAGTGGCTCGAGTTCGTCCTCTCCTCGAAGGGCCAGGAGGCGTTCGCGCTGAAGGGCTTCCGCCCTGTGGTCGACGGCGTGGAGGTCGAGGTCGAGGGCGCGAACGACCCCTCGGACCCGTTCCCGGCGCCCGAGCGCCTCGTCACCGTCGCCGACTTCGGCGGCTGGAAGGAGATCAACGAGAAGTTCTTCGCCACCGCCGGCAAGGACGGCTCGGACGGCATCGTCACGAAGATCCAGAACGCCTCGGGCAAGGGCAACTGACCTTGGCGTCGATCGACCTCCCGGTGGCGGGTGCCAGACGGTCCGGTGCGCTCTCGGCGCGCCGGATCGTCACCGGCACCCGCCTGGGCCTGGGCGTCTCGGTCCTCTGGCTGAGCCTCCTCGTGGTCCTCCCCCTCTCGGCCGTCGTCGTGACGTCGGCGACCGAGGGGTGGAGCGGCTTCTGGGCGACGATCTCGAACGAGGCCGTCGCCTCGGCGCTGCGCCTCACCGTGGTCGAGGCGCTCCTGGTCACCGTCGTGAACGTGGTGGCCGGGACGCTGATCGCCTGGGTGCTCGTGCGGGACGAGTTCCGCGGCAAGGCGGTGCTCGACATGGTGATCGACGTGCCGTTCGCGCTCCCCACGATCGTGGCGGGCCTGGTGCTGCTGTCGCTCTACGGACCGAAGAGCCCCGTCGGCATCCAGCTCGCGAACACCCGCGCGGGCATCTTCGTGGCGCTGCTGTTCGTCACCGTCCCGTTCGTGGTGCGCGCCGTCCAGCCGGTGCTCCTCGAGCTGGACCCCGAGGTGGAGGAGGCAGCCGCGTCGCTCGGCGCAGGGCGGGTCACCATCTTCCGCCGCATCCTCCTCCCACGGCTCCTGCCGGCGATCGCCGCCGGCGCAGCGCTCGCGTTCGCCCGGGCGATCAGCGAGTACGGGTCGCTCGTGCTCATGTCGGGCAACCTGCCGGGCCGCACCGAGGTGGCATCGGTCCGGATCCTGGTCCTCATGGAGAACGACAACCGGGCCGGGGCCGCAGCGGTGGCGACCGTGCTCCTCGCCGTGTCGCTCGTGACCCTCGTGGCGATCGACCTGATCCAGCGGTGGGCGGTGCGCCGTGCCTGAGCGTCGACCTCGGAACACCACGGCCGGCCGGCTGGCGATGCGCTGGATCGTCGTGCTCTACGTGGGCGGCCTGGTCCTCGTGCCGGTCGTGCTCGTCGGCTGGAGGACCTTCGAAGACGGCATCGCCCCGGTGTGGGACGCCCTTCGCCAGCCCGAGGTGCTCCACGCGTTCAAGGTGACGGGGATCGCCGCGGGGCTCGCCGTCGTCTGCAACCTCGTGTTCGGCGTGGGTGTCTCGCTCTTGCTGGTGCGGCACCGGTTCCGTGGCCGGAAGCTGCTCAGCCGCCTCGTCGACCTGCCGTTGTCGGTGTCGCCGGTGGTCGCCGGACTGGCGCTGATCCTGGTGTACGGGCGCTTCGGCTGGTTCGGCGGCGCGCTGGAGAGCCTCGGCGTCCAGGTGATCTTCGCGATGCCGGGGATCGTGGCGGCAACGGTCTTCGTGTCGCTCCCGCTGATGGTCCGCGAGGTGGCGCCGGTCCTCGAGGAGATCGGAACCGACCAGGAGCAGGCGGCCACCACGCTGGGCGCCGGTCCGTGGCAGACGTTCCGCCGCATCACCCTGCCCTCCATCCGCTGGGCCGTCGCCTACGGCCTCGTGCTGTCCCTCGCCCGTGCGATGGGCGAGTTCGGCGCGGTCAAGGTCGTCACCGCCGGTGGCGTCCTGGGCAGCACCCAGACCACCACGTCCCTCGTGGAGCAGAAGTACGGCGAGTTCGAGCAGGTGACCGCCTACGCGGCGTCCCTCGTGCTGGCGGTGGTCGCCATCGCGTGCCTCGTCGTCGTCACCGTCGTCCGCCAGAAGGAGCAGCCCTCGTGAGCATCGTCGTCGACCGCATCAGCAAGCGCTTCGGAGACTTCACCGCCCTGTCCGACGTCTCGCTCGAGATCGGCGCCGGCAAGCTGACAGCGCTGCTCGGGCCGAGCGGCGGCGGGAAGTCGACCCTCCTCCGCATCGTCGCAGGCCTCGAGCAGCCCGACTCCGGGTCGGTGCAGATCGACGGGCGCGACGTCACGGCGACGCGCCCGCAGCACCGCGACATCGGCTTCGTCTTCCAGCACTACGCCGCGTTCGGGCACCTCAGCGTGTACCGCAACGTGGCGTTCGGCCTCGAGATCCGCAAGCGGCCGAAGGACGAGATCCGCCGGCGCGTCATGGAGCTGCTCGAGCTCGTCCACCTCGACGGCTTCGCCGACCGGCTCCCGTCGCAGCTCTCCGGTGGGCAGCGCCAGCGGATGGCACTCGCCCGTGCCCTGGCGGTGGAGCCCCGCGTGCTCCTCCTCGACGAGCCGTTCGGTGCCCTCGACACACGGGTGCGACGGGAGCTGCGTGAGTGGCTGCGCCGGTTGCACGAGGAGATCCCGGTCACCACCGTGCTCGTCACGCACGATCAGGAGGAGGCCCTCGAAGTTTCTGACGAGATCGCCGTCGTCAACGGTGGGCGCATCGAGCAGGTGGGCAGCCCCGAGACCCTCTACGACCGACCGGCCAACGAGTTCGTGATGGGCTTCTTGGGCCCCGTCACCCGTCTCGGTGGTGAAGCGGTGCGCCCGCACGACATCGAGGTCGCGGCGGCGCACGTCGACGGAGGGACGCTGGCAGTGGTCGAGCGGGTCATCCGGGTGGGTGCCGAGGTGAGGGTCGAGGCGACCACCGGCGACGGGCCGGTCACCGTGCACCTGGGCCGAGCTGCGGCGGCGTCGGCGCCGCTCGCGCCGGGTGCCGAGGTGTGGCTTCGTCCGACCGCACCCGAGCGGGAGCCGTTGCCGGTCTGATCAGCCGACGCGGAGGGCGATGAGCGACTTCGCGAGGCCGCCTGCCCGCTCGACGAGCAGCTCGCAGTCGGGGAAGTAGCGGCACACCTCGGTGCGCGAGAGCAGCTCGATGTCGAGCACCTCGTCGAGCGCGGCCGCCGGGTCGTCGCGGCGACCCGGGTGGAGCGGCCACCGCATGGCCACCGCCCGGCGCGCCGGGACCGGCAGGAACTGGAACCCGGGGAAGAGCCAGTGCGGTTCGATCGGGAAGTACCGGTACGGGGTCTGCACCCAGTAGGAGGGTGCACAGGAGCGGGCCACCTCGGCGAACTGCTGGCGCCGGGCGTGGCCGCCGACGTGCTCGATCACCGAGTTCGAGTACACGAGGTCCCACCCGCCGTCACGCACCTCCTCCGGGAGCTGGCACGCGTCGCCGCTGACGTGTTCCATGCCGTCGGGGAGGTCGTCCGACGGCGGGCTCGGGTTCACCAGGGTGAGCTGAGCCGGCAGCACCGGTGCAGCGGACCAGCCGTCCGGGGTGCCGCCGAGGTCGAGGACACGCATCTCGGCGAGGTCCGGGAAGGTCCGCCACAGCGTCGCCCAGCGACGTTGCCGCATGATGTGACCGAGGCTCGGCCGTCCGCCTTCGTCTGCGGTCCCCGAGCCCACGAGCCGCTCGGCGACCGACCGCCATCCACCACCCACCGGCACGATGATAACGGGATCCCCTCAGGAAGCGTGCTGCGTCGAGTGAGGTGCTCGACGCCCTGACGGGACGTTCAGGATGGCGAAGTTCGGGGTCGGACGGCACCTTCTATCGTGACCGCGTGATCGCCGTTCGCTTCGACCTCTCCGACCTCGCCCTCCCCGTCCAGCAGACCACGCAGGCCCTCTCCGAGGACGACGTCGTCGGTCGCCTCTGGAGCCGTGACCACACCGTGTTCTCGCCGGACCCGGACGAGGTCGCCGACCGCCTTGGGTGGCTCGGCGCGGCCGAGGACTCCCTCGAGGTGTGGCCCGACCTCGCCGAGGCCGCCGAGCGGATCGCCGCCGTCGCCGACCACGTGGTGCTGATGGGGATGGGAGGGTCGTCGCTCTTCCCCGAGGTCCTGGCCCGGACCTTCGGAGGACGGCCGGGCTCGCCGCAGCTCCACGTCATCGACACGACGCACCCCGCCGCGATCGCCCGGCTGGCCGAGACCTGCCCCGCGGACCGCACCTTCCACATCGCCGCCTCCAAGTCGGGGTCCACCGTGGAGACCCGCTCACAGCTCGCATGGTTCTGGGAGCGCTCCGGTGACCCCTCCCGCTTCGCCGTGATCACCGACCCCGGCTCGGCGCTGGGCGAGGCGGCGCGCTCCGCCGGGTACGCCGAGGTCTGGGAGAACGACCCCGACATCGGCGGTCGCTTCGCCGCCCTCTCGCTGTTCGGGATCGTCCCCGCGGCGATCGTGGGTGCCGACGGCGAGGCCCTCACGACGTCGGCGCTCGACATGGCCGACGCGCTGGAGCCGCTCGGTCCCGACGACGCGGACAACGTCGGCCTCGCGCTCGGCGTCGCGATCGCCGAGGCGGCACGCGCCGGCCGGGACAAGCTGACCTTCTACATCGACCAGCGGATCGCCTCGTTCGGCGCCTGGGTGGAGCAGCTGATCGCGGAGTCGACGGGGAAGGCAGGGGTGGGCATCGTCCCCGTCATCGGAGAGGCTCCCGACATCGCCGCGGCCAACCCGCAGGACCGGTTCCTCGTGGTCATCGGTTCGCCGCCCGAGGGCGACGCCCTCTCCGGCATCGACGCGCCGAGGGTCTCCATGCCGGTCGAGACCGAGACCGACCTCGGTGCGCTCGTGCTCCTCTGGGAGTTCGCCACCGCCATCGCGGGACGCGTGCTCGGCATCAACCCCTTCGACCAGCCCGACGTCGAGTCCGCGAAGGTGGCCGCCCGCCAGGTGCTCGCCGGCGACGCCCCGGACACCCCTGCCGATGTCCCAGCGGAGGACCTGCTCGGGCTCGTCCGCCCGGGCGACCACCTCGCGTTCACGGCGTTCGTCGACCCCGGTGGTCCCCAGCTCGACGAGCTGGCGGTGATCCGCGACCGCCTGGGCCGCCGGCTCGGCGTCGCGACGACGTTCGGGGTCGGCCCCCGCTTCCTGCACTCCACCGGGCAGCTGCACAAGGGCGGACCGGACGACATCGTGGTGGTCCAGGTGTTGGAGCCCCCGACCTCCGACCTGGCGGTGCCGGGGGAGTCGTTCACCTTCGGGCAGCTCTTCCGTGCCCAGGCCGACGGCGACCTCGCGGCGCTGGCTGCCGCCGGGCGTCGTTCCGGGCGCGTGTCGCTCGACGACCTCCGGCGGTTCAGCGAAGGGTGACGAGCACCCGCACCGCTGCGGCGTCGGGCTGCGTCTCGCTGTAGTTCGTGCGGATCTCGACCTTCGACCGGTAGCGGCCCTTGTCGACGGTGCCGCTGCGGAGGTCGCCCGGAGGGTTCTGGTCGCCCCAGACCGGCGACGAGTGGATGATCACCCGCTCGTCGGGCACCAGCTCGAGCCCCGAGGACGCAGCGAACGACTCGACCTCCGCGGCCGACATCGTGAAGCCGATCTCCAGCTGGGCGGCGGTGGGGGAGTTCGCCGAGCGGTAGTCCGTCATCGAGCTGGGCAGCACCAGCCCCGTCGCCTCGGCGGCCTCCTCCGCGGTGGGCGACTGCAGCGGGAACGACGAGGGGTCCGTGGTCGAGGTGCTGGAGTCGTCGCCGTCCGAGGAGCAGGCGGCGAGACCGCATGCGAGCACCAGCGCGGCGAGCAGCGCGCCCACACGCCGGAGGGCGATCACGCCGCGTCCCGCTCCGGGACCATCCTGGCGAGCCCCGCCGCCACCTTGTAGACGGCCTCGGCCGGCCCCAGCTCGTCGGGGCGCAGCAGGTTCGCCATGATCCGGAGCACCCACTCCATGAGCGTGCGGCTGTGCATGCCCACCCTGGTGAGCTCGCGCATGAGGGCCGGCCGCCCGATCGCCTTCACGAACAGGCGCGCCACCTTGAAGTAGAGGCCGTACTCGGCGTCGAGCAGTTCGGGGTAGCGCCACAGCGGGCGCCCGCTGCCGGTGCGGAGAGCTTCCGACACGAGACCTGCCGCCATCCGGCCGGTCTCGTAGGCGTAGTCGATGCCCTCGCCGTTGAACGGGTTGATCGACCCGGCGGCGTCGCCCACGACGATCCACGTGGGACCGACCTTCGGTTCGATCGATCCGGCCATCGGCAGGCGGCCACCCGTGGCCGGTGCGAGCGGGCTCTCCGGATCGATGCCCCAGTGCGAGGGGAGGGTGTGCACCCACTCCTCCATGAGGTGGGTGGTGTTCACCGACTTGTAGTCCCGGAACGTGCTGAGCAGGCCGATGCCCACGTTGATGGTCCCGTCGCCCACCGGGAAGATCCAGCCGTAGCCGGGCATCGAGGCGCCGTTGCGGTCGCGGACGTCGAGCGCGGACTCGATCCAGGGGTCCGCGTGCATCGGGCTCTCGTAGTAGCCCCGGATGGCGATGCCCTGCGGGTAGGAGCGGTTCCGGGCGGTACCGAGCGCCCGGCCGAACCGGGAGTTCGCGCCGTCGGCCACCACGACGTAGCGCGCCTCGACCTCGATCGTCGCACCGTCGGACTTCCTGGTGAGGGTGGCGCCCTCGACGATGCCGTCGCGCACGATCGGCCCCACGGCCTCGTGGCCGGTCAGCACCTCGGCCCCGGCTGCCTCGGCGTTCTCGGCGACGAACCGGTCGAGGTCGCGCCGGCGCACCACGTAGCCGTGCGACGGGAAGACCGGGTGGTCCGGCCACTGCATCTCGAGGGTGCGCCCGTGCGCGATCGCCCTGAGGCCGTCGTAGCGGTGGTAGCCCTCGAGCTGCGGGCCGAGGCCCATCTCCTGGAGCTGGTGGACCGCCCGGGGGGTCAGGCCGTCGCCGCAGGTCTTCTCCCGCGGGAACACCTTCTTCTCGGCGACGACCACGCGGTGCCCGTCACGGGCGAGCCAGTAGGCGGCCGCGGACCCTGCCGGACCGCCGCCCACCACCAGGACGTCGGTGCGGATCAGGCGTCGGTGGGGAGGTTCTTCCACTCGTCGATCACGGCTTGGAACTCGGCCGAGCGTTCCGGGTAGAGCTCGTCGATCATCGCCTGGATCTCGTCGTACTCGGCGACGTCGAACGAGCCGCCGCTGAGGGCTTCACGCTCGTGGCGCACCACGGCGATGAGCTCCTCGGCCGACATGCTGTCCTTCCAGCCGGGCATGGTGCCGGCGCCGCCCACGGGCTTGTTGCTCGTGCCGTAGGTGGGGATGTCGAGCGCCTGGAACCCGGGCGTGCCCTCCATGACCCAGTGCAGCATGTCGGCGATCTCGGGGAACTCCTCGACCACGCGGCCACCGTTCAGCGCAGGGCCGGCACCGCCACCGCCGCTGGCGCCGTGGCAGCCGGCGCACGATCCGTAGGCGGACGCGCCCAAGGTGAGCGGACCTGCCTCGGTCGGGGTGGGCTTGTCGTTGGTGAGGCCGTAGACGAGGGCCCACACGGGCAGGATCGCCAGGACCGACGCCGCCCAGAACGGGATCTTGTGGCGGTTCTTCGCCGCCTCGACGAACGGGGGCAGCACCTCGGGCTCGGGTGGAGCCGCAGGCACGGGTGCCGCGGCCGCAGCCGGTGCAGCAGCGGCAGCGTCGGGAGCCTTCTCGACCGCGCCGCCGGCGCTCGGCGTGGACGCCGCCGCGACGTCGCCCGCATCGCCGCCCAGCCCGAGTGCGGCTCGGCGCGCCTTGCTCCGCTGCAGCAGGTGTTCGGGTACTTCGGTCAACGCTGACTCCCGTCTCGGCGGTGACCGGACAAGGTCCGGCCAGGCGGCAGGTTCTTACGCCGTTCGGGCCTCACTTTATGCCCACGGCTGCGACGGCGACCAAAGCCGGGCCCCTCTCGCGCCGTCGACCCACGCCGCCGCCCCGCGCTGCGACCGGAATGTGTCCTCGGTGCGCGCCGCGTGGTAAACCTCACCCCACGCCGGCGAGCGTGCCACGCCTGCCGACCTTGTGAGAGTTTTCACTAGGACACCTCCCAGTCCGACCAGTCCGTCTCGAACGTTCAGGAGCCGCTGCGGTGGACATCACGAAGACGCATCTGAAGGTGCAGGGGTTCATCCTCGCCTCCTTGCTCGCGCTCCCGATGGGCATCGCGTTCCTCCTCTGGCTGGCCGACGGCACCCAGCGCGGCAGCTTCGCCTCGTCGAACATCATCCAGGTGCGCTACATCGCGTCCACGCTCGTGATGATGGCCCTGATGGTGCCCTTCTTCTGGGTGGCCAAGCGCCGCGCCCCCGGCACGCCGATCACCTGGGGCGAGGCCTCCGTGGCGGCCACCTACGTCTTCTTGGTGCTGTTCTGGCTCTACGGCGTGCTGCCGCACGAGTTCCTGAACTGGGCGGACTCCGACCTCGCCTGGCGCCCCGACCTCCAGATCATCGGCCCGGGCGGGTCGTGGGAGTCGTGGTGGGGCTTCTGGGGCGACATCCCGATCGCGATCAACAAGATGATCATCCGGGACGTCGTGGCGGTGCTGATCTACGGCGTGGGCCTCGGCGGCTTCATCTGGGCGTTCGCCTTCTGGAACGACCGGGAGAAGAAGGCAGCGGCTGCCAAGGCGATCGAGCCGGTCTCGGCCTATGGTCGACCTCTCGTCGCCAAGGCCGGACGAGGCTGAAGGAGGCCAAGATGGGCGCCACCGACGCGAACCCGCCGATGCCGGAGTTCCGGACGGACTACGTGCTCCAGGAGGTCGATGCCGACTACCTGGCGAAGGCGGTCAAGCCGAAGCAGTTCATCCACATCGACCAGTCCGAGTGCATCATGTGCGAGGGCTGCGTCGACATCTGCCCGTGGAAGTGCATCCACATGGTGTCCCCGGGCGCCATCGAGGAGACGGTGGGCGTCGAGCAGCCCGGCGTCGACCCGAGCGACAACGTCGTGTTCCTGATCGACGACGACGTGTGCACGCGGTGCGCCCTGTGCGTCGACCGCTGCCCCACCGGCGTGATCATCCTCGGCAAGGTCGGCGATCCGGGCGCCGTGGGCGACACGCACCAGCGCACGAACACCCACGGCTACGGCTACGGGATGCGGTTGGGATGAGGTCACACGAGATGCCGTCAGGTACCGATGTCGATTCGACGCACGAAGCGCTCGCGGAGTAGGGAGTAGCCGTGGCCAAGACGATGCAAGGCAACACCCCGGGGATCGGGGCGAAGCTGGCTCAGCTGAACGATTCGGTCCAGGGCTCCCAGGCGTGGAGCTCGATCTTCCGACCGGGCTCGATCTTCCGGAAGGGCTACACCGACAGCCCCCGGAACCGGTCCTACGTGATCATGAACTCGGTGCTCTACCACCTCCACCCGGTGAAGGTGAAGCGCCACGCGGTGAAGGTCAGCTACACGCTGTGCCTCGGCGGGCTGAGCTTCTTCGTGTTCATCCTCCTCACGGTCACCGGCATCTTCCTGATGTTCTTCTACCGGCCGACCGCTGCGCAGGCGTGGGACGACATCTACGCCCTGCAGACCTCGGTCACCTTCGGCCTGCTCGTACGGAACATGCACCGGTGGGGCGCCCACCTGATGGTGATCTCGGTGTTCCTCCACATGGCGCGCGTCTTCTACCACGGCGCCTACAAGGCCCCGCGGGAGTTCAACTGGGTGATCGGCGTCATCCTCCTCACCCTGACGCTGCTCCTCTCGTTCACCGGCTACCTGCTGCCGTGGGACCAGCTGGCGCTCTGGGCGGTGACCGTGGGAACGAACATGATCGGCTACACGCCGGTGTTCGGGAACCAGGTCCGCTTCGTCCTGCTCGGGGGAGCGGAGATCGGTACCGACACGCTCTTGCGGTGGTACGTCCTCCACGTCCTCTTCTTCCCGTTCATCATCGTCATCTTCATGGCCATCCACTTCTGGAGGGTGCGGAAGGATGGCGGGATCTCGGGCCCGCTGTAGGCCGCCGGCTGTAGCTCGACGAGGTAGCTGACATGACCGAAATCCCCGAACACCTGCTCAAGCGGGCGCAGGCGGCGAAGGAGAAGGCTGCGGCGAAGGCGGCCGAGTCCGCCCCGGCTGCAGGCGAGGCGGCCGACGCGCCGGCCGAGTCGGCCGGCGACTCCCGGATCCCCGCGCACCTGCTCGAGCGGTCGAAGGCCGCGAAGGCCCGCAAGGCCGGTGGCGAGGCCACTGCCGCGGCTCCCGCCGGTGGCGGTGGCGTCGCGGTCGCCGAGGCCGGTGGCGGCGTCGCCACGGTCACCGGCCCTCCGCTCGCGGCTGGCCCCGGCGGCCACACCCAGCGGCTCCTCACCGTCGTCAAGTCCGGTTCCATCCAGGACGTCAAGGCGAAGCCGCAGGACAAGGTCCACGTGTGGCCCCACCTGCTCATCATCGAGTTCGGCGCGGCACTCCTGACCACCGCGGTGGTCACGGTGTTCTCGATCTTCGTGAACGCCCCGCTGCTCGAGCTCGCGGATGTGAACCGCACGCCGAACCCCTCGAAGGCCCCCTGGTACTTCCTGGGCCTCCAGGAGCTGCTCACGATGTTCCACCCGATGGTCGCCGGCGTGACCATCCCGGGCATGGGCATCTTCCTGCTCATCCTCGCCCCGTACGTGGACCGGAACCCGTCGAACAAGCCGGAGGACCGCAAGTTCGCCATCATGCTGATGTCGGTCCACCTCATGTTCTGGGCGGTGCTCGTGATCATCGGGTCCTTCTTCCGTGGACCCGGCTTCAACTTCACGCTGCCGTGGCGCGACGGCGTGTTCTTCGACCTCTGATGCCCTCGACCCCCCTCTGGTGACGACCATGTCCGAAACCAAGAACCCCCACACGACCGAGCGAGGTGCCCGATGAGCGGCCTGGTAGTGCTCGCGATCGTCCTCCTGGTCCTCGCCGCTGCCGCTGCGGTGCTCTCCACCGTGCGGCGACGGGAGAACCAGGCCACCGGCTCGCTCGCACGCGAGACGCTGAAGCGCGACCGCTCGCGCCGCAAGGCCGACCGCGAGCTCGTCGAGGCCGGCGGCCCGACGGGCCGCGAGGTCGAGCGGGCAGCGGTCATCGCCCGCACGGGCAACGCGATCGTCCCGGCCAGCTCCACGGCACCCACCCTGTGGGTGCCGCCGGACCCCGAGACCTACGGGGTGACCCGCCGCCAGTTCCTGAACCGCTCGGTGGTGGGCCTCATGGGGCTCTCGATCACCACGTTCGCCGCTGCGGCGTTCACCGCGTTCCTGTGGCCGTCGGGCTCCGGCGGCTTCGGCGGGCAGATCCGCATCGGCAAGCTCAGCGACATCAAGGCCGACATCGAGAAGAACGCCGGCTTCCTCTACAAGCCCGAGGGTCGCATGTGGGTCACCGAGTACCCGGCGTCCGCCGTTCCCAAGGCCCGCATCGCGTACGCCGGCCAGGCCTGCCTCCCCGGCATGGAGCAGGGCATCGTGGCGCTCTACCAGAAGTGCGTGCACCTCGGCTGCCGGGTCCCCGAGTGCGTGACCTCGCAGTGGTTCGAGTGCCCGTGCCACGGCTCCACCTACAACCAGGTGGGCGAGAAGAAGGGCGGCCCGGCCCCACGCGGCCTCGACCGCTTCCCCGTCGAGATCGCAGGCGACGGCACCGTCACGGTCGACACGGCCTCGTCGAAGATCATCCAGGGCCCGCCGATCGGCACGAACACCACCGGCCAAGAGGCCGAGGGGCCCCACTGCATCGGTGCCGGGGGGCACTGATCCCTCCCGCTCCGGATCCACGGCAGACCTCTAGGAAGTGATGCACTCGATGCTGGCACAAGCGACCACACAGCGGACGATCGGCTTCGTCGTCATCGCAGTGGTGTTCATCGGCGGGTTCTTCTTCGTCTGGACCCAGATGCGGAAGGGCCGCCGCGAGGTCGGCTCGGAGATCGAGCTCGCACCGAACCGCAAGCCCTACTTCGACGACGAGCAGCTCGAGGGCACCAAGCTCAACTGGGCGCTCTGGTCGGCGTTCGGCCTCCTCGCCGTCGTCGGCGTCACCCTCCCGCTCTACTGGCTGGCCGAGAGCGGCCGCCAGGAGGGTGCGGTCGCGATGTACCAGGAGCTCTTCGAGACCCGCGGCGAGGAGATCTACATCGAGGGCGCGCAGTGCGTGGGCTGCCACGGGCCCGAGGGCACCGGCGGTGTGGCCAGCTACGTGATCACCGACGAGGCGGGCGAGTTCGTCCAGCAGGTCAGCTGGGCGGCTCCGGCGCTCGACACCGTGCTGTACCGGTTCTCCGAGGCCGAGGTCCGCGATGTGTTGGTCTACGGCCGTCCCGGCACGCCGATGGCGGCCTGGGGCGTGGTGGGCGGTGGCGCCCTCTCCGACCAGCAGCTCGACAACGTGATCGACTACCTGTGGTCGATCCAGATGTCGCCGGACGAGATCTCCAAGCAGGTCCACGACGCCATCGCTTCCCGCGACAAGGGGCTGGCCGACCGGCTCGCCGCGGTCAAGGAGGAGAACGGGGTCCTCACCGACCCGCTCGCCTACGAGTGCCCGTCGAGCGAGTTCGCGTGCCTCGACGAGGCCGACCAGCTCCTGTTGGGCGAGATCCTCTTCAACATGAACGACGTCGCAGCCGGCTCGTACTCGTGCGCCCGCTGCCACGTGCCGGGCGCGACCTACGGCCAGCCCTGGCGCACCGTCGAGCAGACCGGCCGCGGTCGCTTCGCCCCGAGCCTCATCGGGATCGAGCAGGACCTCACCCTCAAGCAGCACTTCGACCTCGTGATGGTGGGGACGGAGTACGGCCGCCAGTACGGCAACCGCCAGCAGGGCTCGGGCCGCATGCCCGGCTTCGGCGTGAACCCCAACCAGGGCGACACCTCCGTGCCCCAGCTGGGCGCGCGGGGGATGCTCTCGCCCGAAGAGGTGTGGGCGATCGTCGTCTACGAGCGAGCACTGTCGCAGCAGCGTCCCGACCTGAGGGCCCAGGCTCCCGCCGACGGCGGGGAGCCCGCTTCGACGCCGTCCACCACGACCCCCGAGAATTGAGCCGGACCCGATCATGCTCAGCACCATCCTCAGTGCCATCGCCTTCGACCCCACCATCCGGGGCATCCTCATCTGCGTCGTCGCAGTGGTGCTCTTCCTGGGGTCGATCTGGCTGATCCTCTCCACCAACTCGGGCTTCCGCCTCGGCTTCCTGCTCGCCGGTTCCGCCGTCTTCGGCTGGATGGTGATCATGGGGATCATCTGGTGGATCTACGGCATCGGCCTCGTCGGTCGCTCGCCGGCGTGGATGCCGATCGAGATCAACTTCAGCCGTGACGACAACGTGGCCACGGAGGTGGCGCGGGACCTCCCGCCCGCCGACTCGCTGCCCGATCCGGCCGACATCTTGGAGTCGTACCCGCTGGTCCACCTCGCGGCGATCGCCACCGAGGGTGCCGACTACGAGCCGCAGTCCCTCTCGAACGTGGTGACGATCGCGAGCCCGCTCGTCCTCGCGACGAGCGACGACGTGGCCACCTCGCTCC
Organism: Actinomycetota bacterium; assembly: GCA_044508215.1. GTDB lineage: Bacteria > Actinomycetota > Acidimicrobiia > Acidimicrobiales > Microtrichaceae > JAEZFI01. Next base: position 3,381 of record JBIQID010000011.1, on the reverse strand, counting down.
GCCCCGGCATCGAGGAGAACGGCGAGGACCTGCTGCGCGACGACCCCGAGCTCGCACGGCTCGTCGAGGAGTCGTCCGACAGCGAGCTCGCCGAGCGGATCGCCGAGGACGCCGAGGCGGCCCGCGCGGCGGTCGAGGACCAGCTCGGTGGCTGGTGCCTGCTGTCGGAGTCGGACCCCCGTCGCGGTGAGGCGGTGGCCAGCTCCGACGCTGCGCTCGCCGACGCCTCGGCGTTCGGTGACAACACCGGCCCGTCGAGCTACATCGTCGAGGACGTGTTCTTCCTGGGCGGCAAGGAGCCCTGCAGCCCGATCGCCGAGAAGAGCACCCTCGAGCAGGCCTGGCACCGGATCGCGACCACCTTCCAGGTGAAGAACCCCGAGCTGCACAGCGTCGTGACGGTCACGAAGACCCAGGAGTTCCAGGTGGCCCCGGGCGAGACGCCCCCGCCGCCCACCCGTCTCGAGGGCGCGTCGACCACCTCGGTGATCATGCTCCGCAACCTCGGGAACCGTCGCTTCATCCCGTTCGTGTTCACCCTCGTGTCGCTGATCTTCTTCGTGATCTTCACGATGCTGCTGCACCAGCGTGACAAGCTCGCGATGGCTGCCCGCGCCGAGTTCGAGGGGAAGAAGTAACCCGTATGGGTCAGTACCTGCCGGTCGTCGTGCTGTCGGTCCTCGGGATCGTCTTCGCGGCGGTCAGCCTGGTCGCAGCCCGCCTGCTCAGCCCGCCCCGCCCGAACGCCGCGAAGGTGGCGCCCTACGAGTGCGGCATCGAGGACGTGTCGACCCCGCCCGAGCGGTTCCCGGTGCGCTTCTACCTGGTCGCCATGATCTTCATCGTCTTCGACGTGGAGATCGTGTTCCTGTACCCGTTCAGCACGATCTACCGCGAGCTCGGCACCTTCGGCGTGCTGGCGATCGTGATCTTCGCCCTCGCCGTGTTCGAGTCGTTCGTGTACCTGATCGCCAACGGGGCGCTCGACTGGGGTCCCAGCCGGCGTGCCCACCGGACCAGCGAGATGGTCAGCGGCGTGAGGACCGCGCGCACCACCGTGCGGCGGGTAGGTCTCGATGGGCGTGATGCGCCCAGTCCGACCACTGAGGAGGCAGCCTGATGGGGCTCGCCGGCAACCTGCAGCGTGAAGGCTTCGAGGGTCTCGAGCACAACTTCCTGACGGGCAAGATCGAGGACCTCGTGAAGTGGTCCCGGGCCCGGTCGATCTGGCCGGCCACGTTCGGGTTGGCGTGCTGCGCGATCGAGATGATGGCTGCGGGCGGGGCGCACTACGACCTCGCCCGGTACGGCATGGAGGTCTTCCGGGCATCGCCCCGCCAGGCCGACCTGATGATCGTCGCCGGCCGCGTCAGCCAGAAGATGGCCCCCGTGCTGCGGCAGATCTACGACCAGATGATGGAACCCAAGTGGGTCATCTCCATGGGCGTGTGCGCCAGCTCCGGCGGCATGTTCAACAACTACGCCCTGGTGCAGGGGGTCGACCAGGTGGTCCCGGTGGACGTGTACGCCCCCGGCTGCCCCCCGAGCCCCCAGACGCTGATCCACGCCATCACGACCCTGCACGAGACGATCCGCTCCGGCGAGCTGACCCGCCGGCGGGAGTCCTCGGCGAGCGGGGGAGCGGAGATCCACGTGGTCGAGCCCGCCGGCACCCCGGTCCGGCTGACGGAGCGCCCCGTGGGCGCCAAGGCCTGAAGGTGGACGCCGACGCCCCCACCACTGCCCCCGACACCGACGGGCAGGCGCCCCCGGCCGAGCTGGAGGCCGTCCTCGACGGCGTCCCCACGACGGTGTCGATCGACCAGCTGGTCGCCCACCCCACCCGGGAGCAGCTCGTCGGGCTGGTCGAGCGAGCCCGCGACGCCGGCTACTGGCAGTGCACCGACCTGACCGTCGTCGACCAGCTGGCGAACCCGAACCGCGCTCCGCTGCCCGAAGGCGTCGCGCCCGAGCGGTTCGAGGTGGTCGTCCACCTGATGAACTTCGTCGAGCGCCGGCGGCTCCGCCTCCGGGTGCAGGTGCCGTCCGACGACCCGACCTGCCCGTCGATCTGCAACGTGCACCCCGCCGCAGAGGCGATGGAGCGCGAGGGGTACGACATGTTCGGGATCGCCTTCGACGGGCACCCGGACCTGACCCGCATCCTCATGCCCGACGACTGGGAAGGCCATCCGCTTCGGAAGGACTACGCGATGGGGAAGATCCCGGTGCAGTTCAAGGAGACGGCGGCAGACCAGGAGCACCGCTCCGGCAAGGCGGCACGATGACCGCCGTCAGCGAGGAGCGTGCGGTGGAGGACATCGCCGCGGCCGTCGAGCGCCTCGGGGCCTCCGACGCCGTGCTGCGCCTGTCGGAGACCGAGGCCGAGGCCCGTGAGGGCTACCAGGAGCCCGCCGAGGGGTCGTCCGGCGAGCGCATGGTCATGAACATGGGGCCGCAGCACCCGTCGACGCACGGCGTGCTCCGCCTCGTGCTCGAGCTGGAGGGCGAGCGCGTGATCCGCTCGAAGCCCGTCATCGGCTACCTCCACACCGGCATGGAGAAGACGGGCGAGGACCTCACCTACGCCCAGGGCGCCACGAACACGACGCGCATGGACTACGCCTCTCCGTTCTTCAACGAGCTGGTGTTCTCCATGGCCACCGAGAAGCTGCTCGGCATCGAGGTGCCGGAGCGTGCCCAGTGGATCCGGATGCTCATGTGCGAGCTGAACCGGATCAGCTCCCACATGCTCTTCATGGCCACGAACGGCATGGACCTCGGCGCCGTGACGATGATGCTCTACGGCTGGCGTGAGCGCGAAGAGGTGCTGCGGTTCTTCGAGCTCGTGACCGGGCTGCGCATGAACCACAACTACATCCGGCCCGGTGGCGTCGCCGCCGACCTCCCGCCGGGCTGGCGCGACGACGTGCTCCGCACGATCGAGCCGCTGCCCGAGCGCATCGCAGAGTTCGACACCCTCCTCACTGGCCAGCCGATCTGGCGCGAGCGCCTGCAGGGCGTCGGGGTCATCGACACCGCGTCGGCGCTGGCGTTGGGTGCCACGGGACCCATCCTCCGCAGCACCGGCTACGCCTGGGACCTGCGCCGCGACGAGCCGTACCTCCGCTACGACGAGGTCGACTTCGACGTCTGCGTCGGCAGCTACGGCGACTGCTTCGACCGCTACGCGATCCGTCTCGAGGAGATCGTCGAGTCGATTCGCATCGTCCGTCAGATCCTCGACAAGATGCCCGAGGGCGACTACCGGATCCAGGACAAGAAGGTCACCCCGCCGCCACGGGCCCGCATCGACGAGTCCATGGAGGCGCTGATCCACCACTTCAAGATCTTCACCGAGGGCTTCAAGGTGCCCGAGGG
>JBIQID010000144.1:0-7120 GCA_044508215.1 Actinomycetota bacterium | reverse complement strand
TCGTGACCTCCACCGCGGCGGAGCTGGACGGCGAGGGGATCGAGGTCGTGGAGCACCTCGACCTCGACGGAGCCGCCGCCCGGCTCGCCGCAGCACTCGCAGCCCCTCGGCCGAGGCAGACGCCGGCCGAGGTGTTCGACCTCGACGCAGACCGCTGGACGCGCCGCCTCCTCGACGCGCTGGCGCCGCTCGGAGGCTGACGTGCCGCACTGGCGCGTCGTGGTGCACGCGCTCGACCGCACTGGCCCGCCGGTCCTGGCGCGGTCGTTCCTGCGATGGGCGCTCAGGAACCGACCTGACACCACGTTCGACGTCGTCGCCTTCCGGGGCGGCGACCTCGTCGACTCGTACGTTCGACTCGCCCCCACCCGTGTCCTTCTCGATCCGAGCGAGCCGTGGGATGCGGCACGGCCATCCCGCGGAAGGATCGAGTCGCTCCGTGGCCGCCTGCGCGACATGGCGCCCGCGGATGGGACGCTGCTCGTCAGCGTGGCGGCGGCTCAGGTCCTCCCGCTCCTCCCGCCCGGTCCCGTCGCCACCTGGGTGGTCGAGCAGGGAGGGGACCTCCACTGGCTGGAGCGGCCGGTGGAGCTGAGCACGAGGACCACCCGGTGGCTCGCCGGGTCGGCCGGCACTGCGGCAGCGCTCCGAGACCGCCTCCCGGGCTCGCCCGAAGTGGTCGTCTGCGAGGAGTTCATCGAGCGACCTGCCGCCACAGCAGTCCACGTGGTGGCGAACTGCCGGCTGGCGCTCGGGGCCGGCCCCGACGACGTCCTCGTGGTCGGCGCCGGCATCGCGACCCCGCGGAAGGGCGTGGACCTCTTCTTGGAGGCAGCCCTCCTGGCGTCGCGCCGGGGGCTCGGTGGCCTCCGCTTCGCCTGGATCGGCGGCGAGCGGGACGACCTCTTCTGGAAGGTGCGCGAGGAGTCCGAACGGCTGGGCCTCACGAACCTCCGGTGGTTCGGGAGCGTCCCCGACGTGGAACCGTGGCTGGCTGCGGCGGACGTGTTCCTCCACACCGCCCGGCTGGACGCCTTCCCCCTCGTGTGCCTCCACGCCGCCGCGGCCGGCACCCCCGTCGTCGCGTTCCGCGGCGCCGGCGGGGTCGAGGAGATGTTCGGCGAGGCGTTCCTCGGCGCGCCGTACCCAGACCTCGACGCGCTCCTTGACCAGGTCGAGCACCTGGCGACACCCGATCGCCGGACCGGGTGCGGCGACGCCCAGGGGCTCAGGGTCCGCTCCCGGTTCGTCGACGACGTCGCTGCGCCCTCCCTCATGGCGCAGCTCGACGAGTTGCTCCGGCCACCCGCTCCCCGATCCAGCAGCCCGACGCCGTGAACACGCAACCGGACCGGCTCAGGGAGCGAGCGGGGGTGTCCGCCGGGGGCCACCTCGTGGTCGGGTGCGGAGAGTGCAGCTGGGAGGCCGGGACCGACCTGTTCTTGGACCTCGTCCGCCGGAGCGGCCACCGCCCGGAGGTCCGTTGGGCCTGGATCGGCCGGCGCACCCCGGGGTTCACCCGCCAGCTGGAGCACGACCGCTCGCTCGTGGGGTCCCCCGAGGTCGCGTGGGTGGAGGCGCCCGACGAGGCCGCCGCGTGGCTCGCCGCAGCCGACCTGCTCGTGTCGACGGACAGGAGCGACCCGGATGGAGCCGTCGCGGTCCGCGCCGCCCTGGCCGGAGTGCCCACCGCGGGCTTCGACCTCGGTGACCTGGCCCGGCTCGCCGAGCTGGGCGCCGCCGCCACCGTGGCGTACCCGGACACCGGAGCCCTCGCGCTGGTCGTGTTCCAGCTGCTCGACGACGTCGACCGGAGGGCGTCGGTGGTGGCGGCTGCGGCGGCGAGCGGACCCGAGCTGCTCCCCGGGTCGACCGAGGGGAGCTCGTCGTGACGCGGCGCCGCCTCCTCGCCATCTCGCACGAGGCCACCTTGACCGGTGCACCGATCGTCCTCGCCGACCTGCTCGGGTGGATCGCCCGACACACGGACACCGAGGTCCACACCCTCCTCCTGCGGGACGGTCCCCTGCGGTCCCGGTTCGAGGAGCTCGGCCCGGTCACCGCGCTGGGGGCCTCGGCAGCGAACGCGCTGGTCGGCCCGCCCGGTGAGCCGGCCGCCCCGGCCCGCCTCGCCCGGCTGGGAGCATGGGCGCCGAGGGCACGGCGACAGCTGGCCCGGCTGGGCGACTTCGACGTGGTGCACCTCAACAGCGCGGCGAGCACCGGGATCCTCCCCCACCTCCCGCCGAACGGGCCGGTGGTCGCGCACGTCCACGAGATGGCCCTCGCCCTGGGCACGCTCGGCGCCCGGGAGCAGGACCTGCTGCGCAGCGTGCCGGCGCGCTGGATCGCCGCGTCATCGGCCGTCCGCGACGACCTGGTCGACGTCCTCGGGATCGACCAGGACCGCGTCGTGGTGCACCACTCGTTCATCGAGGCGGCGCGCTTCGATGCCGCTCGCACCAACCCGCGCGACGTCGAGCGCCTCCGCCGTGACCAGGGCATCCCCGACGACGCAGCGGTGGTGATGGGCGCCGGCACCATCGAGTGGCGCAAGGGGGTCGACCTCTTCGTGCAGCTCGCAGCTGCGGTCCACCGCCGCACCACCGATCCCGTCCACTTCGTCTGGGTCGGCGGCGACCGGCGGTCGGGTGAGCTGACCAGGGTGTGGGCGGACTGCGGTCGGGCCGGGATCCGGGACGTGGTGCACTTCGTCGGGACCCACCCCCGACCCGAGACGTGGTTCGCCGCCGCGGACGTGTTCGCGCTGACCTCTCACGAGGACCCGTTCCCGCTCGTGTGCCTCGAGCACGCCGCGATGGGCCACCCGGTGGTCGCCTTCCGCAACGGCGGGATGGTGGAGCTCCTCGAGCCGGCCGGAGCGGAGGCGGCGTCGTGCGTGGTCCCCCACCTCGACGTGGCGGGCATGGCGGCGCAGGTGTTGGAGCTGCTCGGCTCCGAGGCGCTCCGCCACACCGTCGGCCGTCAGCTCCGGCAGCGGGTGCTCGACCACCACGACGTCTCGATCGCCGCTCCCCGCCTCTGGGCCGACGTGGCAGAGGTCGCGCGATGACCCTCCGTCGGATGCTCGCGGTGACCCACGAGGCCTCGTACACCGGCGCGCCGATCCTGTTCGCCGACTTGCTCGAGTGGGTGCGGGAGCAGACCCCGACCGAGGTCCACACGCTCGTCCTCGCGGACGGCCCGATGGTGCCGCGGTACGAGGAGGTCGGCCCCGTCACCGTCCTCGACCGGGGAGCGGTCGGCTCGTCGCTGGCCTTCGCCGAGCGGGGGCTGGCGTGGCGGGGCAGCCGCCGCGCCGCGCCCGCCTTGGCGGCGGCGCGGCTCCGGCCCCAGCTCCGCGGCCTCGGGGACTTCGACCTCGTCTACCTCAACAGCCTCACGAGCATCGAGGTGGCCCCACACCTCCGATCGCACGGTGCCGTGGTGAGCCACATCCACGAGCTGTCGTTCGCGCTCCGGTCGTACGGGCGTGCACGGGCACGGATGCTCGAGCAGCTGCGCGACCGGCCCGACGGCTGGATCGCCGTGTGCGGCGAGGTGCAGGAGGCGCTGGCCGACCTGGTCGGGGTGCCCGTCGAGCGCATCGCGGTGCACCACCCGTTCGTCGACGTCGCGAGGATCGACCAGAGCGTGGCGGACGTCGGGCCGGCCGACGACCTCCGCGAGCGCCTGGGGGTCCCGGCTGGCGCACGGATCGTGATGGGGTCCGGGACGATCGACTGGCGGAAGGGCCCGGAGCTGTTCGTCCAGCTCGCTGCCGAGGTGGCGCGACGGTCATCGGACCCGGTCCACTTCGTGTGGGTGGGTGGCGAGACGGAGGGTCCGAACTGGGAGCGCGTCCGCACCGTCCTGGATCGAACGGGAAGCGACCACGTCCACTTCGTGGGCTCGACGCCGGACCCGCTCCGCTGGTTCACGCTGGCCGACGTGTTCGTGCTGACCTCGCACGAGGACCCGTTCCCCCTCGTCTGCCTCGAGCACTCCCTGATGCGCCACCCGGTGGTCACCTACCGCAACGGCGGCATCGTGGAGCTGCTGGAGGCCGCCGGACCCGAGGCGGCACGTGGCGTGGTCGACCACCTCGACGTCGGCGGCATGGCCACCGCGGTGCTCGACCTGCTCGGATCGGAGCGCCTCCACCGAGCCGCCGGCGAGCAGCTGCGCCAGCGGGTCGTCGCCCACCACGATCGGGCGGACCGAGCTGGCGAGCTCTACGAGACGCTCGAGGAGATCGCCCTACAGTCGTCGCGGTGACACCGGTGGTGATCGTGGGGGCGGGCGGGCACGGCCGCGAGCTCTACGAGGCGTTGGTGGCGTCGAACGCCGCCGGGGCGCCCACGTGGGAGGTCCTCGGGTTCGTCGACGACGGCGAGCCGGACCCCACCCGGATCGACCGGCTGGGAGCAGACCTGCTGGGAGGGACCGGCCACCTGCTGGAGCACCCCGGGGCCTACCTGCTCGGCGTCGGCGACGTCGCCCTCCGGAGGGAGCTGGCGGATCGGCTCGACGCAGCCGGGTGTGCCGCTGCGTCGCTCGTGCACCCCACCGCGCACGTGGGGCTCGACGTCGAGCTGGCCGAGGGCGTGGTGGTCCTGGCGCGGGCGACGATCACGACCAACGTTCGGATCGGTCGGCACGCGCACCTCGACGTGGGCTGCGCGGTCCAGCACGACTCGCAGATCGGTGCGTTCGCCCAGCTCTCCCCCGGCGTGATGGTGAACGGCGACTGCACGATCGGTGACGGCGCCTTCCTGGGCTCCGGGGCGATCGTCACGCGGGGCTGCACGGTGGGCGACGGCGCACGGGTCGGCGCGGGCGCTGTGGTGCTCGACGACGTCCCGGCCGGCGCCACGGTGGTCGGCGTCCCCGCCCGGCCGGTCGCCCGACCGTGAGGATCGTCGTCACCGGTGGTGCCGGGTTCATCGGCGCCAACCTGTGCCGTCGGCTCGCCGGCGACCCGCGCGTCACCGAGGTGGTCGCGGTGGACGACCTGTCGACCGGTCTCCGCTCGAACCTCGACGGCGTGGACGTGCAGCTGGTCGAGGCCTCGGTGCTCGACGAGGCGGCGATGCGAAACGTGGCGCAAGGCGCCCACAGCGTGGTCCACCTGGCTGCCCGGCCGTCGGTGGCACGGTCGGTGGCCGACCCGCTCGCCACGCACCACGCCAACGCCACCGGCACCCTCGCCGTGCTGGAGGCGGCGCGGGCTGCCGGCGGGGTGCACGTGGTGGTGGCCTCGTCGTCGTCCGTCTACGGATCCGAGCCGACGCTGCCGAAGCATGAGGACCTGCCCACGCGTCCGCTCAGCCCCTACGGCGCGTCCAAGCTGGCCACCGAGGCCTACGCCCTCGCCTACGGCGTGTCCTACGGGATGCGCACGCTCGCCCTCCGCCTCTTCAACGTGTACGGGCCGCTCCAGCCAGCGGGCCACGCCTACGCGGCCGCGCTCCCGACGTTCCTGGCGGCTGGGCTCGCCGGCGAGCCCGTGACGATCCACGGCGACGGGACCCAGTCCCGCGACTTCACCTACGTCGACTCGGTCACCGCGGTGCTCGCCGACGGCGCCGTGCGCCGGGTCGCCTCGGACGTGCCGGTCAACCTGGCGTTCGGGGGCCGGACCAGCCTCCTCGAGGTGCTCGCGGCGATCGAGGACCTGCTCGGCCATCCGATCGAGCGACGGCACCTGCCGGCCCGCCCGGGCGACGTGCCGCATTCACAGGGGCGGGACGACCGTCTCCGACTGCTCTTCCCCGACGTCGAGCCCGTCTCCCTCGCCGACGGGCTGGCGGCGACCCTCGACTGGCTGCGCTCCAGCTGAGCGGACCGCCGGCACGGCTCGGGAGTCGTCCTGCGGGCGGACCCGACGGTCGGCGTCGAGGTCCAGGAGCGACAGGGCGGCTGGCACCTCGAGGGGCGAGAGCGGTTCCACCGCCACCGCGTCGATCAGCGGATGGGCCTTGCGGAGGGCGCGCTCGCCCTCGCCGAACGGCACCTCGGAGAGCTTCTCCCCCGGACGCAGGCCCGTGTAGAGCAGCTCGACGTCCTTGCCGCTCTGCGCGATCAGGCGCTGTGCCAGGTCGGAGATCCGCACCGGCTCGCCCATGTCGAGGACCATCACCTCGCCGGACCGGCCGATGGCGCCCGCCTGGATCAGCAGCTCGCACGCCTCGGGGATGGTCATGAAGTACCGGGCGACGTCGGGGTGCGTGACGGTGACGGGGCCGCCGGCCTCGATCTGCGCCTGGAACAGCGGGACCACCGAGCCACGGCTGCCGATGACGTTCCCGAACCGCACGCTCAGGTAGGTGCCGGGCGCATCGGCGGCGGCATGGGCGGTGAGCTGCTCGGCGACGCGCTTCGTGGCCCCGAGGACGGAGGTCGGGTCCGCCGCCTTGTCGGTGGAGATGTTGACGAACGTCTCGACCCCGAAGCGCCGGGCGGCTCGCAGCAGCGCCTCGGTGCCCCACACGTTCGTCTTCACGGCCTCGGACGGGTGCATCTCGAGCAGCGGCAGGTGCTTCAGGGCGGCAGCGTGGAACACCACCTCGGGCCGGACCCGATCGAACACCTCCTCCATCCGCTCCGCGTCCCGGATGTCGGCCACGACCAGGCGCTCGTCGTCGAGGCGGCCGATGCCGTCGATCGAGAGCTGCGCCGCCTGCAACGACGACTCGTCGCGGTCGAGCATCACCAGCTGCGCCGGACGGAAGCGGTGGATCCGCCGGCAGAGCTCGGCGCCGATCGAGCCGCCCGCACCGGTGACGAGCACGCGCTTGTGGGCCAGGTACCCCGCGACGGCGTGGAGGTCGGTCTGCAGCTCGCGGCGGCCGAGGAGGTCGCCCTCGGTGAACGGCCGGATGTCGGCCACGCCGGGCGCCCGGCCGTACATCTCGACGACCGACGGCAGGATCAGCGTGCGGACACCGGCGGCATCAGCGCGGGCCACGATGTCACGGACGTCCTCGCCGCTGGCCCTCGGCACCGCGAGGAGCATCGTCGTGACGTTCAGCGACCGTGCGACTGCCTCGATGTCGTGACGGGTCCCCATCACGGGCACCGACCGTATGCGGAGCCTCCGCAGCCTCGGGTCGTCGTC
>JBIQID010000143.1:0-7147 GCA_044508215.1 Actinomycetota bacterium | reverse complement strand
TCTCCTCCATCTCGTTCTGGTTCACCCGCTGGAGGTAGGCGGCGGCGACCTCGGGGCCGGTGCCCACCATCTGCAGCTCGCCGTGGTCCAGCCAGGCAGCGCCGTCGCACATCGTCTCGACGGTGCCCATGCCGTGGGTCACCACCACGATCGTCACGCCCTGCTTGCGGAGCGAGTAGAGGTGCTCGAAGCAGCGCCGCTGGAACTGCTCGTCGCCCACCGCGATCACCTCGTCGATGATCAGGATCTCGGGGTGAACGTGCACGGCGACCGAGAAGCCCAGCCGCACGTACATGCCGCTCGAGTACACCTTCACCGGCGAGTCGATGAACTGCTCCACGCCGGCGAAGGAGACGATGTCGTCGAAGGCCCGGTCGATCTCCTTCTTCGTCATCCCGAGGATCGTGGCGTTGAGGTACACGTTCTCCCGGCCGGAGAGGTCGGGGTGGAAGCCGGCCCCCAGCTCGAGGAGCGTGGAGATGCGGCCCGACACGCGGACCTCGCCCTCGTCGGGCCGGTAGATGCCGGCGATGCAGCGGAGCAGCGTGGACTTGCCGGAGCCGTTGTGCCCCACGAGGGCGTACATCGACCCGTCGGGGATCTCGAGCGACACGTCGCGGAGCGCCCAGAAGTGCGTGGCCGAGCGGTCGCGGCCTCGACGGGTGAACAGCTCCTTCACCGACCGAGCGCGGTCACGCTGGAGGCTGAACTGCTTGGACACACCGTCCACGACGATCGGGTGCGGCTGCATCAGATCTCCTCGATGTAGCGCGGCGCCTGACGGGAGAACAGCCACCAGCCGAAGCCCACCACGGCGGCGGTCGTGCCGACCATCACGCCCCAGTTCACGAGCGTGGGCATCTTCAGCAGGTAGGTGACGTCACGGATCGCGCTGACGAAGTGGGTCATCGGGTTGAAGCTGAGGGTGGTCTTCAGCCACTGCACGTCCTCGGGGAGCTGGTCGAGGCGGTACACGATCGGCGTGGCGTAGAACAGGATCTGGAGGATCAGCCCGACCAGGTAGTTGATGTCACGGAACCGCACGTTCCCCAGGCTCACCATCAACCCGATCCCGAACGACAGGAGGGTGAGCAGCAGCATCACGGGGATCACGAGCAGCGTGGTCCACCCGAGGTTGCCGAGCACCGCCATGAAGGCGAGCAGGATCGCGGTCTCGATGGCCGTCTGGATCGACACGGTGAGGGTGCCCGCGATGACCGGGCACTCGGGCGGGAAGTAGGTGCGGGTCAGGAGGTGCCCGCTGTCGAGGAACGACGACATCACGGTGGTGATGCCGCCGCTGAAGGCGCCCCAGGCCACCAGTGCCGCGAACAGCCAGAGGGCGAAGATCCCCTCCTCGCCGTTGCCGAGGCCCGGCGCCTCGCCCTTCAGGATGAGCCCGAAGACCACGGTGTAGATCCCGAGGGTCACGGCCGGGTTGATCAGCGACCAACCCCATCCGAGGAAGCTCTTCTTGTAGCGGGCCCGGAGGTTCCTCAGCACCAGGTTGGCGATGAGGTTCCGGTAGTCCCAGACCTTTGCTGGTGCAGTCATCTCTGTCGGATCGGGGGGAGCGAGACGTCGAACCTAGCAGCGACCCGCGCGCACCCCTGTGCTCCGGCGGGGATCACCGACGGTCCTGCCACAGCTGCCGCAACCGCTCCCCCACGAGCTGGCCGACGCGCTCGGGCGAACGCTCGGCGATCCGGGCGCGCGCCGCGACGGCCAGCCGCTTCCCCAGCTCGGCGTCGTCGCGCACGCGCCGCATCGCGGAAGCGGCCTCGTCGAGGTCGGGATCGAACCAGTGGCCCTCGGCCGGGTAGTAGTTGCCCGGCCCGATCAGCACCTCCTCGCCGCCCACGAGCAGCGCCGAGCGCTCGTCCATGAAGTCGAGGTTGCCGGAGTACCGGCTGGCGATCACCGGGGTGCCCATCGCCATCGCCTCGGCCATCGTGAGGCCGAGGCCCTCCGACCGGTGGAGCGACACGTAGCAGTCGGCCAGGGCCACCAGCGCCAGGCGGTCGGCGGCGTCGAGGTACCGGTCCCACAGGTCGATGTCCTCCCGATCGGCGATGGCGTCGAGCAGCCGCTCGCGCTCGCGGGGGAACAGGTCGCCGTTGATCGACTTCAGCACGAGGCGCTGAGGACCGGGGTCGGTGAACGCCCGGAGGTAGGCCTCCACGAGGCCGAGCGGGTTCTTGCGGTTCACCACCGACAGGAAGTCGAAGGTGAAGAGGAACGTGAACCGCTCGTCGAGGCCCAGCCGGGCACGGTCGCCCGCCTGCAGCTGCGGCTCGTCGAACTGGAAGGGCACGGGGATGTGCTGCACCGGCTTGGTGGTGTGCCGTGCGAACACGTCACGGAGGTACTCCGTGGCGCCCCACACCTCGTCGACCAGGCCGAACGCGCCGAGGTGCGCCGGCGGCATCACGTCGGTCTCCCAGTACCAGAGGCCGACCGAGTGGTGGCCCTCCAGCCAGCGACGCCCGCCATCCGATGCGAACAGCGGGAGCTGCTCGGGGGTCACCATCACCAAGGTGAAGTGGTGGTCGACGCCCGGACGCGACCCGGCGCGCGCCTCGTCGGCCCGCTTCCGGCTGGACGTGCGGTCGTAGGTGACGGCCTGCCACGGGATGTGCGCGGCGTCGAGCGCCAGGCCGAGGCGCCGGACCGCCACGCCCAGGCCCAGCTCGGAGCCGTGGTAGCCCACGAGGTTCACGCCGAACGGGCGCGGCTCCGAGGTCACGGCGACGACCGGTGCCGGACGGGGCGGGTCGGGCAGCTCGACCACCCCGGCCATGCCATCGGCGGCAGCGTGCGACCAGAGCCAACGGCGGAACGCCCGCTGGTGCTCCCCGCGCACGGCTGGGAACGCCTGCGCCAGGTCCGGACGAACCTTCCAGATCCCGTCGGCGGCACGGCTCGCAGTGGTGGCCTGGGGGTCGCCCGGTCCCGTCCACCAGTCGAGGAACGCCGCCGCGTCGCCTGGCAGGTACGGGTTCGCGGGCAGCGGGGTGCCCTGGCGCAGGCAGTGCCGCACCCGCTCCCGGTACGCGGCGCGGAGGTGCGGGCGGGCCGGGACGCCGACCAGCGGCTCGGTCGCCCAGGCCGTCGGCGCCGCGACCTCGGTGGCGGACAGCGCCGCCGCGTAGGACCGGCACAGCGAGCGCAGACCCGGCGTGGTCGACGTCGACACGTGCGGCGCCCGACCCGGCTCGGCGTACCACCACGACTCCTCGGGGTCGAAGCCCGGGAACGACGCCACGGCCAGCCGCTCGCCGTCGACGGTCCAGGCGCCGTCGGTGCCCTCCACCACCACGTCGGCTGCGGTGCGGGGCGCCAGGGCCCACCCGCGGTCGCCGACCAGGGCGACCGGTCCGCCGGCCGCGACGATCTCGGTCCAGGGGTCCAGCTCGTCGTCTCGCTCGAGGCACTGCTGTGCCAGCTCGCCGAGCCACAGGCGGCCCACCGACGCCGCGCCGGGGCGCACCACCAGCAGCTCCGGGACGAGCGGTCCGGCAGCGGCACCGCTGACGGCGTCGACGGCGCCCGGCACCACGGCCAGGAGGACCTCGTCGATCGTCGCGACCTCGGCCAGCACCCGGTCGAGGGGCGCTGCGACCCACGCCCACTCCGGGAGCACGATCGTCGGCTCGTCGATCGGCGCCGACGCCATCCACGTGGCCAGCGCGGCGAAGCGCCCGGCTGCGTCGCCCCACCCGAGCGCCACGTCCGCGTGCCGGAGGTCGCCACCGGGGGCCGTCGGGGCGATCGGCGTCGACGGGTCCACCACGAGCGCTGAACCAGCCATGGGATGGCGGGGCGAGGTGACGAGGACGTCGACCACCGCATCGGGGTGGTGGTGGCCGAGTGATCGGCGCAGGCAGGTGATCGCGGGCCCACTGCCCGTGCTGCTCAGGACCAGGACGCGCACCGGGTCAGTCTGGCAGCGGCCGCACCTACACTCCGTCATCGCACGCCGCAGGCAGGCGCCGGCCGCGGCGGTCGCAGGAAGGGAGCACCATGGCGAACCGACTCGTGAGCACGCTCCGGGCGCTGCGTGCGCTGCCGACGCTGAAGGAGCGCGTCGACGCGCTGTCCGACCGGGTCGCCGCCCTCGCCAGCACCGCCGAGCGCGCTGCCGCGATGGCCGAGGAGGCGCAGCGCGCGCTCGCCGGCGCCGACCCCCGCGAGGCGATCGACATCGTCACCGCCACCCGCGACGAGCTGCGGCGCCTCAGCGTCGACCTCACCGAGCAGGTGAACCGCCTGTCCGAGGCGGCCGGCGCACCCGTCGGCCAGCCGGCCGACGCTACGGCCAGCTGAGCGGCACCTCGTAGCCGTCGAGGCCCGGCACGTGCGCCGGGCCGTAGTAGGGGTCGCGGTGGAGGTCCTCGTACCAGCGCGAACGGAGCGCTGCGAGCTCGCGGTCGGTCACCGTGGGGTCGCGGCTGACCGACTCGAAGTGGTACAGCTGCGCGTGCGGGGTCACCACCACGCGGTAGCCGGCGTGGCGGAGCTTGGCGCACAGGTCGACGTCGTTGTAGTTGTTCGGGAACTCGGGGCTGAACCCGCCCACCTCGGCGAACACCTCGGCCCGGATCGCCATGCAGGCTGCGGTCACGCCGGCCACCTCGCGGTCGAGCCAGACCGCCATCCGGTTCTCCACGGCCTCGGGGCTGCGCCCGAACATCAGGTGCCCGGGGTTGCCACCGGTGAGGACGTGACCGGCGTGCTGCAGGCGGCCGTCCTCGAAGAGCAGGTGGCAGCCCACCGCGCCCACGTCCGGCTCGCGGAGGAAGCCCACCAGGGTGTGGAGCCAGTCGGGCGTGATGACCTCGACGTCGTCGTTCAGGAAGACGAGGACCTCCCCCTTCGCCACGGCGGCCCCGAGGTTGCACTTGGCGGAGAAGTCGAACGGCTGGTCCCACCACACCAGGCGGAGGCGGTCGCCGGCCACCTCGGCCAGCTCGTCGACCACCTCGGGCGGCGTGTCGGCATCCGCCACGACCACCAGCTCGACGTCCTGGTCCCCCACCGTCGCCACGACACCCCGGAGGGCCTCGACCACCATCGTCCGCTCGACGCCCCAGGCACGGCCGCGGGAACCCCGGGTGGGCACCACGATCGACGTGGGCGGCAGCGGACGCTGCGCACGAACCACCCGGAAGTGGCCGCGACGCTCCAGCTCGACCACCTCGCCGTCGATGCCGACGCGGCGGCAGTGGTCTGCGATGGCCAGCAGCGCGCTCTCGTAGGCGTACGGCTTCACCTCGTCACCGGCGAGCACCGACGTGGGCAGCATGCGCCAGTGGTAGAGCACCTCGGGCACGTGGACGACCTTGCGGGCCAGCTCGGTGACCCGCAGGACGAGGTCCCAGTCCTGGCTGCCGTCGTAGCCCTCCCGGAACCCGCCGACACGCTCCACCAGCTCGCGGCGCATCGCACCCAGGTGGCAGGTGTACATCTGGTTCCGGAACCGCTCGGGCGACCAGTCGGGCTTGAAGAACGGGTTGAAGCGGACGCCGTTCGGATCCACCAGGTCCTCGTCGGAGTAGACGTAGTCCACCTCCGGGTCACGGAACGCCTCGGCCGCCCGCTGCAACGCCTTCGGCGCCAGGAGGTCGTCGTGGTCCAGCAGCGCGATCACGTCGCCGGCGGCCATCGTCAGCGCGTCGTTCGACGCCGCCACGATGCCGCCGTTGCGCTCGCGGCGTGCGATCCGCACGCGCGGGTCCCTGGTCGCCAGTTCCTGGAGCAGCGGCCAGACGTGCGGCGAGGGCGAGCCGTCGTCGACGAGGCAGAGCTCCCACCGCTGGTAGGTCTGCCCGATCACCGACTCGACGCACTCCGTGAGCACGTCGGCAGGCGTGTCGTACACGGGCGTGATCACCGAGATCAGCACGTCGACGCTCACGGTGTGGCGACCTCCACCTCGTAGATCCGGTAGTGGGACCCGCCCAGGCGCGTCTCCTCGATCAGCGTGCCGCACTCGGGCTCCTGGTCCACGGGCACGATCATGACCTCCACGCCGAGGTCGTCGAGGCGCGGGTCGCACGAGGAGATCGAGACCGCCACCGAATCACCGCCGTCGAGCTCGATCGTGGGACGGCGTGCCGCCTCGGACAGGGCGAAGCGCACGTGGGCGTACCGGTTCCAGAACTGCTCGCGCCGGCCGTCCTCATCGAGGACCTCCCACTCGTCCGGATCGGGGTAGAAGCTGACCGCCCCCACGTTCTCGACGCCGCTCGCGGTCAGGATGCCGTCGGCGAACGGGTCGGCGCCGATGAGCAGCCAACCGGCGTCGGGCCGCTCCTCGCTGATCCGCTCGATCGACCGGGAGAGGTCGTTGCTCTCGAGCGGCGCGATCCCCTGTTGCAGCGGGTTGATGCGAGCCGCCGTGAACAGCGAGAAGGCCACGAGCACGCCCAGGCCGGCGAGCGGCCATCGACCCAGCGCGAGGAAGCAGCCCACCAGCACGCACGCCAGGAGGACGACGGCGAGGGTGCGGTTCACCGGTTCCTCCTCGATGCGCAGCTGGCCCAGCGCCCAGAGGTACGGGACGGCCGTGACCGCCACCGCAACGACTCGCTGGCCGACGCCGAGCGCTCCCCTCCCGAGGAGGTGGTCCACCAGCAGCACGAGCGCCACGATGCCGCCGAGCACCAGCGGCAGCACGAGCCGGCTCGGGGACACCCGGTTGAGGAGGAGCGGCGTGCCGGCCCACGACGGGACCGGGAAGAACATCCACGCGCCCACCACGGTGAGCGCTGCGAGGAGGCCGAGCAGAGGGAACAGGTCGTGCTCGTCGCGCAGCCGGGTGCGCTGGGCGAGCAGCACCACAGCGACCCCCACCGGGATCACGAGGAGGAGGCCGCTCGAGCTCTCGGACTGGTTCGTGCCGCTCACCCGCCCCGACTCGGTGCCCGAGGCGAACGCGTCGAACGGGCCGCTCAGCACGTTGACGACCGGGGCCGTGCCCCCTCCCTCGGCCGCACGCTGACCCGGGTAGACGGTGGCCGCAACGGCGTCGAGCGCGTCGGTGTGGCGCAGCAGGTAGGTGCCGAACAGGCCGCCAGCCACCACCGCGGCGATCGCCCCGACGACCGCGAGGCCGACCAGCGTGTCCCGTCGGGTCGCCCGATCG
>JBIQID010000142.1:0-7184 GCA_044508215.1 Actinomycetota bacterium | reverse complement strand
CCCGGATGCCGTGGTTCCGCTCCTCCACGGCGAGCGTGCGCGCGAGCGTCTCCATCGCGGCCTTCGCCATCGTGTACGGCGCGCTGCCCTTCGGAGCGCTCTCCACGGTGACGCTCGAGATCATCACGATGTCGGCGCGGTCCAGCTCGCGCATCTGGGGCACGAGCAGCTTGGCGAGCATCGACGGCCCGAGGGCATGCGTGGCGAAGAGCCGCTGGAACTCGTCCGGGTCGGTGTCGACGACGGTGGCACCTCGAGACGCGATGCCGCCGTTGTTCACGAGGATGTCGACCTTCCCGTGGTCGCCGAGGATGCGGCCGACCATCGCCTCGCAGTCCTCCCAGCGGTCGACGGACCCCTGGTAGGCATCGGCGGTGCCACCCGCAGCGCGGATCTCCTCCACGGTGCGCTGAGCGGACTCCTCGTCACGCCGGTAGTTCACCGCGACGACCGCTCCATCGGCGGCGAGCCGCTGGGCGATCCCTCGCCCCACTCCGCGTCCTGCGCCGGTCACGAGTGCGACGCGTCCTTCGAGCTGTGCCATCTCGACCTCCTCAGCCGGTGCGGCGAACGTAGGTGAACGCGCGCCGATCGAAGCGCCAGCCCTCGGGCGTGCGGCGGGCGCGGTCCTGGTACTCGCCCGCGATGACCGTTCCGTCACCCTGCACGGCCAGGAGGCGGCAGGTGAGGCGTGCGACGTCGCCGTCGAGCTCGTCGATGGTCACGTTCGAGACGAGGTGCGCAGCGGGGTGGATGGCATCGTGCTCCATGTAGCGCTGCACCTCGGGGAGCCCTTCGAGCACCCCCCGGCCGATGCCGGTGAGGTCGAAGACGATGTCCGGAGCGAGCACCTCCCCGAGCCGGTGCCACTCCTGGTGGTCGATGAGGTTCCCGTACCGGGACGCGGTCTGGACCAGCTCGACGTGGTCGGCGAGCTGTTCGGGCGGGATGGTCATGGGAGCCTCAGTAGTGGATCGTCGTCGCGAACTCGGGCAGGCGCCGCCCGAGGACCGCCTCGGTGGTGGTGATGCCCGAGCGGGCCGCCTTGTCGATCCCGATGCCGCGGCTGCGGGTGGTGTCGCCGGTGAGGTAGAGGCCGTCGATCTCACGCACGTCCGCGTCGGGACGCACCGCGCCGACCAGCCCCGGCTTGTTCACCACGCCGTAGGTGGTGACCAGGTGCTTCTTCGTCCAGAGGGCGCCCTTGGCCGCCGGCATCATGTCCTCGATGTCGAGCCAGAACTCCTCGAACTTCCGGTCGATCCACGCCTTGTCGCCGTAGTGCTCGGTGGCGTCGAACGCCGCCCCGACGCACGTGAGGTACTCGCCGGGAGGGGACACGTCCGGGTCGTAGCCCGTGAAGTTCAGCGTGAAGCCGCCGAGGCCCGTCCGGGGAGTCGACTGGAATGACGCCATCTCGCGCTCCGACATGGCGATCACCGGCTCCTTGGCGGCGATCCAGTAGCCGATCCAGCACGCCCGGTTGCGGTTGTCGGCCAGCAGCTTGATCCGCTGCAGGAGGTTGTGGGGCAGGACGCCGTCGTCGAACAGCTTGGGGAGCCCCCACACCGGGGTGTTGACCACCACCTGGTCGGCCTCGAGCACCTCACCGTCGTCACGGGAGACGCCGTCGGGGTGGCGGAGCCGGACGCCCTTGATGGCCCCGTCCTCGACCAGCACCTTCTGGACCACGGTGGAGGTGCGGACGTCGCCGCCCATCTCCTCGATCTTCGCGGCCATGTCCTTCCAGAGTCGCTCCCAGCCGCCCATGGGCCAGAACGAGTAGCCGGCGGTCCGCCGCATCTCGTAGTGCATCTTCCGGACGTAGAGGTTCTCCGACGCCGAGTGGTCGTACCACTTGTCGGTGATCTGCTCGAGGATCGAGATCGCCTCCCAGACCAGGTAGGCGCCCTCCTCGTCGGTGTACTGCGCCATCCACTCGCGCATCGGCATGTGGTCGAGCAGGTCGATCTCCTCGTACGACATCGAGGTCAGCGCCTCGATGCAGCGCTTCAAGCCTCGCTTCGCCTCGCCGGTGTACTTCTCCTGGATGGGGATCCAGCGGTCGCCGTCCCAGAAGGGCATCGAGTCGCTGCGCTCGCTGTGCTGGAGCGGGACGCCGATCTGCTCGCAGACGCGCGTGAGGCTGTCGCCGGGGTCCTCCACCAGGTGCGAGCCCAGACCGATCTGGTGGCCGCGGTAGCGGTGTTCCATGGCCCGCCCGCCCAGGTAGCTCTGGCGCTCGAGCACCGCGACCTTCTTGCCCTGCTTGGCGAGCAACGAGGCCGTCACCAGGCCAGCAGTCCCTGCACCGACCACGATCACGTCGTAGCGCACGGGCCACCCCTTTCAATCAAACGGTTGTTTGGCACGACCGTAACACCGGACGTCCCTCCCGCCAATGCGCGCCGACTGCTACAAGTGTTCGGAGCAGGAAGGACCGCCATGGCGCACATCCAGATGTCGGTGCAGGACGACGACGAGCCCCCACGGCCGGGGGCTCAGCGGCGCTCGACGGCGAACGTGCGGGCCCGGAGGTCGGCGCGCCGACGCGAGCTCCTCGACGTGGCGACGCGGCTCTTCTACGAGCGCGGCTACGCCTCGACCACCCTGCAGGACATCGCGGACGAGATGGGGTTCACCAAGGCGGCCATCTACTACTACGCCAAGAACAAGGAGGAGCTCCTCCTCGACATCTACGAGGAGATCGTCGTGCCCGCCACCGAGCGGGCCCGCGAGGTCGCGGCCGCCGACGGGAGCGGAGCGGAGCGCTTCACCGCGCTGATCACCGAGCACCTGCGCACGTTCCTCGCGAACCTCCACGTGAACGCCGTCTTCGACGTCCAGAGCGCGGCGCTGTCGTCGACCGCCAAGCGCAAGGTGCAGACGTGGGGCCACGAGTACGGCACGATCCTGCGGGACGTGTACGTGGAGGGTGTCGACGACGGCAGCCTCCGGGACCTCCCCCCGGCCGCCGTGGTCAACTCGGTCCTCGGCATGTGCAACTCGATCCACCGGTGGCTGAACCCCAACGGTTCGATCTCGGCCGACAAGGTCCTCGACACCGTGGTCACGATGCTGACCGAGGGCTACAGGAGCTGAGCCCGCGCCGACCTCTAGTGTGGCGGCGCGCTCGTGCAGCGCACGCCGTTCGGTGACACCGGGCGGCACGCCGAAACAGGGGGCAACGATGAGCGACCGCTACACCGTCATCTCGGCCGACTGCCACGCCGGCGGGAGCCACGAGATGTACCGGGAGTACCTCGATCCCGCCTACCGCGACGAGTTCGACGCCTGGCGCGGCCGCTACAAGAACCCGTTCCGGGACCTCCAGGACGGCGGTCGGGTGCGCAACTGGGACGACGATCGCCGCAACGGCGACCTCGAGGCGGACGGCATCGTCGGCGAGGTCGTCTTCCCGAACACCGTGCCGCCGTTCTTCCCCAGCTTCGTGCTGTTCGCGAAGCCGCCCCGACCCGAGGAGTTCGAACAGCGGCTCGCTGGCATCCGCGCCCACAACCGCTGGATGGCGGACTGGTGCGCCCGGTTCCCCGAGCGCCGGGCCGGCATCGGCCAGATCTTCCTCAACGACGTCGACGAGGCGCTGCGTGACATCGCGTGGATCGCCGACAACGGCCTCCGCGGCGGCATCCTCATCTCGGCCATCGCGCCCGACGTCGACTGGGTGAAGCCGCTCTACGACCCCTGCTACGACCCGATCTGGGAGGCGTGCGAGGAGCTCGGGCTGCCGGTCAACAGCCACGGCGGCACGGGCCTGCCCGACTACGGCCGCTACCCCGCCGCGGCGCTGCTCTTCATCACCGAGGTGACCTTCTACTCGCAGCGCGCCTTCGCCCAACTGCTGTTCTCGGGCGTCTTCGAGCGGTTCCCGAACCTCAAGTTCGTGATGACCGAGATGGGGTGCGCCTGGCTGCCGCCGACGCTCGAGCACTACGACCGGGTCCTCGCGCAGATCCGGGAGACCGGGCGGACCGGCGAGATGCGGTACTCCGAGGAGCACATCCTCCCCCGGAGCGCCACCGACTACTTCCGCCAGAACTGCTGGGTGGGCGTCAGCCAGCCAGGCGCAGCCGACGCAGCGGCCCGGCACGCCATCGGCGTCGACAAGTTCATGTGGGGCAGCGACTACCCGCACGAGGAGGGGACGCACCCGTTCACCCGCGAGCACCTGCGGCAGCGGTTCAGCGACGTCCCCGAGGCCGACATGCGGAAGATCCTCGCCGGCAACGCAGCGGACCTCTACGGCTTCGACCTCGGCGCGCTGGCACCGCTCGCGGCGAAGGTGGGCCCGACGGTGGAGGAGCTGGCAGAGCCGCTCGTCGAGCTGCCCGACGGCGCGAACGAGGCGCTGCTGCGGGTGTGACCCCGTGCGCGCACCGCTTCAGACGGAGGTGAACTGCTCCTTCGCCCAGCGGTAGTCGGCCTTGCCGGAGGCGGTCCGGCCGATCTCGTCGACCAGGCGGAGCGCCCGCGGCACCTTGTAGCCCGCGAGCTTCGAACGGCAGTGCTCGGCGAGGTCGTCGAGCGACACGTCGTGACCGGTCCGGGGCTGGACCACCGCGGCCACCCGTTCGGTGAACCGATCGTCGGGGATGCCGACCACCAGCACGTCGAAGACGGCGGGGTGGCTCTTGAGCGCCACCTCGACCTCCTCGGGGAAGACCTTCTCCCCGCCGGTGTTGATGCAGCCCGACCCACGGCCGAGCAGCGTGATGGTGCCGTCCTCCTCGAACCGGCAGAAGTCACCGGGGATCGCCCACCGCACGCCGTCGGGGTCGACCACGAAGGTCGCCGCGGTCTTCTCGGGGTCGCCGAGGTAGCCGAGCGGGATGTGGCCCCGTCGCGCCAGGCGTCCCACCACCCCCGGCGGGGCGGGCCTGAGGTCGTCGCCGAGGACCGACATGAACTCGTTGTGCGGGAACCGGGCGCCGAGGGTGTGATCGGCCTGGGTGCCCGCCGCTCCGAGCTCGGTGGCGCCGAAGCTGTCGACGAGCATCAGGTCGGGCAGGTGCGCCCTCAGCTGCTCCTTCACCGCCGTCGAGAACACCGCCCCACCGGAGCCCACCACGATCAGCGACGACAGGTCGTAGGAGGCTCCCGGGTCGTCGAGGGCCTCCGCCATCGGCCGCGCCATCGCGTCACCGACGATGGCGATGCTCATCACGCGCTCACGTTCCGCCAGCCGCCACGCCTCGTGCGGATCGAAGCCACGGCTGGTCGACAGCACCACCGTGCCGCCGCCGAACAGCGTGATGAACATCGCCCACTGAGCAGCCCCGTGCATGATCGGGGCGAGCGCCAGCGTGCGCACCGCCTGCTCCTCGGGTGGGATCCGATCGACGATCTCTTCGGCCCGCTGGATCGGCGGCTGCCCCCAGCCGCCCCCGCCGAGCGCCGCGAAGAAGATGTCCTCGTGGCGCCACATCACGCCCTTCGGCATGCCGGTGGTGCCGCCGGTGTAGAGGATGTACAGGTCGTCGGGGGATCGCTCGAGCCCCAGCGCGTCGGGCGCCTGGCGGCCGAGCGCCTCCTCGTACTCGACCAGACCCGAGAGCGACTCCTCGTCGATCGGTCCGTCGGCGCCGTCCTCCACCACCACGAGGTGCGCGAGGTCGGGCAGCTCGTTGCGGACCGCGGCGACCACCGGGGCGAAGGACCGCTCGAAGACGAGGACGGAGGTCGAGGAGTTGTCGAGCAGGTACGCGAGCTCGTCGGCGACGTACCGGTAGTTCACGTTGATGGCCACCGCTCGGGCCTTGTACGCCCCGAGCATCGCCTCGACCCACTCGGTGCGGTTCCACGAGTGGATCGCCACGCGGTCGCCGGGCGACACGCCGGATTCGAGCAGGTGCCGGGCGAAGCGGTTCGCCCTGGCGTCCAGCTCCCCGTACGTGAGCCGCCGGTCGCCGGCGACGAGCGCCAGCCGGTCCGGCACCGCCCCTGCGACCAGCTCGAACAGGTCGGCGATGTTCACGCTGCGCGGCGGCCCGCTCCGGGCGTGCCCTTCGGACGAGTCCCCCATGCCAGGTCCTTTCGTCGTTCCCCCGCCGGCCAGCGTAGGAGAGGACGGGCGGGCCGTGGCCGGTACCCTGCCGCGGTGACCGGAGGAGGGTGCCCGTGATCTTCCGCGGCCGACGACGCGACCGCGAGGTGGAGGAGGGCCCTCCGCCCGGCTGGATCGAGGTGATCGCCGACACCCTCGAGGTCTGGCCGGTCCTCTCCCACGAGGAACGGGGTCGCCTCGAGGAGATCGCCTGGCGGTTCGCCACCTCGGCTCGGTGGGAGGCCGCTCGGGGATTCGAGGTGACCGACGAGGTGGTCGCCGTCATCTCCGGTCAGGCGGCGCTCATGGCGCTGGGGCTGCCCGACGACGTGTTCCGCGAGGTCGGCAGCGTGCTGGTCCACCCCACCACGGTCGTGATGCGCGGCGAGCACAGCCAGGTGGAGGGGATCGTGTCCGACGACCCCGTGCCGGTCCACGGCGAGGCCCACTGGGACGGACCGGTGCTGATCGCGTGGGACGCGGTCGTGGACGACCTCGAGCACCCGGGAGACGGCGCCAACGTGGTGCACCACGAGCTGGCCCACAAGATCGACATGCTCGACGGGACGGTCGACGGCACGCCGCCGCTCGACAGCCAGGACCGCCTCGACCGCTGGGTGGAGGTGTGCACCGAGGTGTACGAGGCGGTCGCCGTCGGTGAGGGCGGGGAGGTGCTCGACCCCTACGCAGGGGTGAACCCGGGCGAGTTCTTCGCCGTGGCGACCGAAGCCTTCTTCGACGTCCCGTCGGAGCTGGCAGACGAGCATCCCGACCTCTTCGACGTGCTGGCCGACTTCTACGGCCAGGACCCCCGCCGCTGGTACGCCTGAAGCGACGACGCCCCGGCGCACGCTGGGGCGCGGGCTACAGATCGGCGGTCCAGCCAGAAGCGGACAGCTACAACCTGTCCCGATCCGGGCAACCCCCGCGCCCACAACCGGACAGCTACAACCTGTCCACATCCGGCCGCGCATCCTGCGCGAGCCCGACCAGAAGCGGACAGCTACAACCTGTCCCGATCCAGGCAACCCCCGCGCCCACAACCGGACAAGTACAACCTGTCCACATCCGACCGCGCACCCGGCGTCAGCCCGACCAGAAGCGGACAGCTACAACCTGT
>JBIQID010000141.1:0-7413 GCA_044508215.1 Actinomycetota bacterium | reverse complement strand
ATGGGGATGCGTTGTGGGTGATTCGGGTGTGCGAGTCGCCGGCGGAGGCCAGCTACTGGGAGTCGTGGTACGCGGCGCAGTACGGGCTGCCCACGGCGTGCTTCCACTCCGTCGGGCGCCAACTCTCGATGGACGACGCGTGCCTGCAGCGGCTCTATGCGTCGTTGGAGACCGAGACGCGGGCGAAGGAGTTGCTCGAAGACCTCCTGCTGCACCGCGACTTCCCGCACTACCGGCCGGCCAACGGTGCCCGTCGACAGACGCTGAACCTCACGTCCTTCAACTGCGAGCGGACCACCCGCGGCGTAGGGCACCACCGTGTGCAGTGGTCGTCGAACCGGCTCGAGGTGGCGGCACGCCTGCGGGCCGCCGGGATCGCGGTCCGCCCCGGGAAGAGCGCGAGCCTGCGTTTCGAGACGGCCCGTCGCGACTACACGGCGGCGCTGGCGCTGGCCGAGCGGGTCGCCGACGCCGGGGGCCTCCACATCCGCCATCGCCTCCAGGTGGGGTCGACCGTCTACGACCTCGCGCCGCTCGCGAACCTCCGGCCGGGGATGATCGTGCTGACCGAGGCAGACGACGGACGGCTCGTCGAGACGGTGGTCGACGACGTGCAGGTCGAACACCACGACGAGGAGGTCTTCGACCTCGAGGTGGCCGACACGCACACGTACGTGGCCGGCGGCGTGCTGGTGCACAACTCGGTCTATCGCTTTCGCGGCGCTGACCTGTCGAACATTCTGGACTTCGAGGAGGCGTTCCCCGACGCCACCGTGATCCTCCTCGAGCAGAACTACCGGTCCAGCCAGACCATCCTCGACGCAGCCAACGCGGTCATCGCCCAGAACGTCAGCCGCAAGCCGAAGGACCTGTGGACCGACCGGGGTCCCGGCGCTCAGATCGTCCGCTACGACGCCGAGGACGAGTCCGACGAGTCGCAGTGGATCGCGCACGAGGCCGCCCGCCTCCACGACTCCGGCGAGCACCGGTGGGGCGACATCGCGGTCTTCTACCGCACCAACGCGCAGTCACGCGTGCTCGAGGAGCAGTTCATGCGCACCGGCATCCCGTACCGGGTGATCGGTGGCACGCGGTTCTACGACCGCCGCGAGATCAAGGACGCCCTCGCCTACGTGAAGGCCGTGCTGAACCCCGAGGACGAGGTCAGCGTGAAGCGGGTGCTCAACACGCCGAAGCGGGGCGTGGGCGACTCGTCGATCGCGCGGGTCGACGCGCTGGCGCGGAGCCTTGGCATCTCGTTCACCGCCGCCCTCCACCGCCAGACCGAGGCGGGGGTGTCGGGTCGGGCCGTCCGCGGGATCGACGAGTTCTGCTCGCTCCTCGACGCGCTCACCCACGAGGTGGACAAGGGGCCGGCGCGCCTCCTGGAGAAGATCCTCGAAGGGTCCGGCTACCTGGCCGAGCTCGAGGAGGACCGCTCCATCGAGAACGAGAGCCGCATCGAGAACCTCCAGGAGCTCGTCGGCGTGGCGCGGGAGTTCGAGACGGTCGACGAGTTCTTGGAGCAGGTCAGCCTCGTGGCCGACACCGACCAGCTCGACGACGACGATTCCGCGGTGGTGCTCATGACGCTCCATGCGGCGAAGGGCCTCGAGTACCCGGTGGTCTTCCTCGCGGGGATGGAGGAGGGCGTGTTCCCCCACATCCGCACGATCGGCGAGCCCGACGAGATCGAGGAGGAACGGCGCCTCGCCTACGTCGGCATCACCCGGGCGAAGGAGCGGCTGTACCTCTCGTGCGCGTGGAGCCGGATGCTCTTCGGCACCACCCAGTACAACCCCCCGTCGCGGTTCCTCGACGAGATCCCGTCGTCGCTCGTCAGCCAGCAGGGCGAACGTCGCCGACGGCGCCGCGGGTCGTACGGCGAGGGCGCCACCTGGGGGTCGTCGGGGGGCTGGTCGGGGAGCTCGTCGGGATGGGACGGCGGCGCCTCCGCGATGGCGAGCGAGCGGCGGCCCCAGGACCCGGCGCCGCAGCGCCCCGGATCCGGCGCGGACCAGCTCGGGTTGAAGACCGGCGACGGCGTCCGGCACGCGAAGTGGGGTGAGGGAGTGATCCTCGACATCAGGGGCCAGGGCGACAAGGCCGAGGCGACCGTTCGGTTCCCCGACGCCGGAGAGAAGGTGCTGCTCCTCGCGTGGGCACCGTTGGAGAAGGTGTGACCGTGGTCGGGAAGCTCATCGGACGGATCGGACTGGCGGTCGGCCGCAACGCGACGCTCGCCACGATCATGGACGACCTCGTCGACCTCTACGGCGACCGGGTGATGGTGTCCGAGCACCGGTCCGGTCGGGTCCTCACCTACCGGGCCGCCGGCGAGGTCGTGGCCCGGTGGTCGGCAGGGATCGCACGCCGCACCGAACCGGGCGACCCCGTCGTGGTGGCGATGCCGAACGGCTACGACCAGTTCCTCATGTGCCTCGCCGTCGCCCGCGCCGGCCGCCTCCCCGCCCCTGTGAACGACCAGATGCGCCCCGGTGAGATCGACCACGTGACCGTCGACGCCGGTGCCTCCCTCGTGATCCGCTCCAGCCGGCAGCTGCGTGGTGTGGCTCCGCTCGAGTCCGCGGCCCAGCCCGATCCCGGCGACGTCGGGGCGCTCTTCTACACGTCGGGCACCACCGGCGCTCCGAAGGGAGCGGCGCTCACGCACCGGGCGTTGGTGGGTGCCCTGGCGCCGGCCGCCCTGTGGCCGTCCACGCTGCGTGACGACGAGGTGGTCGCTGCGCTGCCGGTGGCGCACATCATGGGCTTCATCGTCTACCTCGGCCTCGCGGTCGCCGGCATGCGGTGCTACTGCCTCGAGCAGTTCAAGCCGGTCGAGGTGCTCGAGGCGCTCGAAGCACGACGCTCTTCGGGCTTCATCGGCGTGCCGGCGATGTACCGGCGCCTGCTCGAAGCCGGCGCCGCGCAGCGCGACCTCTCATCGGTCCGGGTGTGGGGCTCGGGGGCCGACGCGATGCCCGAGGACCTGCTCGCCGAGTTCAAGCGCTTCGGCGCGAGCATCGAGCTGCCCGTGGTGGGACCGGTGGGCCAGGCCTCGTTCGTCGAGGGCTACGGGATGGTCGAGGTGGGTGGCGGCGTCGCCGTGCGCGTGTCACCTCCGGCGTTGCCGCTGGGCGGCCTGTCGAACGTGGCGCTCAAGCTGCCGGGCTACAAGTTCCGGGTGGTCGACCAGGACGGTGAGACCGTGCCGATCGGTGGCGTGGGCGAGCTGTGGGTGAAGGGTCCCGGGGTGCTCCGCGAGTACTGGCGAGACCCCGAGGCCACCGCCGCGACCCTCACGCCCGACGGCTGGCTGCGCACCGGCGACCTGGTGCGCCGGGGCTTGTTCAGCACGATCGTGTTCCAGGGCCGCAGCAAGCAGGTCATCAAGTCGGGCGGCTACTCCGTGTACCCGCTCGAGGTGGAGGCGGTGCTCGAAGAGCACCCCGACGTGGTCGAGGCGTCGGTCGTCGGGGTTCCCGACGACGTCCTGGGCGAGGTCCCGGTGGCGGCCGTCCGGTTCCGCGAGGGGGCGAAGCTCACCGTGGACGAGCTGTTGGAACACGGGCGGGCTCGGCTCAGCCGCTACAAGGCGCCACGCCGGATCATCGCGGTGGACGATCTGCCCCGCGGCGGCTCGGGCAAGGTCCAGAAGGACCGCCTCGTCGGCATGTTCGGTGACCTCCCACCGCACGACGAGCTGGTCCAGGACGCCTGAACGTGGGCGTGTTCGAAGAGGTGCGGCCCGGGCCGCCGCCGCTCGTGTCGGTGGTGATCGCCGCGTACAACGCGGAGGCGACCCTGGAGGCCACCCTCGCATCGGTGCTCGCGCAGACCCACGAGCGGCTGCAGGTCCTGGTCGTCGACGACGGCTCCACCGACGCCACCGCGGCGATCGTCGAGTCGGCAGCAGCAGCCGACCCGCGGGTCGTGCTGGTGACGTACGGCGGCAACCGCGGTCGGTCGACCGCCCGCAACACGGGGATGCGACGCGCCACCGGCGACTGGGTCGCCTTCGTCGACGCCGACGACCTCCTGGCCCGCGACCGGTTCGAGGCGATGCTCGCCGCAGCGGCAGCGGAGCCGGCCTGCCAGCTGGTGTTCGACGACCGGTGGGGCTTCACCGTCGGCGACGACGGCACGGTCGCGATGGAGCACCGCTTCCCGGCGCGCCACACGATCCGCACCGGGGGCTGGGCCCGGGTCGACCCGGCGATCCACTTCAGCGACCGGTTCGGCCACATGGACCTGATGGTGAAGCGCACCCTGCTCCACACCACCGGCGCCGAGTTCCCCGAAGACCTCGAGATCGGCGAGGACCTCGCCTTCTACCTGACCCTCCTCTTCGGCGAGCCGTCGCCCCGGGCCGTGCGCCTCGGGAGGGGCAGCTACTACTACCGGCTGGGCCCCACGTCACGCGCCGCCGGCGCCGCCGACACGTGGCAGCGGATCATCGACCTCGTCGTCGAGCGCACCGGCTCCGCCGAGCTCCGGCGGCTGGCCGACCGCTGGCAGCCGGTCCACAGCTACCTCTGGGAGCGCAGCGACGCGTCGCTCGCTGCCGAAGGACGGCTCCGCGAACGGCAGTCCCCGCCCGACCCGCGCGTGCGCCCCAGCAGCGTGCTCGGCTTCGGCTGGCTGCTCTCGGTGAAGGCGCTGCAGTGGCTGGGTCGGTGGGAGGACCGCCGGACCGGTCAGGCGGCCGCCGCCCGTGCCGAGGTGCAGGAGCTGCTCAGCCGGCGACCGTCGTGGTCGAACGTTCCGGGTTGAGGTCGATGTCGAGGTTCCCGTCCTCGGTGACCTTCCACGGGAACTGACGCAGACCGTCGCCGTCGAGCGGGAAGGTGCGCGGGTCGCACCCGCCCTCGCTGCGGAAGACCTCGTCGTCCCGGTCCCACTGCAGGAAGCAGTCCTTCGGGGCTTCGGGCGCCCTCGCCTCGAAGACGTGCCAGCCGGTCTTGTGGTCGTCGCCCTCATGGCTCACGTAGATCGGGCGGTTCTGCCCTCGCCCCGACACGTCGCTGAACAGCAGGGGCCCGTCCTTGGCGATCGACTCGGCGGCGCTCCTCGCGTTGAACCGGTCGAACCGGTCGTCGCCCAGCCGGACGGAGTCGCCGCTGGCTGCCTGGAGGAGCAGCCACGCCCCGAGGACGACGGCGACGAGCACGCTCACCATGATGAGCATCGTCGTGGCCTGCGCCCGTGGGCTTCGTCGTTCGATCGGCATCGTCGCGGTGGGGTTTCTGCCCTCAGGGCAGCGCTGCCTAGTATCGCCCCTCGGTCGCGTGAGCACACAGTTGGGAGCAGCCGGTGGACCTCTTCGAGTACCAGGGCAAGCAGTTCTTCGCGAGCTTCGACATCCCTGTCAGCCCTGGTGACGCGGTCACCACCGTCGACGATGCGGTGGCCGTGGCGGAGCGGATCGGCTACCCGGTGGTCGTGAAGGCGCAGGTGCAGGTGGGTGGCCGCGGCAAGGCCGGCGGCATCAAGCTCGCCAACGACGCGGAGGAGACCCGGACCCACGCCTCGAACATCCTGGGCATGGACATCAAGGGCCACACGGTCGGGGTGCTCTGGATCGAGAAGGCGTCCGACATCGCCGAGGAGTACTACGCGAGCTTCACCCTCGACCGCTCCGCGAAGCAGCACCTCGGGATGCTGTCCGCTCAGGGCGGCGTCGAGATCGAGGCGGTCGCCGAGTCGGACCCCGACGCCATCGCGAAGATCTGGATCGACCCCGTCGACGGTCTCACCGAGGAGCGGGCCCGCGAGTGGGTCGCTGCCGCGAAGCTCAACCCGGAGGCCACCGACGGCGCGGTCGACATCCTCCTCAAGCTCTACCGGGCGTACACCGAGGGCGACGCCGACCTCTGCGAGATCAACCCGCTGATCCTCAAGCCGACGGGCGAGGTCCACGCGCTCGACGCGAAGGTCACCCTCGACGGCAACGCCTCGTTCCGCCACGACTGGGCGGCGTTCGCAGCGACCCAGGAGCGCGACCCCCGCGAGCAGGCCGCCCACGACGCCGACCTGCAGTACGTGGGCCTCGAGGGCTCGGTGGGCATCATCGCCAACGGCGCCGGGCTCGCCATGAGCACGCTCGACGTCGTGAACCAGGCGGGAGGCCAACCGGCCAACTTCCTCGACGTCGGCGGCGGCGCGGATGCCGAGAAGTTCGTGAAGGCGCTCACGATCATCGACAACGACCCTCGGGTGAAGTCGATCTTCATCAACATCTTCGGTGGCATCACCCGGGGTGAGGAGGTCGCGAACGGCATCGTGACCGCGCTCGGCCAGATCGACATCTCGAGCCCCATCGTCATCCGCCTCGACGGCACCAACGCCGAGGAGGGCCGCCAGATCCTCGAGCCGCACCTCAGCGACTCGCTGCGCATGGAGCCCACGATGCTCGACGCCGCCCGCACGGCCGTCCAGCTCGCCGGCTGAACCGGCCCGCCCACCACACGCACGCACGAGCACAGCCGAAACAGAAGGACCGTCACCCGTGAGCATCTTCGTCGACGAGAACACCAAGGTCGTCTACCAGGGCCTGACCGGCAGCCAGGGGCGGTACTACGGCCTGCTGAACCGCGACTACGGCACCCAGGTGGTGGCCGGCACCAACCCGAAGAAGGCCGGCGAGGACGTCGACGGGATCCCGATCTTCGCGACCGTGGCGGACGCGGTGGCCGAGACCGGCGCGAA
This sequence comes from Actinomycetota bacterium, assembly GCA_044508215.1. Classification (GTDB taxonomy): domain Bacteria; phylum Actinomycetota; class Acidimicrobiia; order Acidimicrobiales; family Microtrichaceae; genus JAEZFI01. The sequence continues at coordinate 702 of JBIQID010000141.1, read as the reverse complement.
CGCCAGCTGCATCTTCATCCCGGCGGCCGGCGTGCGGTCAGCGGTGATGGAGGCCGCCGAGGGTGGCGTCGAGTTCATCGTGTGCATCACCGAGGGCGTGCCCGCCCACGACGAGGCGTGGTTCTACAACAAGCTGAAGCGTGACTTCCCGAACGTGCGGCTGCTCGGCCCGAACTGCCCCGGCATCATCTCGCCCGGCAAGTGCAACATCGGCATCACGGCCGGTCACATCGCGAAGTCTGCGGAGCCCGGCGCGAAGAACGTGGGCATCGTGAGCCGCTCCGGCACGCTCACGTACCAGGCGCTGTACGAGCTGAAGGCGCAGGGCATCGGCGTGACCACCTGCGTGGGCATCGGCGGCGACCCCGTCCCCGGCACCAGCTTCATCGACTGCCTCGAGGCATTCGAGGCCGACCCCGAGACGCACGCTGTGATGATGATCGGCGAGATCGGCGGCTCGGCCGAGGAAGAGGCGGCCGAGTTCATCTCCACGAAGATGTCGAAGCCGGTCTCCGCCTACATCGCCGGCCAGACCGCTCCCGCCGGCAAGAAGATGGGCCACGCCGGCGCCATCGTCTCCGGCGGCAAGGGCACCGCCGCCGCGAAGATGGAGGCGCTCGAGGCTGCCGGTGTGAAGGTGGGGGCGAACCCCACCGAGGCCGGCGAGCTGATGGTGGAGATCATCCGCGGGCTTGGCTGACC
>JBIQID010000140.1:0-7753 GCA_044508215.1 Actinomycetota bacterium | reverse complement strand
GTTCGCCGCACCCACGATGAGGGCGAGGTCGATGAGGCGGTTCGAGTAGCCCGCCTCGTTGTCGTACCAGGACAGCACCTTCACGAGGTTGCCCATGGCCATGGTGAGGCCCGAGTCGAAGATCGACGAGTAGGGCGAGCCGACGATGTCGGAGCTCACGAGCGGCTCCTCGCTGTACGAGAGGATGCCCTTCAGCCGGCCCTCGGACGCGGCCGCCTTGAACGCCTCGTTGACCTCCTCGACCGTGACGTCCTTGTCGAGGACGCCCACGAAGTCGGTGATCGAACCGGTGGGCACCGGCACCCGCAGCGACGTGCCGTCGAGCTTGCCCTGCATCGACTGCAGCACGAGGCCGGTGGCGCGGGCGGCGCCGGTGGACGTGGGGACGATGTTGATCGCCGCCGCGCGGGCCCGACGGAGGTCCTTGTGGGGGCCGTCGACGAGCATCTGGTCGCCGGTGTAGGCGTGGATCGTGTTCATCAGGCCCTTCTGGACGCCGAACGCGTCGTCGAGGACCTTGATGAGCGGCACGAAGCAGTTGGTCGTGCAGGAGGCGTTCGACACCACGGTGTGGTTGGCCGGATCGAAGGTGTCGTCGTTGACGCCCACCACGAAGGTGGCGTCGGCGCCGGTGGCGGGAGCCGACACGATCACGCGGGGCGCGCCGCCGTCGATGTGGGCGGCGGCCTTCTCACGGTCGGTGAAGATGCCGGTGGACTCGACCACCACGTCGACCCCGAGGTCGCCCCACGGGATCTCCTTCGGGTCTCGGTGCGAGACGACCTTCAGCACGTCGCCGCCGACCTCGATGCCGCCGTCGACCACCTTGACGTCACCCGGGAAGGTGCCGGCCACCGAGTCGTACTTGAGGAGGTGCGCCATGGTCTCGAGCGAGCCGAGGTCGTTCACCGCCACGAAGTCGATGTCGGCGCCGCGCTGCTTGGCCGCCCGGAAGAAGTTGCGGCCGATGCGGCCGAAGCCGTTGATGCCCACTCGAATGGTCATGTCACTCCCCGTTTGGTCGAGATCGGTCCTGTCATGCCATCAGATCGCGCACTCCGTCGCCAATCTGCGGGTGATCGCTGTCACAGGCTCCACCGGGGACCTACCCGCCCTGAGCTGAAGCGGGCCGCTCAGGGACCGTCGAGGAACGGAGCGCCCGAGCCCGTCAGGGCAGCAGCGTCCGCAGCACGTCGGCCAGGCGCCCTGGGTCGTGGCCCGGGTAGCGGGTGGAGGCGAGCTCGGCGTAGGTGACCCCCTCGACGGGCGGGCCGTCGGGGAGGTGCGCCGGGTCGGCCACCACGTGGTCGGGCTCGATCCCGTGGCGGCGGACGGCCTCCACGTGGTCGGCCAGGCAGTAGCCCTCGGTCTCGGGCACCTGGGGCCGGAGGTTGCACACGTAGGCGATTCGCCCCGCGGTGGCAGCGAGGGCGTCGGTCACGGCCTTCGTGGCGCACGCCGCCAGCACCGAGGTGTAGATCGAACCGGGGCCCAGCACCACGAGGTCCGCCCCCTCGATCGCCTCGACCACGTCGTCGACCATGGCCACGTCGGGCTGGTCGAGGTGCACCCGGACGATGCCGGGGGTCCCCATCACCGCCACCTGGCCCCGCACCGTCTCGCCGCCGGCGGTCTCGCCGCAGAGGACCACCGGCTCGGACGCGGCCGGCAGCACCCGGCCCACGCCGTCGACCAGGGCGAGGACGTCGTCGAGCGAGCGCACCAGGTCTCCCCCGGTCTCCACCATCGCCGCGATGAGGAGGTTGCCCAGCGGATGGCCGTCGAGCTCGCCCGACCGGAAGCGGTGGTGCATCGCCGCGGCGAGGGGCGAGGTGGATGACGCGAGCGCCACGATCGCCTTGCGGAGGTCGCCCAGGGCCGGGAGGCCGAGGGTCTCACGGATCCGCCCGGACGAGCCCCCGTCGTCGGCCACGCTCACCACGGCGGTCACGCGGTCGGTGATCGAACGGACCGCGGTGAGGGTCGCCGCAAGGCCGTGCCCTCCCCCGATCGCGACGACCTCGGGCCCGCTGGTCACTTGTCGATGTCCCGGTGCCGCACCCGCACGTCCACACCGTGGCGGCGCAGCGCCACCGCGAGGGCCTCGGCCATCGCCACGCTGCGATGCCGTCCGCCGGTGCAGCCCATCGCGATCGTCAGGTAGGCCTTGCCCTCGGCCCGGTACGCGGGGAGGAGCAGCTCCATCAGGCCCTCCAACCGCTCGAGGAACTCGGCCGTGATGTCCTGGCCGCTCAGGTACTCGACGATCGGCTCGTCCAGCCCGCAGTAGGGCCGCAGGTCCTCGTCCCAGTACGGGTTCGGGAGGAACCGGCAGTCGATCACGATGTCGACGTCGTTCGGGAGGCCGTACTTGTAGCCGAACGACACCACGGCGGTCTGCATGGTGTCGCTGAGGCCCTCGTCGCCCCCGAACACCTCGACGATCTCGGCACGGAGGTCGTGGTTCGACAGCTCGGACGTGTCGATCACCAGGTCGGACGCCTGCCGGACCTCCCGCAGCAGCTCCCGCTCGGCCTCGATGGCCGCGGTCAGCGACTCCTCGGACTGCGGGTGGCGGCGCTTGGTCGACTCGTAGCGGCGCACCAGCACGTCGGTGGACGCATCGAGGAAGAGCGTGCGCACCGTCGCCCCCTGGGCTCGCAGCTCGTCGAGCGCCTGCTGCACCGCCCGCTGGTCGGGGTCGGCGCCCACCACGAGCGCAACGCGGGGCGTGGTGGAGCCGGGGCCGCTCGCCAGCTCGGCCACCTTCGGGATGAGCGCGGGCGGCAGGTTGTCGATCACGAACCAGCCGAGGTCCTCCAGGCTGTTCGCCGCCTGGGTGCGCCCCGCGCCCGAGAGCCCGGCGATCACCACGAAGTCGCTCACGCCCGCCATCGTACGAGCACGCCCTCAGCCCTCGACCGTTGGACCGGTTTCGTCCTGCGTGGTGCGACGGGACCGTCGCACCACGCAGCACAGAACGGCGGTCGACGTGGTCGTGAGCAGCTACGTACGGCTGAACCGCAGGAACAGGAGGCGCGGGATCGTCGCGGCGTCGCCGTACTCGGGGGCGCGTGCCAGGAACCCGGGCGGCGGGGCCGGTTCGAGCATCTCCTCCAGCACCAGGCCGGCTGCTCGCGCCGAGTTCAGGTAACGCCCGAGGGGGCGGTGGAAGAAGCGGATGAACACGCCGCGCTCCACCTGCTCGAGCGTGTCGGCCTCCGGCAGGTACGGGCCCACCCGCCAGTACTGCTCGGGCGGGTCGAGGATCTGGTCATCGATCCACCCCGAGTCGGGCGTCTGCAAGAGCGGGTGGTTCAAGAGGAACAGGAACGTCCCGCCGGGCCGCAGCACCCGGGCGACCTCGGCGAGCGCCTGGTCCAGCTCGGCGATGTGCTCGAAGACCAGGCACGCCACCGCGCCGTCGGCCACGTCGTCCCTGAACGGAAGGTCCGACGCGCTGCCCTGGAGGTAGGTGGGCCCGCCGCCCCGCTCGGTGGCCACGGTGACCTGCGCCCACGCCGGGTCGAGGCCCACCACGGTCCGGCCCTCGGCCAGCTCGCGGGCCACCTGGCCCTCGCCGCAGCCGACGTCGATCACCAGCCCACCGGGCGGCATCGCGGCCCGGACCATCGGCAGGATCTGCTCGGTGTACTCGGGGTCGACACCGTCGGTGAACTCGTCCTGCCACCAGCGGGCGTGCGCCTCCCACGGCTCGGTCGAGGCGTCTTCGGAGTCTGGGCTGCTGCCGGCGGAAGCGTCGCCGGACGCGTCGGCGGGAGGTCCTGCGGAGAGCCCGTCGGAGGGCTCGTCGGTTCGATCGGTCACCCGTTGACCTTCGCGTAGATCGCCTCCGCGACGGGATCCGGCAGCCAGGAGAGCGCCTTCAGCTGCTCGATCGACGCGCTCTTCACGGCGTTGACGCCACCCAGCTCCTTCACCAGGCGCTTGCGGCGGACCTCCCCCAGCCCCGGGATCCCGTCGAGCACCGACGTGGTCATGCGCTTGCCGCGGAGCTGCCGGTGGTACGTGATGGCGAACCGGTGCGACTCGTCACGGATCCGCTGGAGCATGAACAGCGCCTCGCTCTGCCGGGGGATCCGCACCGGTTCCGACTGCCCCGGGAGGAAGACCTCCTCGAACTGCTTCGCCAGGGCGCAGACGGGGATCTCCTCCTCGAGGCCGAGCGACTCGAGCACCCGCACCGCAACGCCCAGCTGGCCCTTGCCGCCGTCGACCACCAGCAGCTGCGGCGGGTATTGGAAGCGGCCCCGCTCCTCCACCGGCGCCGACCGGTCCGCCAGGTAGGCCTTGAAGCGACGGGTCAGCACCTCCTCCATCGCGGCGAAGTCGTCCGAGTCGCCGATGCGCTCGCCACCGACCGTGCGCACCTTGAACCGCCGGTACTCACGCTTGTCGGGGAGACCGTCGGTGAGCACAACCATCGACCCCACGTAGTCGGTGCCCTGGATGTGGCTCATGTCGAAGCACTCGATGCGCAGCGGCGCCTCGGGCAGGTCGAGGTGCTCCTGCAGCTCGGTGAGCGCCCGTGACCGGCTGTTGTGGTCGCTCGCCCGCTTGAGGCGGTGCCGGGCGAACTCCTCCTGGGCGTTCTTCGTGACGTTCTCGTGGAACGCCCGCCGGTCGCCACGCTGCGGCACCCGGATGCTCACCTTCGAGCCCCGGTGCTCGGTGAGCCACTGTTCGTACACGTCGACGTCCTCGGGCAGCGCCGGCACCAGCACCTGCTTCGGCATCCCGAGCGCGGGCTCGTCGTAGTACATCTCCTCGAGCACGTGGGAGACGACCTCACCGGTGTCGAGGGCCATCACCTTGTCGAGGACGAAGCCGTTGCGTCCCACCACCCGCCCCCGACGGACGTGGAACACCTGCACCGCCGCCTCCAGCTCGTCCTCGGCGATGCCGATCACGTCGAGGTCGTCGTTCGTGTCGGCGACCATCTGCTGGCGTTCGATCGCCCGCCGCACCGACGCGAGCCGGTCCCGGAGGCGCGCCGCGTGCTCGAACTCCATCTCGCTCGCGGCCTTGCGCATCTCGGCGTCGAGGCGGTCGACCACCTCCTGCGTGTCGCCCTCGAGGAAGCGGATCAGCTCGTCGAGGAGCACCGCGTACTCCTCCTGGGAGACCTCGCCCACGCACGGCCCCGCGCACTTCTCGATGTGGAAGAGCAGGCACGGGCGGCCCATCCGCTCGTGGCGGCGGAACTTGGCGTCGCTGCACGTGCGGATCGGGAAGGTGCGCAGCAGCGAGTCGAGGGTCTCCCGGATCGCGTAGGCGTGGGCGTACGGCCCGAAGTAGCGGGTGCCCTTCTTCCGCTTGCCCCGCATCACCCGGGCGCGGGGCCACTCGTCGCTCATCGTGAGGGCGAGGTACGGGTAGCTCTTGTCGTCCACGAGGCGGACGTTGAAGCGCGGCCGGTGCTCCTTGATGAGGCTGTACTCGAGCATCAGCGCCTCGACCTCGTTCCGCACCTGGATCCACTCGACCGACTCGGCGGTGGCGACCATCTGGGCGGTCCGTGGGTGGAGCTGGCGGGGGTCGGCGAAGTAGTTCGAGAGGCGCTGTCGCAGCGACTTGGCCTTGCCCACGTAGATCACCCGGCCGGCCGCGTCGCGGAACTGGTAGCTGCCGGGCGCGTCGGGGATCGTGCCGGCTGGCGGGCGGGAGATCACGCATCCGAACCTAGCGATCGGCGGTGCAGCTCAGGCTGTGCCCCCTGCGACGGTTCAGGCCGGCGTGGTGCACGCTCGGAGCCCGCTCTCGCGTTTCTGTCCCGCACCGTGCGACAGATTCGTCGTACCTCGCAGGACAGAACCCCGGTGGTGGATACAGTGAGGGCATCGCCGGCCGGGATTTCGGCGACACATCCCACGACTTCGAGACCGACATCCCCGTGCGAGAGGCGACCCGGCTGTCCGCACCGGTCATTGATCGGAGTCACCAGCAGGAAGGCGCCGAACATGATCAGGCTCCAGACGCCGCTCGAGGAGCGGTACACCAAGGCCCCCGATGACGAGCTCGCCGAACGGATCGCGGCCGCAAAGGCCACGCTCGGCGAGCGGTTGTTCATCCTGGGCCACCACTACCAGCGCGACGAGGTCATCCGCTGGGCCGACGCACGAGGCGACTCCTTCAAGCTGGCGAAGCTCGCGAGCCAACGTCCCGAAGCCGAGTACATCGTCTTCTGCGGCGTGCACTTCATGGCCGAGGCCGCCGACATCCTCACCGCGGACCACCAGCAGGTGGTGCTCCCCGACCTGAACGCCGGATGCTCGATGGCCGACATGGCCGACATCGACGCTGTCGAGGAGGCCTGGGAGGACCTCGACGCGGTCGTCGACCTGTCGAGGGTCGTGCCGATCACCTACATGAACTCCGCCGCGAACCTGAAGGCGTTCGTGGGCCGCAACGGCGGCGCGGTGTGCACGTCGTCGAACGCCCGGGCCGTGCTCGAGTGGGCGTTCGAGCGGGGCGACCAGGTCCTGTTCTTCCCCGACCAGCACCTCGGCCGGAACACCGGCTACCAGATGGGCTGGACCGAGGACGACATGGCCGTGTGGAACCCCCGCCTCGACCTCGGCGGGCTCACCGAGGCGAAGGTGAAGGGCTCGCGCTTCCTCCTCTGGAAGGGCCACTGCTCGGTGCACCAGCGGTTCCAGCCGTCGCACGTCGAGGCGTTCCGGGCGCAGCACCCCACCGGTATGGTCATCGCGCACCCCGAGTGCAGCCACGAGGTCTGCTCCATCGCGGATCGGGTTGGGTCCACGGAGGTCATCCTCCGCACCGTCGAGGAGGCGCCGGCCGGCTCGGTCATCGGCGTGGGCACCGAGATCCACATGGTGAACCGGATGGCGAACGAGCACCCGGACAAGACGATCGTCTCGCTCGATCCGCTGGTCTGCCCGTGCTCCACGATGTTCCGCATCGACGGCCCGCACCTCGCCTGGGTGCTGGAGGAGCTGGTCGAGGGCCGCGTGCCCAACCGCATCGTGGTCGACCCGGACACGGCCGAGTGGGCCAAGGTCGCGCTCGACCGGATGCTCGCCATCACCTGAACAACTCCGGAACCCCTGGAACCCCGGGAACCTTCGGAAACCCCGGTTCTGTCATGCGGGGTGCGACAGTTCTGTCGCACCCCGCATGACGAAACGGCTGGAAGTCAGAGGAGCTGGGCCAGGTAGTGGCCGGTGTGGGAGTCCTTGGTCTTGGCGACCAGCTCCGGCGGGCCCTCGACGATCACCGTGCCGCCACCCGAGCCGCCCTCGGGACCGAGGTCGATCACCCAGTCGGCGGTCTTGATCACGTCGAGGTTGTGCTCGATCACCAGCACCGTGTTGCCCTGGTCGACCAGACGGGTGAGCACGCCCAACAGCTTGCGGATGTCCTCGAAGTGCAGGCCGGTGGTCGGCTCGTCGAGCAGGTAGATGGTGTGGCCGGTTGACCGCTTCGCCAGCTCGGACGCCAGCTTCACCCGCTGCGCCTCGCCGCCCGAGAGGGTGGTCGCCGGCTGGCCCAGCCGCACGTAGCCCAGGCCCACGTCGACGAGCGTCTGCATGTGCCGGGCGATCGTGGGCTGGTTCGCGAAGAACTCGAGCGCCTCCGAGCACGGCAGGTCCAACACGTCCGCGATCGTCAGGCCCTTGAACCTGATGTCGAGGGTGTCGCGGTTGTACCGGGCGCCCTTGCACACCTCGCACGGCACGTACACGTCCGGGAGGAAGTGCATCTCGAT
>JBIQID010000139.1:5564-7789 GCA_044508215.1 Actinomycetota bacterium | reverse complement strand
GCACATGCAGGTGGACGACTGGCGGGTGTGCAACCTGCCGTGGGATCCCGACCGCCGGACCCCCTGCCCGATGTAGCCCTCGGTCCCGCCCGTTCGCGGGACGCGATCTTGAAGTGAAACCCCTCACAAGAGCTCAGGTCGCGCCGATCGGGTGGGCATGGGCAATGGAGCGGGTCGCCCGAAGCGTCTCCGACGCCGCCTGCGCGGCGGTGCGGGCGAGCGCGGGTTCACCATGGTGGAGGTGCTGATCGCCACCGGTCTGCTCTCGTTGTTGGGCCTGGGCGTCGTGGCGCTGAACATGGGCACCGTCGCCCGGATCGCGCAGCAGCAGCTCGCCCGCGACGGTGACGCCTCGTCCTTGCAGCTGGCCGCCACCCGGTTCGCCCGTGATGTCGCCGGCTCGGCCTCGATCACCGCCGATCATTGCGGCGAGAGCCTGGGCGGCGAGGCGCTCGTGTCGTTCGTGCAGAGCAAGTCGCTGCCCAGTGCGCAGCCCGCTCTGAACGGCTCCCCGGCCGCGCAGTCCGGCGTCGTCTCGTATCGGTCGACCTTGGTCGGAACCACCAAGGGCCTGGTCCGAGCCGACTGCACCGAGGGCGATGCGCGGTACACGGTGCTGATCGAGGGCCTGAAGGTGCGGCCCACGCCGGGCTGCGACGGCGGCCCCTGCAACCCCGCGGCCGCCCCGACGCCGCGGCGGGTGACCCTCGTGATCACGACCCCCACGAACCTCATCGTCACGTTCGAGGGGGTGCGCCGCATCCACGTCACGCCGACCACGACCACGACGACCACCACCAGCACCACGACGACGTCGACCACCTCGACCACCACCAGCACGACGACGACCACCACGACGCTGCCGCCCACCACGACCACCACGCCGCCGCCTGCCGTGCCGCCACGCCTGTTGGCCCTGGCCGGCTCCGGGCCCGTGCGGTTGACGGGCAGCGGAGGGATCAAGGTCACGGGCGCCGCCTACTTCAACAAGCCCTCGAACGGCTCCGTGGCGCTCAGCGTGGAAGGCGGGAGCAACGTGACGGTGTCCGGGGGCGGACCGTTCGCCATCCAGTCCGGCGCCACCTGCTCGGGGTGCGACCCGTGGAAGGTGTCGCCGCCGCCCACGACCATGGCGCAGGCCCGCCCGGATCCCTTCGCCTCGCTGCCGGTTCCCAGCCGGACCGGTCTGTCGAACCGCAGCTGCAACAAGTGCACCACCATGCAGCCCGGCGTCTACACCGCCGCCGTGAAGCTGACCGGCGGCGGCGCAGTGACCATGCAGCCGGGCGTCTACGTCTTCCGCAAGGGCTTCAGCATCGCCGGCAACATCAAGGTGACCGGGCGAGGGGTCCTCATCTACAACGGCTGCGAACGGGAGCAGGCGGCGTCGTGCTCGGCCAGTGGCGGCAGCCTCTCGGTGGGGGCCAGTGGACTGCTCGACGTCACTCCGCTCGAAGCGAGCCACCCGCTGTCGGGCACCTACGGCAGCGTCGTCCTCCTCCAGGCGGCCACGAACACCTCGACGATGACCGTGGACGGCTCCGGGTTGCTCACGTCGCCCACCGGGTCGATCTACGTCCCGGGCACCAACAGCCTGGCGGTGGGCGGCAGCGGCAAGATCGACGCCGGCTGGCTGGTGGCCAAGAACCTGACCGTCACGGGGAACAGCCGTGTGGAACTGGGCTGACGCCGTGTGGAACTGGCCCGCCGCTGTGCGGAACCGGCCTGCCGCGGGAGGGAACCGGCCTGCCGCCGGAGGGGACCGGCCCGCCGCTGTGCGCCGCCGCACCCGTGGTGACCGCGGCGAGACGTTGATCGAGCTGCTGTTGGCGGTGGCGATCATGTCGATCGTGGCCGTCGGTGTGTACGCCGGGCTGGCCACCACGGTGCGCACCTCCGCCACCAGGAAGCCCACGACCGAGTCCGAGGCCACGCTGCGCGCCGCGGCCGAGCGCCTGCAGGACCCCGGCACGCCGTACGTGGACTGCGCCGACTCGTGGTCGTACCTCGACGAGCTGCCGGACGCGGGCGACGGCTACACGGTGTCGACCGACGTGCGGTACTGGCAGGCGCCGTCGGGCGGGGCGAGCAACGCCACGCTGCGGCCGACGTTCACCTCGACGTGCCCTGCCAGCGACGCTGGGCTGCAGGAGATCACGGTGGTGGTCGAGGACAGCACCGGCTCCACACGGCAGGTGCAGATCGTGAAGCGGCGGCCATGAGCG
>JBIQID010000139.1:3933-5464 GCA_044508215.1 Actinomycetota bacterium | reverse complement strand
CGGTGACGTCGGCTCGTCCTCACCGAGGTCGAACGGGTCGCGGTCACCGTCGCGCTCGAGGTCTTCCACCGTGGGCTCCTGCGGGTCGGTGTCGATCACCTCGTCGCGCTCGCCCTCGCGCAGCTCGTCGGTGATCAGGGTCCGCTCCACCACGAAGTCGCCGCGGGTGCCCTGCAGCGTGATGCGGTCGATCGCCACCAGCTCGCCGTCGCTGAAGCGGAGGACCTGGGCGAGGTAGGGCTGCTCCGACTCGACCGTGAGCGAGCCCAGGCCCGTGGCGCCCGTGGAGCCGGAGACCGACACGAGCGTGCCCTCGTCGGCCGTCAGCACCGCCTCGTGGAGGTGGCCGGCCACCACCAGCGGCACCTCGCCCGCCACCGCCGACGCCATCGCCGGGTTGTGGGTGGCGACCACGTCGGGACGCTGCTCGAGGGTGAGCCGCCGCAGCTCGGGCGCCGCGGCCTCCATGATCGCGGCGCGCTCCTCCTTCGGCACCGTGCGGGTGGTGGTCACCACAGGATCGTCGAACCCGAGGATGCGCACCCCCTTCACGTCGATCACCCGCCGGTGGATGGCCGTCACGCCCGGAGCGCTGGCGATCGCAGCGCGGTTCTCGATCGAGTCGTGGTTGCCGGCGACGAAGTAGTAGGGCACCTCGAAGTCGCCGAACAGCTGGCTGAACGGCTGCTCGAAGGGGAGGCCGAAGGAGGTGGTGTCGCCCGTGTCGAGCACGGCGTCGACCCCGAACGAGCCGGCCATCTGGCGGGCCAGGTTCACCCCGATCGGGTTCAGGTGCAGGTCGGAGATGTGGAGGATCGCCACGTCGCCCTCGCTGCCCGCGATGTTCGAGGTGATGCTGGCCGAGTAGAGGTTCGCCAGCTTCTCGGCGAGCACGTCGACCCGTGCGTCGAGGCCGCTCGACTGGCCGGTGGTCACGGCGTTCAGGAGCGAGCCGCCCAGCGCCAGCGAGCCCTCGTAGGTGGGCTCCTCGAAGTGCGTGGCGTCGAAGCCGGGGAGTGCCGAGGCGACGAGCAGCGCCATCGTCAACGCACCCACCGCTGCGCCGCCGACGATGCGCTTGCCGCCACGGCGGGGGAGGACCGCCACGGCGAGGGCCCCGATCACCGCCGCCACCACCACGGCACGGATCGCAGCCGACCGGACGGCGTTCGGGAGGTCGCGCTGGACCTCCTCGCTGAGGGTCTCGGCGTCGAGCCGACCCCCGGACCGGATGATGGGCTGGACGTCCACCTCACGGAGCTCGGCGGTGACCCGCACCGGGCCGCGGTGGGTGTGCGCCGACACCCGGCCGAGGGGCGGGAACGAGAGGCGGGTCTGGCCGTCGAGGGCAGGGGCCACGGCGAGGCGCACCTTGCCCGGGCCGATGTCGTGCTGGCTCGACGACACGATGGGCGAGAGAGCGAGCACCGCGAGCACCGCCCAGAGCAGCCCGCCCACCACCTCGGCGCGGCGCCACCGGCGGGTCCGCTTCCGGCGACGGAGGCGGCGCGAGCCCTTCGGGGCCTTGGCG
>JBIQID010000139.1:1776-3833 GCA_044508215.1 Actinomycetota bacterium | reverse complement strand
CGGTGAGTCGCCGGGGTCGGGCGTCTCTTCGCGGCGGCGTCGCATGCCCTCGATTGTTCCCCGTCGAAGGACCTCGCGCGCGCCACCCCTCCTTCCCGTTTCGCGGGAGCCACGACGCCGTTCCTCCGGATCCGCGGGAGCCACGATGCCGTTCGCGCCCTGGAGACGGCGTCCTGGCGCCCGCAGATCCGCAGGTCGCGGCGGGTTCTCGAGGCAGGTCTGCTACGAACGGGTCATGGCCACGAGCGGCGAGGCGTCTGCGAAGGACCCCCTTGTCACCACTCCGGGCACCGGGCCGGTCCGCCTCGGCGGCTCACGCCAGCTGCTCGACCTCGCCGAGTTCGAACTGCTCGCCTCCACCCGTCGGACCAGCCTGCGGGTGGACCCCGAGGTCGCCGTCCCGGTGGAGCTGATCGAACGGCTCTGCACCCTCGCGACGTGGGCGCCGAACCACAAGCGGACGTGGCCGTGGCGGTTCACGCTCTTCACGGGGGAGGGGCGGTCGCGCCTGGGCTCGGCGATGGCGGATGCGCTCGAGGCGTGCGGCATGGACGACCAGAAGAAGCTCGCCAAGTTCCGCAAGAAGTACCGCCGTGCGCCTGCGGTGCTCGTGGTGGGGTCGATCCCCGACGCGAAGGCGCGGCGCACGGTCGAGAACCGCGACGCCACGGCCGCTGCGGTGCAGAACCTGCTGCTGGGCGCGACCGCGGCGGGGCTGGCGTCGTTCTGGTCGTCGGGACACGACGAGACCGACGAAGCCGTCGCCGAGCTGTGCGGGTGGCCGCCCGGTACCTCGACGGTGGCGATCATCTACCTCGGTTGGCCGAACGGCGATGTGAACGTGCCGGTCCGCCCCGACCCCGAGGTCGCCCACCTGCCCGAGTAGGACCCCTCAGATGGCGCCGGTGCCGAGCAGCACGGCCACGACCGCGCCGATGGCGATCCGGTACCAGCCGAAGACCGTGAGCGGATGGCGTTCGAGGTAGGAGATCATCCACTTCACCGACGCGAACGCTGCGATGCCGGCCATCACGATGCCGATCGCCGGGTTGAGGATCCCGAAGCGGTCGACCAGCTCGCTGCCGTTGGTCACCAGCTCGTAGCCGGTGGCGATGCCGAGGGTGACGAAGCCCAGGAGGAACGCGAACTCGACGGCGACCCGCAGGCTCATCCCCACCAGGAGGCCCGCGAGGAGCGTGACCAGGCTGCGGCTCGTCCCCGGCCACAGCGCCAGCACCTGCGCCAGGCCGACGATCGCCGCCTGCTGCACCGTGATCGCGCCCAGCTCGGTGGTCCGCACCGACGTCCACCGGTCCTGGAAGCGCACGAAGACGAGGATCGCCACGCCGCCGACCACCCACGCGACCACCACCGGCCACGCGCCGAGCAGCCGGTCCTTGATCGTGTCGCCGAACAGGAACGCCGCGGCGCCGCCCGGGATGAAGCCGACGATCAGGCAGAGCACCAGGTTGCGGCCCTCGGCGCTGCGGCCCAACAAGCCCTCGGTCATCACCACGAACCGGTGGCGGAAGATGCCGAGCACGGCGAGGATCGCGCCGATCTGGATGGCGATCGTGAAGGTGTCGGAGGCCGACTTGTCGGCTTCGTCGTCGGCCAGGCCCATCAGCCGCTGGGCGACGAGCAGGTGCCCGGTGGAGCTGACCGGGAGGTACTCGGTGAGGCCCTCGACCACCCCCAGTGCGACCGCCTTCGGGAGGGTCAGCGGGTTCTCGCGGGGCTCGCCCGCCTCGACCACGGCATCGGGCGTGGTGTCGGCGTCGGTGGGCTGGGCGGCCGCACCCGAGCCCCACACGGTCCCGGCCAGGACCACGCACACGAGGACCACCGCGCCGAGCAGCCGCGCGACGGTGCCGGTGCGCGCAGGGAGACGGGTCGCGAGGGGGTGCACGGTCGGCGAGGCTACCGGTCGCCCCGATCCCGTCAGGGCACCGCCGCGGATCCGTCACGGCACCTGCCGATCCCGTCAGGGCACCTGTCGGTGGGTGTCTGAACCTCGCTTTCGTCGGGGTAGGTCTGCGCATGACCGTCCTCGCCTA
>JBIQID010000139.1:0-1676 GCA_044508215.1 Actinomycetota bacterium | reverse complement strand
GGTGTCTGAACCTCGCTTTCGTCGGGGTAGGTCTGCGCATGACCGTCCTCGCCTACCTCCTCGGCTTCCTGCTGGTGAGCGTGGTGTCGTCGGTGCTCATCGGAACGGCGCTCGGCCGGAACAGCGCCCCTGCGTCCTCCGCTCTCACCTCGAAGGCGTCACGCAAGGTGACGTCGTCGTCGCAGAGCGCGTGGGTCGCTCCTGGGTCGCCGCGGACGAGTCGACCGATCCCGGTGCGACACCTCGTCGGCCACGGCACCCGCTGAAGGACCCGACCCTCTGGAACGACCCGACCCGCTGGAACGACCTTCTGGACACGACCTCTGTCGAGCAGCGGCACGCACCACGGGGACGGCGGACGTCGGGGTGTCGCAGGCCGCACGTAGCATCGGCCGTGGCCGCCCCGAACGGGTCAGCCGAACGGAGGTGACGTGCGCTTCGGAATCCTGACCGGCGGCGGTGACTGCCCCGGACTGAACGCGGTGCTGCGGGCGGTGGTGCGCCGGGCCACGGTGGGCTACGGCGACACGATCATCGGCTTCCGCGACGGGTGGCAGGGCGTGATGGACGAGTCGTGGGAGGAGCTCACGATCGCCCGTTGCCGCGGGATCCTCCCCCGGGGCGGCACGATCCTCGGCACGTCGCGCATCACCCCGTACCAGGTCGACGGCGGGCTCGACGCGGCCAGGGCCACGATCGAACGGCTCGACCTCGACGGGATGATCGTGGTGGGCGGCAACGGCTCGCTCGCCAACGCGCACGACCTGGTGGCCGACGGGATCCCGTGCGTGGGGGTGCCGAAGACGATCGACAACGACATCGCGGCCACCGAGATGAGCTTCGGGTTCGACACCGCGGTGCACATCGCGTCGTCCGCCATCGACCGCCTCCACACCACGGCCGAGGCGCACAACCGGGTCCTGATCGCCGAGGTGATGGGGCGCGACGTCGGGCACATCGCCATCCGCGCGGGCATCGCCGGCGGTGCGACGCTGACGCTCGTGCCCGAGGTGCCGTTCGACCTCGAGGAGGTGTGCGAGGCGCTGCGCCGCCGCCACGACGCAGGTCGCTGGGCGTCGGTCGTCGTGGTCGCCGAGGGCGCCCGGCCGAAGGAGGGCACCTGGGCGATGCCCGAGTACGAGGTCGACCGGTTCGGGCACCGACGGCTCGGCGGCATCGCGAACGCGCTCGCCCCCGAGATCGAGGCCAGGACGGGGATCGAGACCCGGGTCACCGTCCTGGGTCACGTGCAGCGCGGCGGCACACCGACGGCGTTCGACCGCATCCTGTCCACCCGCTACGGGGTGGCCGCGGCCGACGCCGCGCACGACCAGGCGTGGGACGAGATGGTGGCGCTCCGCTGCGACGAGATCGTGCGGGTGCCGCTCGTCGAGGCGATCGGCGAGCTGAAGCCCGTCAGCCCCGACATGCTCCGGGTCGCCCAGCAGTTCTTCGCCTGAGCGTCGTGTCGTTCCCGATCCGCGGGGCGGAGGGCGCGCTCCTCGTGGCGATGGCGTGGCGAAACGGCATCGTGTGTCCCGCGGATCGTGGGAAGGGGAGGGGATAGCGTCGCTGCACGTGGCCCCCGATCCTGTCGTCTCCGCGCTGTGGCGCTACCCCGTGAAGTCGATGCAGGGCGAGCCCGTCGACCACCTCGACGTGGGGCCGTCGGCGGT
>JBIQID010000138.1:0-7892 GCA_044508215.1 Actinomycetota bacterium | reverse complement strand
GCACCTCGACGAGGTCGACCGTCTCGATGCGCCGCGGCCACGCCTCGAGGTCGGTGAGCACCTCCCAGACCCGATGCTGGGGAGCATCGACGTCGATGGACCTCTCGAAGCGCATGCGGACGTCCTTCCTCGGGATCAGCCTGCCAGATGGAGGCGCTGAGCGATGGCTGCGGCGTCGACGCGGCTCGTCACACCGAGCTTGCGCAAGATGTTCGACACGTGGACGCTCACCGTCTTCTCCGAGACGAAGAGCTGCTCGCCGATCTGCCGGTTGGTCCCTCCGGCCGCGACGAGTGCCAGCACCTCGGCCTCGCGTGAGGTCAGGCCGAGGCGCTTCACGTCCTCGACCCCCATGGTCCGCACCGGGCTCGGCTCCACGCTGAGGCGCGTCCGCCGGGCGACCGCCTCGACCCGTTCGAGCAGTGGTGCGGCACCGACCTCCGACGCCACCCGGTACGCCGCTTGGAGTGCCTCGGCTGCCCGAGCGGGCGCCGACGTGGTCAGCGCGGCCTCGGCCTCGTGGAGGCGAGCGACGCACTCGGCCCAGCGATCGCCGATCGCCTGCCATCGCGCCGCAGCGGTCGACCAGGCGTTGGGATAGGGCTCACCCAGGAGCGAGAGGTGCGCTTCCGCGTGGAGCAGCTGCGCTGCGGCGAGAGGGTTGAGCGAACCATCCGGGAGGGTGCATCGAGTCCGTGCGTCGGCGATCCGGCCTTCCAACGCCTGCACAAGGGCGACCGAGTCGACCTCCTCCTGGCGGGCACGGGCGTCGAGGGCGAGCTCCGTCTCCGCCGCGACGGACCACATGGCGAACCGCGCCGGAGACCGGCGGTCCCCTGCGCCGTGGAGACCGTCGAGGGCCCAGCGCAGCGCGTCGCGGTGATGCCCCGCGATCAGGAGCACCTCGGCTGCGGTCGCCTGGAGGTACGCCTCGTGCCAGGGATCGGTCGGCGCATCGCTCGCCTCGGCGAGGCCGGCGAGAGCAGCTGGCAGGTCACCGCTCCGCCTGATGGCGAGCGCGGCGCGAGCGAGCGCGAGGCGCATGCGCGTGGGAGGGACGGCGTCGACGCCATCGAACCGCTCGAGGACCCCCGCCGCTTCGTCCAGGCGGCCCAGCACGACCAGGCCCTCGACGGCCATCGCCGCGAGGTAGCCGCCCATGCTGCCGTCCATGCCCAACCGCTGGCCTTCGGCGGTGCCGTCCAGCGCGACCGCGATCGCCCGCTCGTACCGGGCGTCGTGAAGCAGCACCTCGGCGAGGTAGATCACGGCGAGCGCTCGGTCCGTCGGGGATGCGGCCGCGTCCACGGCGGCAGCTGCCAGGCGGATCGCCTCGTCGCCGTCGCCGGCACGGCTCCGGGCGAACGCCAGGACCCTGGTCGCGTCGACCCATGCTGTCGGCGCCTCCGACGCGGTGACCAGCTCACGGACCTCGATGCTGCGGGTCTCAGCGTCCCCGAAGCGGCAGAACAGGAGGTCGGCCTGCGCCAGCCCGGCCTGGACCGCCGCGGTGTCCGGGGCGCTCGACGAGGCCGGGTCGTGCAGTGAGGCTGCGACCTCGTACTCCTTGAAGCTCTCGTCGAGGCGGCCGGCGGTCCACAGGAAGCGTCCCAGCCGCTCGTGGCCCCACGCCGCGCCGGGATCGGGGCGCCCGAGCGCCATGGCCTCCGTGGCGAGGTCCACCGCGAGCGCGCCGAGCCCGGTGGAGTAGGCGAGGTCCGCAGCCTGCCAGAGGCGCCGCCGGCGATCCTCGCTGGGCGCAGCTGGCGGATGGAGGTGCTCGAGGGCGTCGAGGAGGTGCTGCAGCGCGGTCGACTGGGCGAAGCCAGCCAGCTCGTCCGCGGCCCGGAGCGACGCCACCACGGCGTCGTCGACGGCGCCGGAGCGGTGCAGGTGGAGCGCCAGTTCGGCGTGCGGCGCCGCCGGGGTGAGGGTCCACTCGGGCGATCCCGCCATCACCTCGGCGATGCGGCGGTGGAGGCGCTGCTGCTCGGAGGGCAGCAGCCCTGCCGCGACGACCTCGCCGAGGAGTGGGTGGCGGAACCGGTACGTTCCGGAGGCGTGGTCGACCACCAGCACGTCGCCCTCCACCGCGGTGTGCAGCGCAGCGTCGAGGGCGTCCTCGTCGAGCTCGACCACCGCAGCGAGCAGCTCGTGGGGGGCCTGGCGCCCGATCGCTGAGAGCGCCTCGGCGACGTGGCGCGCGGTGTCGTCCAGGTCCGCCAGGTCGGCAGCGAGCAGGTCCCGGAGCACGAGCGGCAACGGCTCACCCGCTGCGTGGGCGGCGACGAGCTCCTCGGTGAACATCGGGTTGCCCTGTCCACGTGCGGCGATCTCCTCGACGACCTCCCGGGGCGCGGTCGTCCCCAGCAAGCCGCCGACCTGTTCGGCCACGGCCGCGGGCTCCAGGCCGACCAGTTCGATCCGCTGGACGATCGGCAGGCGCCCGATCTCGGCGAGGCGGGTGCGCTGCTGCTGCGTGAGGCCGGCCGCTGCCGAACGGAACGTGGCTGCCAGCACGACGCGCTCGTCGGAGAGGTTGCGCGCCAGGAACTCGAAGAGGCCCCACGTCAGGGCGTCGGCCCAGTGCAGGTCGTCGAACACGACGAACGTGGGGCGAGCGTGGAACTGGGCGAACAGCTCGAGCACGGTGTCGAACAGGGACAGGTCCACCTCCTGTGGGCCCCGTCCGCCGCGCAGCAGCTGCACGAGCGCGGCGCCGGTCGGCTCGTCGAGCAGGTGACGCTCGTCGGAGCGGCGGAGGTGTCGCAGCAGGTCGACGAGCGGCGAGAACGGAACAGGCTCGTCGGCGACGTGGGTGGCACGAGCACGGAGGAGCGGACAGCCGACGCGGGCGGCGGCCTCGTCCAGGAGGGTGGTCTTGCCGATGCCGGCCTCTCCCCCGACGAGGAAGGCAGCAGGGAGCCCGTCGGCCGCGCCAGCAGCGGCCTGCTGCAGCAGAGCCAGCTCTGCATCCCGTCCGACGACCGATCTCTGGTGGCTCATGCGCGTTCAGCCGCAAGTATCGCAGCTGCTCTCAGCCCCCTCAGGTGTGGCGGTGGTGTCGTCGAGCACATCTGAGGGGTGCCTCCCGATGTGCCAGGGGGCCCCTTAGGCGGATCGTGGCCTCATCACCACTCGAGGAGGCCACATGCTCACCACGTCACCACCCCAGCAGATCGGCTCGAGCACTGAGCCAGCCGTCGCACTGCCCGCAGCGCGCACCGAGGCGCTCCGCAAGGTCTACGGCCGGGGAGACACCCAGGTCGTCGCACTCGACGACGTCTCGGTCCAGTTCACGACGGGCCGGTTCACGGCGATCATGGGCCCGAGCGGATCCGGCAAGAGCACGCTGATGCACCTCTCCGCCGGGCTCGACATGGCGAGCGCCGGACGGGTCTTCATCGGCGACACGGATCTCTCCACGCTCGACGACCACCGCCTCACGCTCCTGCGCAGGGACCGGGTGGGGTTCATCTTCCAGGCGTACAACCTCATCCCGACGCTGACGGCGAAGGAGAACATCACCCTCCCGCTCACCCTGGCCGGACGGAAGGTCGACAACGAGTGGTTCGACCACGTCGTCGCGACCGTGGGGCTCGGGGACCGGCTCACGCACCGGCCCAACGAGCTGTCCGGCGGCCAGCAGCAGCGGGTCGCGGTGGCCCGAGCACTGGCCACCCGGCCGGAGATCGTGTTCGGCGACGAGCCGACCGGCAACCTCGACTCCCGCTCCGGCGCGGAGGTCCTCTCCTTCATGCGCCGGGCCGTGGACGAGGTGGGCCAGACCATCGTGATGGTCACCCACGACCCGGTCGCCGCGTCCTACGCCGACCGGGTCGTCTTCCTCGCGGACGGCCGTCTCGTCGACGAGATGTCCGAGCCGACCGCCGCCCGCGTCCTCGAC
Organism: Actinomycetota bacterium; assembly: GCA_044508215.1. Classification (GTDB taxonomy): domain Bacteria; phylum Actinomycetota; class Acidimicrobiia; order Acidimicrobiales; family Microtrichaceae; genus JAEZFI01. Next base: position 3,985 of record JBIQID010000138.1, on the reverse strand, counting down.
CGCATGAAGCACTTCGGAGGCTGAACGATGTTCCGCACAGCCCTCACCAACCTCGCGGCGCGCAAGGCGCGCCTGCTCACGACCGGCGCCGCCGTGGTGCTCGGCGTGGCCTTCATGGTGGGCACCCTGGTGCTCACCGCCACCATCGACCGCTCGTTCGGGAGGCTCTTCGCCGAGGCGAACGCCGGAGTCGACGCCTACGTCCGCTCCGCTCGGGTGACCGGCGAGGGGATGACCAGCCAGCGTGCCCGCCTCGAGCTCGACCTCGTCGACACGGTCCGTTCGGTGGACGGTGTGGCCGACGCCCAGCCCACCGTCCAGGGACAGGCGCAGCTGCTCGGCGCCGACGGCGAGACCGTCGGGACCGGCGGCGGCATGACCCTGGCGGGCAACTGGCAGGGCGACAGCGCCCTCAACCCCTTCACCTTGTCCGCCGGACGGGCGCCCGATGCGCCCCGCGAAGCGGTGATCGACCGGGCAACCGCCGGTCGCGCCGGCCTCGACGTCGGTGACCGCACCGGTGTCCTCACCCAGGCGGGCCGCAGCGACGTCACGATCGTCGGCTTCGCGGACCTCGGCGGCACCGGCGGCGCTGGCGAGATGTCCTACGTGCTCTTCGACCTGGCGACCGCCCAGGAGCTGCTCGGATCCGACGGGAGGACCGACGGCATCCGCGTCGCCGCAGAGGACGGCGTGGACTCGAGCGCTCTGGTCGCCCGGCTCGCGGACTTGCTGCCGGAAGAGATCGAGGTGCTGACAGGCAGTGAGCTGACCGAGGAGGAGCAGGGAGACGTCGGCCAGGGGCTCGCCTTCCTCAACACGTTCCTGATGGCGTTCGCGCTGATCTCGCTCTTCGTCGGCTCCTTCATCATCCACAACACCTTCTCGATCCTCGTGGCGCAGCGAGCCCGGGAGTCGGCGCTGCTGCGAGCGGTCGGCGCCACCCGCCGGCAGGTCCTCGGCTCCGTCCTCGCCGAGGCCACGGTCGTCGGCATGCTCGCCTCCGCTGTGGGCGTCGTCGTCGGGGTCGCAGTGGCGGCCGGGCTGAAGGCCGGCATGGGAGCGATGGGCATCGAGCTGCCCGCCGACGGGCTGGTCCTCACCCCTGGCACGGTGGTCGGCGCGATCGCGACCGGCACCGTGGTGAGCGTGGTGGCAGCGGTGGCGCCCGCACGGCGCGCTGCCAAGGTGGCACCCGTCGCGGCGCTCCGTGGCGTGCTGGTCGACGAGGACGAGCGCGCCGGCCGCCGGCTGCTCGTGGGTGGCTCGATCACCGTCGTGGGAGCAGCGTCGATGGCGCTCGGGTTGCTGGGAGGGGGTGGCATCGCCCCGGTCGGCCTCGGTGTGGTCCTCGTCTTCCTGGGCGCCACGGCACTCGGTCCGGCCATCGCCGTGCCGGTCACCCGGGTGCTCGGCGCTCCGATCACCCGCTTCGGGGGTGCGCCGGGGCGGATCGCCAGCGACAACGCGATGCGGAACCCTCGGCGCACGGCGGCGACGGCATCGGCCCTCATGGTCGGTGTCGCCCTCGTGGGCACCATCACCGTGCTCGCAGCATCGGCGAAGGCGTCGGTCGAGGCGGCGGTCCGCAGCTCGTTCACCGGGGATCTGGTGGTCGATGCCGGCCCGATGGGCATGTGGGGGTTCAGCCCCGAGGTGACGGCCCGCCTGGCCGACGTGCCGGGGGTCCAGGCGGTGACCGCCCTGCGAGGCGTCAGCGCCGAGGTGGACGGTTCGCCGGAGGACCTGATCGCCATGGAGGCGAGCACCGTCGACGACCTCTTCGACCTGGGTGCCGTGCGCGGATCGCTCGCGGCGCTCGACGGCGACCGCATCGCCCTGTCAGAGGAGGCCGCTGACGAGCTCGGTGCGGACCTCGGGGACACGGTCACGGTCCGGTTCGCCGAGACCGGTGACCACGAGCTCGGGCTAGCGGCCATCTACGAGAAGACCGACGTGGCGGGCGACCACCTCATCGGCATCGCCACCTACGACCGCCACGTTGCCACCTCGATGGACACGAAGGCCTTCGTCCGCCTCGCTCCGGGAGCAGACCTCTCCACCACCCGGGCCGCGGCCGAGGAAGCCGTCGCCGACCACCCGCAGCTCCGGGTCCAGGACCGCGACGAGTTCGCGGGCGCGACGGCGGCGCAAATCGACGCCGTCCTGAACCTGGTGTACGGCTTGCTGCTCCTCGCGGTGCTGATCGCCGTGATGGGGATCGCGAACACGCTCGCCCTCTCGGTGGTCGAACGGACCCGTGAGCTGGGGCTGATGCGGGCGGTCGGCATGACCCGTCGCCAGGTCCGTGCAGCGGTCCGGTGGGAGTCGGTCCTCGTCGCACTGCTCGGCGCCGCCATGGGCCTGTCGATCGGAACCCTCTTCGGCTGGAGCCTGGTGCAGGCGCTCGGCGAGCAGGGGCTGTCGACCTTCGTGGTCCCCGGTGCGCAGCTGGCCACGATCACGACCCTCGCCGCGCTGGCCGGTGTCGGTGCCGCAGTGGTCCCGGCCCGGCGGGCCGCCCGGCTCGACGTGCTCGCCGCCGTCTCCAGCCAGTGACCGTCCATCCGTCGTCGGCCGCCGGTGCCCACCGGCGGCCGGCCCACCCTGATCGAGGTGCCCAGATGTCCGACACACCCGTCATCCTCGTGGTCGACCCGGCCACGCCCGACCCACTCGTGGTGCGGGAGCTCGCTGCCCGCTACGGCAGCGCCTACGAGTTGCGGCACGTCGCCGACCCGCCCGCAGCGCCCGACGTGTTGCGGCAGCTGGCGGCCGAGGACCGCTCCGTGGCGCTGGTCCTGGCCGACCGTGCCTCGGGCGGAGCGGAGCTGCTCGAGGAGGTCCGCACGTTGCACCCCCTCGCCCGCCGCGCGCTGCTGGTCGGTTGGAACGAGCAGCGCTCCCATCGGGAGGAGATAGCGACGGCGTTCGCGATCCGACAGGCGGAGAGCGTGGTCGGCCGTCCGCTCGGGGTGCCGGACGAGCGGTTCCACCGAGCCGTCACCGAACTGCTCGACGAGTGGTGGCGCACCCGAGGCAGGCCGCGGGCGGGGGTGTGGGCGGTCGGCGAGGAGCACTCGCCGTGGCTCCACGAGCTGGCCGACTTCCTGCACCGTCATGACGTGGCCTGCGAGGTCCAGCCGGCCGGAAGCGAGCCCGCGGACGACCTCCTGGCCCGGGCCGGCGTGACCGGGGACGAGCTGCCGGTGTTCGGCCTGGCCGACGGGACGGTGCTGGTCGCGCCGACGAACCGCGAGCTCGCCGATGCGTTCGGTGCCCGCACCCGACCCGGCGAGGGCGTCTACGACGTCGTCGTGGTGGGCGGCGGCCCGGCAGGTCTCTCGGCTGCGGTGTACGCCCAGTCGGAGGGGCTCCGCACCGCTGTCATCGAGCCGAGCGCCATGGGCGGGCAGGCCGGCACGAGCTCGATGATCCGCAACTTCCTCGGGTTCCCACACGGCATCAGCGGCGCGGAGCTGGCCGCGAGGGCCTTCGAACAGGCGATCCTGTTCGGCACGGAGATGGTCTACGGGAACGCTGCGACCGGTCTCCGCCAGGAGGGCGACGTCCGGGTCGTCACCCTGGCGGACGGCACAGCGGTGCCGGGCCGGAGCGTCGTGATCGCCACCGGCGTGTCGTACCGCCGCCTCGACGCGCCCGGCCTCCAGGAGCTGGGTGGTCGGGGCGTGTTCTACGGCTCCGCCATGGCCGAGGCGCCTCGGCTCGTTGGCCAGGACGTGGCTGTGGTCGGCGGTGGCAACTCCGCCGGACAGGCCGCCCTGCACCTGGCGAGGTTCGCCCGACGGGTGACGGTCCTCGTCAGGGGCGACTCGCTCGCACACAGCATGTCGGACTACCTGATCACCGAGATCGCAGCGACCGACAACATCGACGTCCGGCACCGCTGCGAGGTCGCCGGCGGGCGCGGATCGAGCCGCCTGGAGGCGATCGACGTGCTCGACCGCAGCTCCGGTGAGATCAC
>JBIQID010000137.1:0-8129 GCA_044508215.1 Actinomycetota bacterium | reverse complement strand
GGCTGGTCTTCCAGTTCTTCAACCTGATCGACGGGATGACCGCCCTCGAGAACGTCGTGCTCCCGGCGGTGGTCGCCGGCCGCTCGTCGCGGCGCATCGCCGAGCGACGGGCACGCGACCTCCTCGATCTCCTCGGCCTCTCCCACCGCGCGGGTGACCTCCCCGCGGTGCTCTCCGGGGGTCAGCGCCAGCGGCTCGCCATCGCCCGGGCACTCGCGAACGAACCGACGCTGCTCCTCGCCGACGAACCGACCGGTGCCCTCGACAGCGACGGCGGCGCCGAGGTCCTCGAGCTGTTCCGTCGCCTGCACGCCGAAGGCCAGACGATCGTCGTCGTCACCCACAGCCCGGAGGTGGCGGCGGGGACGCAACGCGTCGTCCAACTGCGCGACGGACTGGTCGTCGACGACGGTGACCACGGCGACCCGTCCACCACGTCGGTGGAGCGGATCTCCCTCACGTGACCGCACCCGCGTCCGGGGTCGTCGGCCGGCGGAGCCGCGCACGGCTCCACGCCGCCACCGCCGGTGCCCTCGCGGCGCTCGCGGTCTCGGGTGGCGCCTGGACCCTCTCGATCCTCACCGGATGGCCCGCGAGCCCCGGTGTCGTGGCGCTCGGCTCGCTCGTGCTGGTGCCGGCCGCCGTCGCCCTCACCTCGCTCGACCGGTTCGCCGTCCGGGCCGGCCGCGTGCTCGCCGCCACCATCGTGGGGTGCGCGCTGGTTGCGCTCGCCGCGGGCGCGTGGCTGCTCATCGTCGCCGGGCTCCACGGCCCGCCCGACGACGACGAGCGGGGCCTCGTCGCACTCGCACTCGCAGCGTCCGTCGTGGTCGCGATCGCCGCGGGACCGACGCGGCGCCGGGCTCTCGACGTGGCCAACCAGTGGGTCTACGGCGAGCTGACCGCTCCCGACGAGGTGATCCGCACCCTGTCGGCGCGGATGTCGCGCGCCCTGCCGATGGACGAGCTGCTCCTCCAGCTGGCCGAGTCGCTCCGCCGCTCGCTCGACCTCACCACCGTCGAGGTGTGGCTCGGCTCCGACGGCTCGTGGGAACGCCAGCACTCGATCCCGCACGCCGGGCCCGCACAGCTGACCACCGCCGGCGACGAGATCGGCGTCGCCGCACGCGCCCGCGTGGTGGGCAACGGGTGGCTGGGGGTGTGGCTGCCCGAGCTCCTCGCGGACCGCGCCGACCGCCAGGTCCGCCTGGTCCCCCTGTCGCACCTCGGCGAACACCTCGGCTTCTTCGTGGCCGAGCGACCGGCCGACGCCACGCCGTTCGCCGAGGACGACGAGCGGCTGCTCGCCGACGTCGCCCGTCAGGTGGGGTTGGCCCTCCACAACGTCCGCCTCGACTCGGCGCTGCAGGCGAGCCTCGAGGAGCTGCGGGTCCGCAACCTCGAGCTGCAGGCGTCCCGGGCGCGCATCGTCGCCGCGGCCGACGAGTCCCGTCGACGCATCGAGCGCGACCTCCACGACGGTGCACAGCAGCAGCTGGTCGCCATGGCGGTGAAGCTGGGCCTCGCCCCGACGCTGGCGGGCGACGACCCCGCAGCGGCGAAGGAGCTGTTCGCCGAGCTGCGCACCGACGTGCAGGAGGCCGTGACCACGCTGCGCGAGCTGGCGCACGGCATCTACCCGCCACTGCTCCGCGACCGCGGGCTCGACGAGGCGCTCCGTGCCGCCGCCACCCGTTCGAGCCTCCCCGTCACCGTCGACGCCGCCGAGGTCGGACGCGTGGACGGTGACGTCGAGGCGGCCGTCTACTTCTGCTGCCTCGAGGCGATGCAGAACGCGCAGAAGCACGCGGGCGACCGTGCCAGGGTGGCCGTCGAGGTCCGCTCCGACGGTCGGGCGGTCCGCTTCGAGGTGACCGACGACGGCGCCGGCTTCGACCCGATCAGCACCCCGCGCGGCCACGGCTTCCAGAACATCGCCGACCGCCTCGGCGCGTTCGGTGGCACGGTCGAGGTCGCGGCCGCCCCCGGCAAGGGCACCACCGTGACCGGCACGGTCCCGCTCCCCAGCTAGCGGTGGGCGGCGGACCAGGTGTCGGCCAGCACGGAGGGGGCCAGGTCCTCCTTGTGCACGTAGCGAGCAGCGCCGCAGTCGGCAGCGTCCGCCGGGAGGTCGCCGGCCGGGTAGGTCGACATGAGCACGACCACCAGCCCCGGGTGTTCGGCGGTCACCCGACGGCACGCCTCGATGCCCGACATCCCGCCGAGGTTGATGTCCATCAGCACCAGGCCCTCGCCCAGATCCGCCGCCGCCTCGATCGCGGCCTCGCCGCTGTCCGCCTCGACCGCCACCGTGAACCCGGGCGTGGCTCCTACCACCGCTCGGGCAGCCGAACGGAACGGCGGCTGGTCGTCCACGATCAGCACCGGCACGTCCCGACCCGACGCATCCCCACCTGGCACGCCAGACGCTGAAGGAGCAGTCTCGTCATCGTTCATGACGGATCTCTGCGCTCGGCGTCGGACAGGTACAGCAGCACCGCCTTCACCCGGCGGTGCACGGCCGGCTCCTCGGTGAGGTCCAGCTTGGAGAACACCGAGTTGATGTGCTTCTCGACCGCCCGGGTGGAGAGGAAGAGCGACTCCGCGATCGCCGCGTTGTTCTTGCCCTGGGCGATCTCGGCGAGGACCTCGCGCTCCCGCGGCGACAGCCGGTCCAGTGGCGAGGCGGCGGCCGTCGACCGGCTCGCCACGAGCGACTCGACCACCTTCGGGTCGATCATCGACCCACCGGTGCACACGGCGTCGATCGCCGCCTCCAGCTGGGCGGGGTCGCCGAGGCTCTCCTTGAGGAGGTAGGCCCGGCGCTCCGAGCCGCCCTCGAGCAGCTCGAGGCACCACGCCGGCTCGGCGTACTGCGACAGCACGACGACCCCGACCTCGGGGTTCGACTCACGCAGCTCGGCCGCCGCCCGGATGCCCTCGTCGGTGCCCGTGGGTGGCATCCGGATGTCGGTGATCACCACGTCGGGGTGGTGCTCGGCGATCGCCTCCTGCAGGCCGGCCAGGTCGCTGACCACGGCCACCGCCTCGGTGTCCTCGAACGTGCCGAGCATGCGCACGATCCCTTCACGCACGAGCAGGGAGTCCTCGGCGACCACGACACGACGGCCCACGGGCCCGACAGTAACTGCCGGGCCCGTGAGCAGATCGCTGCTGGTCAGCGGTGTGGTGAGGGTGCTCACGCCACCGTCATCTCGTGGACCATGCCCTGGCTGAAGTGGGGCGGGCCCTCCGGCGGGGCGCTGTTCGGGCCGGCCTGCTCCATCGCCTCGGGGGTCGTGCCCACCGGGATGAAGCAGATCACGGCGTAGCGACCCGGCTCGAGGTCGACCGTGGTGGCGCTCTTGGCGCCCGGCATCGCGAACACCATGCCCTTGGGCTCGATCTTGCCGCCCATCTCCTCCTCGGGGAGCTGCAGCAGGTCTTCGACCGGAGCGGTCACGTCGTCGGCGATCCGGAAGATGATCATCTCGTGCAGCTCCTTGCCCTCGTTGGCGAGGTGCACGGTGGTCTTGCCGGCGTCGACCTCCTCGGGGATGCCCATGTAGTGGAAGTCCATGGCGGTGACGTCGAGCGATCCGAAGCCGCAGTTGTCGTCGATCCAGGAGATGACCTCGCCGTAGGTGGCGTCGAACTCCTCGCTGGGACCCCCGTCGGGGCTCTCCAGGCGGTCGAGGGTCTGGTCGGCGAGCGAGGCGACCGTGTCGGCCACGTCGTCGGGAGCCGCGTCGCGGGCCGCCTCGACCTTGGTGCGGACCTCGTCGAGCGCCGCCGGGTCGGGCGGGCCGTCGCCGCCCATGAGGGCGCCGAGCGCTGCGTCGACCGCGACGAAGCCGTCGCAGAACGCGGTGTTCGACGAGGCGCCGTCGGCCTGGGCGACCGTGGTCGGTGCTGCGTCGTCGGCTGCGGCGTCATCGTCGTCGCCACACGCGGCGGCTCCGAGGATGAGCGGCAGGGCGATGGCTCCCGTGACGGCGAGCCGGGTGAGTCGGTTGGTGAAGGTGTGGTGTGTCATGGATCGATCATCCGGAGCCTGGCGGTCCACCGCATGACTGCCTCCATGTGTTCCGGGGTGGTGCTGGCACCCCCTTCCCACCCACCGGCGAGCGCCCAGCCGACCTCGGGCAGGAAAGGACCGGATTCCGGTCGTCCGGCGCCCGAGTTCGAGGATCGGCCCGCAGGGCCAGGTCACGGCGGCCGTCCCCGATGTGATCTGATGTGCGGCGTGCGGGGGATCGCGATGGTGACGCTGTCCCGGATCCGGCGTCGCTGGGCCGGGCTGGTCGCCATCGGGTTGCTCGCAGCGCTGGTCGGCGGGTTCTCGACCGCAGCGGTCGCCGGGCTGCGGCGCAGCGAGACCGCGGCCGACCGCCTGATCGAGGCGACGCTCGCTCCCGACGCGTTCGTCTTCGTGAACTTCCCGGGCGACGAGCCCCAGGAGCGGCTCCGGTCCGCGGTGGAGGGCCAGCCGAACGTGGTCGCCACGTGGCCCCTCGCACGGTTCATCGGCCGGCGCACCGACACGAAGGACTGGTACTTCCCGCTCGCGGGCCCGGCCGAGCATCCCGGGATCTTCGAGCCGGTGATGGATGCCGGGAGGATGCCGGCCGCCGAGGCGCTCGACGAGGTGGCGATCACCCTCGAGACCGCCCGCAACACCGGGCTGGACCTCGGCTCCCGCTTCGAGATGGACGTCTACACCGCCGAGCAGATGATGAACATCGCGGCCGACAGCGAGGTGGAGCCTGCCGGCGGACACCTCGAGATGCGGGTGGTGGGCGTGATGCGGTCGCCGGTGGACATCGCGATGGCGTCCTCCGACCGGTTCATGGTCGGATCCGAGGCGCTCTACGAGCGCTACGGCGACGCCGTGGACCCGGGTGCCGGCGTGGCCGTACGCCTCGACGACCGTGGCGCCGTCCCCGAGTTCCTCGACGCCGTGACGAGCGAGTTCCCACCGGGTGCCCTCGGCGTGAACACGAACGTGGAGGCGATCGAGGCGGCCGAGCCATCCGGGCGGGTGCTCCGGGTGGGCGTGGTCCTGCTGGTCGTCGTGGTGGTCGGTGCCGGTCTGTTCGCCGTGACGCAGACAGCGCGCCGCTTCGTGGGCCAGCACGGCGACGAGGACGAGACGCTGTCCGCCATCGGGTTCACGCGGGCCGATCGGGTCGCCTCCGCGGCGTTGTCGGGACTGGTCGCGGCGGGAGCCGCAGCGGCTGGCAGCGTCGGGCTGGCGATCGCGCTCTCGCCGCTGTTCCCGCTCGGCCGGCCCCGTCGCCTGGAGCCCGACCCGGGGGTCGAGGTCAACGTCGCGCTGCTGGCGGCAGGCGGGGCGGCTGCGGCCCTCGTCACCGTGGGCGTGCTCGCAGTGGTCACCGCCGTGGAAGCACGTCGCCGCCGACCTGCGCCCGTGCGTCCCCCGTCTCGGCCCATGGCGCTGCTGTCGGCGGTGGCGCCGGCACCGGTGTTCATGGGTGCCCGCCTGGCGCTCCAGGGTCGGCGGGGGAGGGGCGGCGCAGCGCGCAACGCGATGGGCGGAGCTGCGATCGGGGTGGCAGGGCTGGTCGCGGCTGCGACCTTCGCCAGCAGCCTCGACGCCCTGCTCACCACGTCGCGCCACTACGGCGTCGACTTCGACCTCTCGATGGAGGTCCCGATCGCCCGGATCGACGAGCGCCTGACCGACCTGTCCGCCGATCCCGAGATCGAGGCCGTGGCGCTCCAGTGGACCGGCATCCTGCTGGTCGGCGGCGAGCCCATCGACGCCGTCTCGATCGACTCGGTGCACGGCGAGCTGCAGCCGGTCGTCGACGAGGGTCGGGCCGGTCGCGCCGGTGACGAGGTGGTGCTGGGCCCGCGCCTCGCCCGGGACCTCGGGGTCGAGGTGGGCGACGAGATCGTGATCGGTGGATCCGGCGGTCCCGGTGCCGAGGGTGGCGGCCCCGTTCCGGAAGGCGGTGCCTCGCAGGGGGAGGAAACGTCCGACGGCGAAGCGGTGCGAGTGGTCGGCACGGCGCTCGACCCACGGACCGTCTCACCCACGTACGCGCGGTCGGCGGTGGTCGCCGAGGAGACCCTGCGCGAGCACGTCGAGGGCGACCCGACACCGATGATCGTGGTGCGGTACGCGGACGGCGTCGACCGGGCTGCGAAGACCGCCGAGCTCGACCGCACCTACCCCTGGGCCGTGATGGACGAGAGCTACCCGGCCCCTCCCGGCGAGCTCCTCAACGTCGCCGAGGTTCGCATCGTGCCCCGGCTCCTCCAATGGTTCTTCGCCGCGCTGATCATCGTGGCACTCGCCAACGGCCTCCTCGTGGCGGGCCGGCGGCATCGGCTGACGCTCGCCGTCGCCCGAGGCATCGGCTTCACCCTCGGGCAGGTGCGGGCGACCGTCGCAGCGATGGCGGCGACCATGGCCCTCGGCGCCGCGATCCTCGGCGTCCCGCTCGGCCTGCTCGTCGGCGCCGCCGTGTGGTCACGGGTCTCCGACGGTCTCGACGTGGGCCTCGTCATCGGTTGGCCCGTGGCGGTGGTGCTCCTCGCCGTGCTCGGCGTGGTGGTCGTGGGGACCGCCGTCGCCCTGTGGCCGGCGCACCGCGCCACGTCGACGCCCCCGGCTGTGGTCCTCCGCACCGAGTAGCCGCAGCCGGTGGCCGTCAGCCGGACGGGTCAGCCGGACGGGTCAGCTCGTCGGCCGTAGCCGCACGCAGCAGCGGTCCTCGGACGGCTCGAGGTGCGCTTCGAGGCCGACCTCGGTCGCCTCGCCGACGGCAGCCCGCAGGAGCGAGAGGTTCATCCCGCACACCAGCTCGGTGTGGGAGCGCGAGAGCTGGTGGAACGGGCAGTTCCGCAGTGCGATCGATCCGTCGTCCTCCACCTGCGGCTCGAAGCCCCGTCCGGCGAGCACGCCGCACGCAGCGGCCACGGCATCGTCCTGCGGTGCCGCTGCGGCACCGAGGCGGCTGGCGATCTCCTGCCCGATCCGCTGCCCTTCCTCGCCGGCCGCGGCGTCGAGGGCCTCGGTGATGTCGCTGCCCTCCCGTCGGGCCCGGTCCGCCGCCTCGGCCAGCAGCCGCCCGGCCAGCTCGTAGTCCCGCGGGGGCAACGTCACGCCGAACTCGCGGCGAGCGCGGCGGTACAGCTTGGCGGGGCGTCCCGCCCCCGGACCCTGGCGGCCCGAGAGGCGTCGGTAGTCCACCTCCAGCAGTCCCTCGGCAGCGAGCCGATCCAGGTGGTGCGCCGCCGTCGCCCGGCCGAGGCCCACGGCATCGGCTGCCTGGTCGCGGCTGACCCACCCGCCGTTCTGGCGGATCGCCTCGTACAGCGCCCGCCGGTTCGGCTCGTCGAGCGCTCCGATCGCGGAGAGGTCGTCGTCGGTCCGACCCTCGACATCCCTGCCCGGTCCGACCTCGGCTCGGTCCGCTCGGTCCATGCTTCTAACGCTAACGGTTCCTTGACCTAGAACGACAGAGGGCGCACTATCAAGAAGCAACATTCGCGTTAGAAGGACCAACCATGACCACCACCACTTCCCGGGGGACGACGGCGCTGCCGGTCGTCACCCACCAGCACACGTCGGACGAGGTGGGTGAGCCCGTCGTCCAGGCGTTCTGGACCCTGCGCGTGGGCTTCACCGTCGCGCCGATCCTCTTCGGCATCGACAAGTTCGCCGAGGTCCTCACCGACTGGGACCGCTACATGGCGCCGGGGATCACCGACCTCCTGGGCGTCAGCGCGCAGAGCCTGATGTACGTGGTCGGCGTGATCGAGATCATGGCGGGGCTCGTCGTGGCGCTGCGACCGCGCTTCGGCGGCTACCTCGTGGCCGCCTGGCTGGGCGGCATCATCGTGAACCTGTTGGTGCTGGGCGACCACTACGACGTGGCGCTGCGGGACTTCGGGTTGCTCCTCGGAGCGGTGGCCCTGGCTCGACTCGCCGCCGGCGTCGTCGACCGGCACCCACCGCTGCGCAGGGCGGAGGTCTGAACGGCGCCGAAGTGTGAACGGCGCCGAGGCCTGAACGGCGCTGAGGTGTGAACGGCGCCGAAGGTCGAACGGCCCGGTGCGGCTCGTCGGGCTCAGCCGGCGGGCCGCACCGGGATCAC
>JBIQID010000136.1:0-8228 GCA_044508215.1 Actinomycetota bacterium | reverse complement strand
CGAGGCCCGCCGTTCGTCGTCGGCCATCAGCTCGTCGATCGCCGCGGCCAGCGCCTTCGGGTCGTCGGGCGGGACCACCAGGCCGTTCTCGCCCGGCGTGACCTCCTCGCGGACCGAACCGACGTCGCTCGCGATGATCGGCAGGCCCGCCAGCATCGCCTCCATCACCGTGACCGGCAGCCCCTCGGTGCGGCTCGACAGGACGAACAGCTGGAAGCCGCTCATCAGGTCGGCCACCCGTTCGTCCCACCGCAGGTCGCGGAACTCGACCCGATCCGCCACGCCCAGCTCCTCGGCCAGCCGCTTGTGCTCGTCGAGGAGCGGGCCGCCGCCGATCTGCACCAGCCGGGTCGCCGGGTCGACGAGCACCATCGCCTGCAGCAGCACGTCGACGCCCTTGACCGGGTCGTGCCGGGCGACGTTGAGGATCGTGTTCGGCTGCTTCGGTAGCCCCTGCGCCACGTCGGCGACGCCGTGGTACATCGTGCCGATCGAGCCGTCCTTCAACCCGGCGTCGCGCTCGATGATCCGGGCCGTCGCCTCACCCACGGCCACGTGGGCGGCCAACCGGGGCGATGTCACGCGCTTCAGCAGGTTCGAGGTCCGGGACCACGCCCCCATCGACGCGTTCTCGGTCACCACGACCTGCGCACCCTTCACCGTGAGCGCCACCGCGATCGCCCACTGGCACGACGACACCATCGACAGGTTGAACTGCACGATGTCGGGGCGGAGCCTTCGGAACAGCCGCCGGTGCTCCAACATCCCGGGGAGGTCGCCCTTCGAGTCGATCGACCGGGTGAGCTCCACTGAGCTGCCGGGGCGGTGCGACGAGAGGAACTCCGCGACGTCCTCGTCCACCGCCACGACCGTCACCCGCACCCGCTCGGGGAGCCCGGCGAGCAGCTGCGCGAGGGTCATCTCCGCCCCGCCCCGTTCCTTCGCGTCGGAGTAGACGACCAGGTGGAAGGCGGGGACCCGGCGAGTCGCCCCGGCGGTGCCGCTCACGGCAGGAGCAGCGGCTTCAGCCGCTCCCACTCCTCGTTGGCGGTGTCGTAGTCATCGGGTCGACCGATGTCGAGCCAGTAGCCGTCGAAGGGATGGACGCGCGGCGGAGTGTCGGTGCCCAGGAGGTCGAGCACCAGGTCGTCGAAGCCGAGCGGCTCGCCCGGGGTGTACCGGGTGAGCGTCTCGCGGCTGACCGCGTAGATGCCCATCGACACGCTGAAGTGCTCGATCGGCTTCTCGCGGAAGGCGACGATCCGCTCCCCGCCCTCGCCGCCGATCTCGAGGACGCCGAAGTCGATCTTCACGGTCCGGTCGTAGGTGGTGACCGTGATCGGCGCCCCCGACGAGATGTGCCCGTCGAGCACCTTGGCGTAGGGCAGGTCGGTGAGGACGTCGCCGTTCATCACCAGGAAGTGCTCGGGGACGTCGTCGAGGTTCGCCACGATCGGACCCATCGTCCCGAGCGGCGTGTCCTCCTCCCAGTACCGGATCTCGAGGTCCCACTGGCTGCCGTCGCCGCAGTACGCCCGGATCAGCTGGCCGAGGTGGCCGATGGCGATCGTGATCGTGCGGAAGCCGGCCGACCGCAGCTGCCGGAGGACGATCTCCATGATGGCGTACTCGTCGCCGATGGGGACGAGGGGCTTCGGGAACGCCGTGGTGTAGGGCCGCAACCGCACACCACGCCCCCCGGCGAGGATCACCGCGTGCATAGGGCTGCCATGGTGTCAGATCCCCGACTGCTCGGCGATGACGTCGGCTGACATCTCCGGCCGCACACCCGTGTGCTGGACCATGCGGCTGGGGTCGCCCACCACAGCGGGGATCCCCGGCCGGTCGAGCGAGCGGATCGTCACCGGCTTGCGCTGTCGCCGAGCGAGCGCCTCGACGATGTCGCCGAACCGCACCCCGACGCCGGAGCAGAGGTTCACGATGTCGGGGACCACGTCCGCCTCGGCGAGGCGGGCGACCGCCACCGCGAGGTCGCGCAGGAGGATGTGGTCACGGATGGTGTCGGGCCACCACACCTCCACCTCGCCGCCCTCGGGCGGCAGCGCTGTCACGTCGGCCACGAACTGGTGCAGCGGCGACACCGGGGCCAGGCGGTGGCTCACCAGGTTGAAGCCGCGGGCCACGACGGCGTCGAGCCCTGCGGCGCGGGCGTCGAGCACCGCCCGACTGCCGGCCCACTTGGTCTCGCCGTACGGGCCCACCGGGTGGACCTCCGCGGTCTCGGGCACCGGGTCGGCCGAGCCGGGGTCGCCGTACTCCGCCGCCGAGCCGAGGTGGACGAACCGCACGTCGCTCCCGGCGAGCACGCCGACCAACCACGTCGGGAACGCCACGTTCGCGTCGTGGAGCTGCTCGGGCGTGCCGACGAGGCGTCCGCACGTGTTCACCACTGCCGTCGCTCCAGCGTCCAGCTCCTTGCGGATCAGCCGCTCGGCTGCGGCGTCACGGCGCGCCAGCTCGGGGTGGTCCGGGATGTCGCGCACCACGACCTCGTGTTCCGGGATCAGCTCGGCGGCGACCGCCGACCCGACGAAGCCCGATCCCAGCACAAGGATCCGCTGGCCGCCCTCGCTCTCGCTCATCTGCTGATCATCCCACTCCGGCCACGACGCGATCCGACGCCACGGACGCGATCCGACGTCACGACACGTTGGGCGGGGCCGGCGCCACCTCGTCCGCCTCGCGCTTGGCTACTCGCGCCGCCTTCCAGGCGATGCGACGCCGCTGCACCTCTGCGTTGCCCTCGGCGAGGGCCACGAGCGCCAGCCCGAGCGGCCCGACGCCTCGACGGCACCGGACGAGCGGCCGGCTGCCGGTGGCCCACTGGCCCTTGTACGGCTCGTCGCCGCGGAGCAGGTCGTACTCGGTCGAGCCCTCCCCGATCGCCGCGCCGATCGCCTCGGCCTTCAGCCACGACCCGGAGCCGCGCCACTCGTGTTCGGTCAGGCGGCCCGCCTGGTAGAAGCTCGTCCGGCCGCCGACCGTGAAGTCGACCTCGATGGCGATGACCTCGCCGTCGGGCGTGACCAGCTGGACGAACCGGACGTCGCCCGCAGCGGCCCCTGCTCGCAGCGCGGTGGCGAGGCGCTCCCATGCCGGCCCGACGCCGGACTCGTCGCCCCAGCGTTCGTCGTGCAGGCGCTCCAGCGCGCCCATCGAGCGGTCGACCCCCTCGGCACCGGTGACGACCACCCCCACGCCCTGCTTCGACAGCCGCTTGCGCGTGCGCGAGATCGTGCTGCGCACCATCCCGGCGCGCCCGGCGACGTACTCGTCGATCGACGCCGGCAGCTCGGCGTACGGCGCCACGGAGAGCTCGGCCGTGCGGCCCTTCCCGGGCACGCAGCCGAGGAGCGCAGCGTCCGGCGCGACGCCGGCGAGGTCGATCACCCGCGAGCCCTGACGCCCGAGCCACTCGCGGACGACGCCCGACACGGCCGGTCGGGAGCCCTGGGCGGCCACCAGGTCGAGGTGGTCGGGCTCCAACGGGCCGTCACCGAGGAGCTGCACCCACTCGCACCCCATCCGGCGGGTCACCTGGAACGCTGCGCCACCCACGAGGCGGTCGCCGTCCACCACCAACACGATGGCCGGATCGCCCTCGGCGGTGTGCTCGAGCCACCACGACCGCAGGAACGGCGAGGGCAGCGGCATCGACGCCACCAGCTCGTCCCACTGCTCCGACCACGGTCCCAGGTCGCCCCGAACGATCGTCTCCACGACGGGCGAGTCTCGCGTGTCCGGCCGACGACGCGGAACGCCCCCGACCCGAACCGGATGGGCGGACATCCGTTGGGGTCGGGGGCGACCGGTTGCGAGCGAGGCACGCCTCGCAGGCGGCTACTCGACGACGATGGCCGTCACCATGCCGAACATCCCCTCCTCACGCTCTGCGTGGTTCAGGATGTGGCAGTGCCAGACCCAGGCGCCGGGAGACTTGGCGTTGAAGAGCACCGTGTAGCGCTCACCTGGGCCGACCGTGACCGTGTCGGCGAAGTACGGGCTGTCGAGCGGGATGCCGTCCCGTGCGATCACCAGCTGCGGGAACTGGTGCAGGTGCATCGGGTGGTACATCAACCCTTCGTTGTAGTAGTTGACGATCATCCAGTCGCCCGTGGCCATCTTGTAGCCCTCGGTCGCCGGGAACGACTTGCCGTTCAGCGACAGGCCGATGACGCCCGAGTCGTTGAGCACCATGTTGTGCTCCTGGGCGACCTGCAGGTCGGCCGGGATCGGGACGCCGCTCACGACCTTGCCCCGGGGGATGAGCCAGTCGGACGAGCCGCCTCCGCCCTTCGGCGAGAAGATCATCGAGCCCCACATGCCGTTCACCACCGTCATCTGGCCGTGGTGGTGCGGGTGGTACATCGCGATGGCCGGCTCGGTCACCGTGTACTCGTAGGTGAACTCACCGCCCGAGGGGATGAGGTCCTGGGTCAGGGGGGCCACGCCGTCCATCGCGTTCGGCAGGATCATCCCGTGCATGTGCACGTCGGTGCCCATCGGCAGCTTGTTGATGATCTTCACCCGGATGTGGTCGCCGACCTCGCCTCGCAGCGTCGGGCCGGGGACGGTGCCGTTGTAGGTCCAGGCCTTCACGACCTTGCCGGGCTCGACCTCCCAGTCGACGATCTCCGCGGTGAGGGTCCACTCCTTGGCGCCGTCCGCTGCGATCGTGGGGGCCAGGTCCTGGCCGCCCAGGCCCTTGGTGTTGGGCTCGCCGGTCTCGAGCGTCTTCAGGAACGGCTCGAAGGACTTGAGCATGTCCTCGTCCATCTTGGCGTAGTTCACGGTGGCGGCCCCGTCGTGGTTCGCGTGGCCGTTGGCGCTGTCGTCACCACCCGAGGCCGGCGCAGCGGAGCTGCTCACCGTCAGGGTGCCCGTCATCCCGGCCTCCTTGTGGCCGGCGATCTCGCAGATGATCTCGTAGTCGCCCTCGGCGAGGCTCGAGAGGTCCCAGGTCGCCGTCTTGCCGGGCTGCACGTCTGGGCTCTTGAGCCCTGCGCCGCTGATGGAGACGTTGTGCGCCACCGACCCGGTGTTCTCGAGCGTCAGGCTGCCGCCGACGCCCATCACGATCTCCGACGGCGTGATGGCGAACTCCGAGAGCGTCACCGCCACCGGAGCGGGGGCTGCTGCTCCACCGCCGCCGCCCTGCGCCGACTCGGCGCGGTCGACGGCTCGGAGGGAGAAGCCGACCGCGACGACGGCGACGATCACGGCGAAGAGGCCGACCATCGCGCCGATGATCGACATCTGGTCGCGTTGCTCACTCATGGTGTGCCTTCCAGTGTTCGGGGGAGGGATGGCGGAGGACCGGACGGTCGCCGCCATCGACATGATCGCCGGACGGCGGCCCCTGTCGGCAGGGGCGAACGCCACGACTGGCGGGACATTTGTCCTGTGGCGACGTCAGCCCGGGTGACGGCCCTTCCGACGCTCGTCGAGCCGGGCAGCGTAGGCGGCTGCCTCGGTCCGACGCTGCATCCCCAGCTTCGCGAGGAGGTTCGACACGTAGTTCCGCACCGTCTTCTCGGCGAGGTGGATCCGGGCGGCGATCTCCTTGTTGGAGAGGCCCTCTCCCAGCAGCTCGAGGATGCGCCGCTCCTGCGGGGTGAGCTTCTCCTCCTCGGAGGCGGTCTGCTCGGTGCGGATGCGTTCGAGCACCCGGGCGGTCAGCGCCGGGTCGAGCAGCGACTGGCCGGCGCCCACCCTGCGGACGGCGTCGACCAGGTCCGAGCCACGCACCTGCTTGAGCACGTAGGCCGAGGCGCCCGCCATGATCGCGTCGAAGAGCGCCTCGTCGTCTCCGAACGACGTGAGGATGACGCACCGCAGGTCGGGGTCCTGCGAGCGCAGGTCGCGGCACAGCTCGACGCCGTTGCCGTCGGGGAGCCGCACGTCGAGCACGGCGACGTCCGGCTTGGCGGGCCCGATCCGTCGCAGCGCCTCCTCGACGTTCCCCGCCTCGCCCACGACCTCGAGCTGCGGGTCCATGTCGAGCAGGTCTCGGACCCCTCGCCGGACCACCTCGTGGTCGTCCACGAGGAAGACCCGGATGACGTCGTCGTCCTGCGCCATGGCCCACATCCTGCCGCACCGGGGCTGGGGACAACCCCACCAACGCGATTCGGGCCTGCGGCATGGCGGCTCCGCGGACCCGTCCTTACGGTGAGGACGTGATCGCAGACCTGCTCCGACCCTGGAGGACCGCCGCCACCTGGCGGCAGCTGTGCCACCTCTCGATGGACCTCTGGATCGGCACCGTGACGTTCTCGGTGCTGTTCACGCTGGCCGTCACCGCCGCCAGCATGGTGGTGATCTTCCCGGCGGCGCTCCTCGTGGCGGTCCTCGCTCTGTGGCTGGCCGGAGTGGCCGCCCGCATCGAACGCAGCCGTGTCCGTGCGCTGCTCGACCCTGCGCTGGCGGACCCGGAGCCGCTCACCCGGGCGACGGGCCTCTGGCAGCGGTTGATCAACCCCTTCCGCCACCGCCAGCGCTGGAAGGAGCTCGCCTACGGGCTCGTCCACTTCCCGCTGGGGCTGGTCACGACCTCGTCGATGGTCGTCCTCTGGGGCGGCTCGATCGGCCTGATCGCGCTGCCGTTGTACAGCGGCTCGCTCCCCGAGGACGCCGTGCGGTTCGGCCTCTTCGACGTCCGGGCCGGCGCGGCCTGGATCATCTCCATCGCAGCGCTCGGAGTGCTGGTGCTGGTGGCGCCCTGGGTGACCGTGGCCCTGGCGAGCGTCGACCTGGCGCTCGCCCGCCGCCTGCTGTCCCGCCCGCCGGAGGAGGAGCTGGAGGCACGGGTGGTCGAGCTGGAGTCGAGCCGGGTCGCTGCGGTGGACAGCGCCGAAGCGGAGCGGCGGCGCATCGAGCGCGACCTCCACGACGGCGCGCAGCAGCGCCTGATCGCCGTGGCCATGGACCTGGGCGTGGCGAAGGAACGCCTCGCGACCGACCCGGAAGCGGGGCGCGTGATCGTGGACCGCGCGCACGAAGAGGTGAAGGCGGCCCTGAAGGAGCTCCGGGACCTCGTGCGTGGCATCCACCCGGTGATCCTCGAGGACCGAGGCCTCGACGCTGCCCTGTCCGCTGTGGTGGCCCGCTCCCCCGTGCCCGTGCGGCTCCACGTGGACGTGCCGGTGAGACCGGTCCCCACCGTGGAGAGCGCCGCCTACTTCATGGTGTCGGAAGCGCTCGCCAACGTCGCCCGGCACTCCGGGGCGACCACCGCACAGGTCGACGTGGTCCGGACGGGTGACCGGCTCAGGATCCGGGTCTGGGACGACGGCGTTGGGGGCGCCGACGCGAACCGAGGCTCCGGTCTCCGCGGCCTGAGCGAACGGGTCGCCGCGCTCGGCGGCTGGATGGACGTGAACAGCCCGGTCGGAGGCCCGACCGTGATCGATGTGGAGGTGCCATGCGGATCGTGATCGCCGAGGACAGCGTGCTGCTGAGGGACGGCCTCGTGCGGCTCCTCGGCGACGCCGGGCACGAGATCGTCGCCGCGGTGGGCGACGCCGAGGCGCTCGTCGACGCCGTCGAGTCGCACCTCCCCGACCTCGCCGTCATCGACGTGCGCATGCCTCCCACCCACACCGACGACGGGCTCCGCGCCGCCGTGGCCATCCGGGCGAAGCTGCCCGACGTGGGCCTGCTGGTCCTCTCCCAGTACGTGGAGGAGCAGTACGCCCGGGAGCTGCTGGCGGGCGACTCGAGCGGCGTCGGCTACCTGCTGAAGGACCGCATCGCCGACGTCGCAGAGTTCCTCTCGGCCGTCGAGCGGGTGGGCACCGGCGGAGCTGCGTTCGACCCCGAGGTGGTGTCGCAGATCCTCGCCCGCTCCGGGCGCCACGATCCGATCTCACGCCTGACCCCACGAGAGCGCGAGGTGATGGGCCTGATGGCGGAGGGGCGCAGCAACGCCGCGATCGCCGCCGAGCTGGTCGTCAGCGACGGGGCCGTGGAGAAGCACGTGAGCAACATCTTCTCGAAGCTGGACCTGCCCCCGGTCGAGACCGACCACCGACGAGTGCTGGCGGTGCTCCGCTGGCTGGAGGGGAGCTGACATGGCCGCACACCCACCCCCACCGCCGGTGCCGCCTCGGGCGCCGCTGGCACCGCCTCCTCCCCCCCCGCCACCACCTCCCCCTCCCCCGCGCCCCCCGGGCCCTCCTGCGGCGCCCGCGTGGGGGGGGCAGCCG
>JBIQID010000135.1:0-8264 GCA_044508215.1 Actinomycetota bacterium | reverse complement strand
GCCGGGAGCCAGCGGTCGGTCCACACGAAGCAGAACCACATGAGCGCGCAGATCGCGGGGGCGGCGAGCACGTAGGCGGCGAAGCTCCGCTCGAAGCGCCGTCCGAGCCACCAGGCCAGCGCCAGCACCGCGAGCGCCGCCACGCCGAACCCGACGGCCGGCAGCAGCGCGTCGGTGTCGCCGGACAGCCCCTCCTCGAGCGCCTGCTCGGCGGACGGGCCCGGGGCGGGCTCCGGCTCCGGTTCGGGCTCCGGTTCCGGTTCGGGCGGAGGGGCGGGCGCAGGCTCCGACACCATCTGGGCCCGCACGATGATCCGCTGGGCGGCGCTGTACTTCGGGTGGCAGGCGGTGAGCGTCAGGCTCTGCTTGCCGTCGTGCAGCGGACCGATCACCTCGCCCTGGCTGGGGAGCACCGTCCACCACCCCGGGCCCTGTTGGATGCCCTGGCCCTCCGGCGGCGCGACGACCTCGTAGACGAACTTCCCCTGGGCCGTGTACGTCTCGATCCGGTCGCCGGGGACCAGCTCGTCGATCCGGTTGAACGGCGCCCCGTAGGTGGTCCGGTGGCCGGCGATCGCGGCGTTGCCAGGCTGGCCCGGCATCGGCGTGCCCTCGTAGTGGCCCGGGCCCTTCTTGAGCGACGCCTTGTCGGTGCCCTCCACGAAGAACTTCTCGAGGCCGATCTTCGGGATCACGATGGCGCCCACCGCCTGGCCGATCTCGGGTGGCGGCAGCGGGGCGGTGGTGGAGGGGACCGAGGACGTGTCGA
Organism: Actinomycetota bacterium; assembly: GCA_044508215.1. Taxonomy (GTDB): domain Bacteria; phylum Actinomycetota; class Acidimicrobiia; order Acidimicrobiales; family Microtrichaceae; genus JAEZFI01. The sequence goes on along the minus strand of JBIQID010000135.1, from coordinate 7,495 downwards.
CCTGCTGCGCGAGCGCTTCCAGGGCGTCGTCGGCGTCGCCCGCGTCGAGTCCGATGTCCGCAGCGAAGGACTGGGCCAGCTCGTTCTGACCGGACGACTCCTCGAGGCCGGTTCCCCACAACTGGAACGCCACGAAGGCGAGGATCACCACGCCGGCGCCGATGAACAGCCGGCCGACAGCACCAAGGATCCTCGTCACCACGCGTGACGAAGGTACCGGCTGGCGGGTCGAAGTCGGGTGCGCCGCCGGTTCGGCATGGGTCCGCCGTAGGGGGCCGCGGGTAGCGTGGCGAGGCCATGGAGCCGGTCGTCCACCTCACCTCGACGGTCGCCCTGGCCGGCCGTTTCCCGGCGCTGGCGGGCGTCGACCTCGAGGTCCGACCGGGCGAGGTGGTGTGGCTCCGGGGCCCGAACGGCGCCGGCAAGACCACGTTGCTCCGCCTCTGCGCCGGGCTCGTGCCGGTGGCGAAGGGCGACGCACGGGTGCTGGGCGTGGACCTCCGAGCGGACCGCCGCACGATCCGCACCCGGGTGGGCCTGCTGGGCCACGCGAGCGGGCTCTACGAGGAGCTGACGGTCGCCGAGAACGTCAGGTTCTGGGCGCGGTGCTGCGGCGCCGACCCGGTCGAAGCCGACGCCGCAATGGACAGGGTCCAGCTCGCCACCCGGCTCCGAGACCTCCAGGTGGAGCGGCTGTCGTCGGGGCAGCGCCGCCGGGCGTCGCTCGCTGCGATGTTGGTGCGGAGGCCCCGCCTGTGGCTGCTCGACGAGCCCCACGCCGGGCTCGATGCGGACGCCCGTGAGATGGTCGACCAGCTCGTGGTCGAGGCGTCGGAGGTGGGGGTCACGACCCTGTTCGCGAGCCACGAGCTGGACCGCGCCGCCGAGGTGGCCCAACGGCAGGTCGTGATCGCTGGAGGAGTGGTGGTGGAGGACCACACGATGCGGGGTGTCTCGTGACGGTCGGGTGTGTCGTGACGGCGGGGTGTGTCGCGACCGGGCCGAGCCGGCGGGAGCGCTGATGCTGCGCGACGCGGTGATCCTCGCCCGCAAGGACCTCCTCCTCGAGGCCCGCTCGAAGGTGGCGCTGTCCCAGGTGCTCCCGTTCGTCCTGGCGGTGGTGCTGCTGTTCGGGTTCGCCCTCGACGGCGAGTCGCAGGTGCTGCAGCGTGTCGCCTCCGGCCTGTTCTGGACCACGGTCCTCTTCGCCGCCGTCCTGGTGGTGCAGCGCAGCGCCGCGGTCGAGCGGGCGGACGGTGTGACAGATGCACTCCGGATGACCGCGCTGCACCCCGGCGGGATCTTCCTGGGGAAGGTGGTGTCGCTCTTCGTGCAGCTGGCGGCGGTCGAACTGGTGCTCGGGCTGGCGATGGTCGTGCTCTACGACGTCGCCCCGTCGGGCCTGCTGCTGCTCACATCGTGCGGCCTGCTGGGCTCGATCGCGGTCGCGGCGGCCGGTTCGCTCTACGGCCCGCTGGTGGCGGGTGCCCGCCACCGCGACACCCTCCTGCCGCTGCTCATGCTCCCCGTGCTGGGTCCCGTGCTCCTCGCAGGGGCCCGCGGGTTCGAGATCGCGCTCGGTCGGGGGGTCGGCGGCGGCTGGCAATGGGCGGGAATGCTTGGCATCGTTGCAGGGGTGTACCTCGCACTCGGCATCGCCGTGTGGGGTCCCCTCCTGGAGGACACATGACAGAACCAGCCACCCCCCAGGCGCCCGCGGGCTCCCTCGCGCCCGCAGACGGTGCGGCCGCGCCCTCGTCGACCTCGTCGAAGGGCACGCGCGTGCTCGGCGCCCTCTCGCTCGTGGGCCTCGTGGTGCTCCTCCTCTTCTCGTTCGTGTTCTCCAAGCCGGACGTCGAGCTGGGCGAGTCGGTGCGGATCATGTACGTGCACGTGGCCACCGTGATCGCCGCCTACGTCCTGATGGTGGCGAGCGCCGGGTTCACCGTGTTCGCCCTGTGGAAGCGGTCACGCTTCGCCGACCTGTCGGCCCACGCCACCGCCGAGGTCGCCACGCTGCTGCTCGGCGTCACCCTGGTGGTGGGCGCGATCTGGGGGCGCATGACGTGGGGCGTCTTCTGGACCTGGGACGCCCGGCTGACCACCACGGCGATCCTGTTCCTCATGTACGTCGGCTACCTCGCCGTGCGCTCGCTCCCCGGCGGGTTCCGTGCACGATCGGTGCGCAGCGGCGTGGTGAACCTGCTGGCCGTGGCGATGATCCCGGTGGTCCGCGAGTCGGTGAACTGGTGGGCGTCGCTGCACCAGGAGCGGACGGCGCTGGGCACCCTCGATCCGTCGATCTCCGGGCTCCAGCACTTCACGCTGATGCTGTCGATGGTGGTCTTCGCCGTCGTGGCCGCGTGGATGGTGATCCACCGCTTCCGGGTGGCGTGGCTGGAGGACCAGCTCGACGACGTCGGGCTGGAGGCCGCGATCGAAGCCCGTCGCAGCGAGGCAGTGGGGGTGGCGTCGTGAGCGCGTCAGCGACCCTCGCCGCGGTCCTGGCGGCGATCACCACCGACACCTGGTGGATGATCGCCCTCGCCTGGGTGCTGTCGTTGGGCGCCATCGCGCTCTACATGGCCTCGGTGCTCCGCCGCGGCCGTCGCCTCTCGCGCCACGTCCCCGAGTCGTCACGGCGGTGGATGTGACCGACGAGCAGCACACCGGCGGCGACGCCGGCCTGGACCTCACCCCGCGGGACGACGGCACGCCGCTGGCCGCCCGCACCGGCCGTCGCTGGTGGTCTGTCGGCCTGATCGTGGTGATCGTCGGGCTCCTGGGGTTCGTGCTCTACCAGGGCCTCGGCAACGCGACGACCTACTTCTACAACGTCGACGAGGCGGTCGCGAAGCGTGCTGAGCTTGGCACCAAGCGGGTGCGCGTGCAGGGCAACGTGATCGACGGTTCCGTCGTGCGCTCGACCGAGGGCGTGGACTTCGAGCTGCGCTTCGGTGGCGTGACGATCCCGGTGCAGCACTCCGGCGAGCCGCCCGAGCTGTTCGGGCCGAAGATCCCGGTGGTCCTCGAGGGCGAGTTCACGTCCGCCACGGGCGATCCCGAGTTCCGCTCGGACCGCATCCTCATCCGCCACGACAACGAGTACGACGAGCGGCACGAGGACCGCCTCGACGAGGCGGAGCGAGACGCGGAGCGTCCCGCCCAGCCGTGAACGTCGCCATCGGCAACGCGGGGCTGGCCCTGGCCCTCGTCGCCGCGATCGTCGGGGTCGTCTCACAGGCCGTCGGCATCGCCCGGTCACGTCCCTCGCTGCTGCGCCAGGGTCGTGGGTTCGCCTTCCTGATCCTCCTCGGCGCCGTGGTCGCCACGTTCGCCATGCAGCGGGCGCTGCTCACCGACGACTTCACGGTGGAGTACGTGGCGAACCACCACTCGAAGCTCACGCCGTTCCCGTTCGACGTGTCCACCATGTGGTCCTCCCTCGAGGGCTCGATCCTCCTGTGGGGCCTCGTGCTCGGCGGGTTCACGATGGCGGTGGCGCACCGGTTCAGGGCCCGGATCGACGACCGGATGGTGGCCTGGGCGCTGCTCGTGATGTTCGCCGTGGCGATCTTCTTCTTCGCCCTGATGGTCACCGTCGCCCGCCCGTTCGTGAGCGTCGACCTGCCCGCGAACTTCACCGACGGACCCGGCCCGAACGTCCTCCTGCAGAACCACATCCTCATGGCGTTCCACCCGCCGATGCTCTACCTGGGCTACGTCGGGTTCACGGTGCCGTTCGCCTTCGCGATCGCCGCACTCGTGACTGGTCGGGTGGGGGAGGGGTGGCTGGTCGAGACCCGCCGGTGGACGCTCTTCGCGTGGGGCTTCCTGACCGCCGGCATCCTGCTGGGCGCCTGGTGGAGCTACGAGGTGCTGGGCTGGGGCGGCTACTGGGCGTGGGACCCGGTGGAGGTGGCGTCGTTCCTCCCGTGGCTGGCCGGCACCGCCTACGTCCACTCGGTGATGGTGCAGGAGCGCCGCGGGATGTTGCGGGTCTGGAACCTGACGCTCCTCTGTTCGACCTTCGCCCTCACGATCCTCGGCACGTTCCTCACCCGCTCGGGGGTCATCGACTCGGTCCACGCGTTCTCCGACTCGGAGATCGGCCCGCTGCTGCTCGGGTTCTTCGGGGTGATCGTGTTGGTGTCGATCGGGCTGATCGGGTGGCGGGGCGACCGGCTGCGCTCGCCGGGCTCGATCGACTCGCCCGTCAGCCGCGAGGGCGCGTTCCTCTTCAACAACGTGCTGTTCGCCGCGTTCTGCTTCGTGTGCCTGCTGGGGGTCACGTTCCCGCTGATCGTGGAGGCGGTGCGCGGCGACCGCATCTCGGTGGGCGCGCCGTTCTTCGAGACGATGAGCGCGCCGATCGGCCTGCTCCTCCTCCTGCTGATGGGCGTGGCGCCCGTGCTGCCGTGGCGGATCACCACCGGCGAGACGCTGCGCCAGCGGCTGTGGTGGCCGGCGTGGTGCGGTGTGGCGTGCGTCTGGCTCTCGGTGCTGCTGGGTGCCCGTGGGTGGGCGGCGCTGGTGGCGTTCGGTCTGGGCGGGTTCGCCGCGGCGACCGCAGTCCGCCAACTGGTGCTCGCCACCCGCCGCCAGGGCCTCCGCGGTCTGCTGGGGCGGACGAACGGCGGGATGGTGGTCCACCTCGGCACGATCATCGTGGCGGTGGCGTTCGCCGCGTCGTCGAGCTTCATCCACGAGGGCGAGTTCCGCCTCGAGCCGGGCGACAGCGCACGGGTCGCCGGCCATCAGGTGACCTACCTCGACACGTACGTGCGGAACGAGCCGAACCGGCAGTCGATCCGTGCCCGGGTACGGGTGGACGGCGACAGGGTCATGGAGCCGTCGCTCAACCGCTACACCCGCACCGGCCAGACCGTGGGCACCCCGTCGGTCGACGTGGGCGTCGTCCGCGACATCTACCTGTCGCTCCAGCGGCAGCCCTCCGAGGACGATCCGTCGATCGGCCTGCGGGTCATCGTGCAGCCGCTGATCGTGTGGCTGTGGGTGGGCGGTCTGATCATGGTCGTGGGCACCGCGATGGCGGCGTTCCCCGGACGCCGGCGTCGACCGACCGACCCGGTCTCCGCCCCACTGCCCGATGCCGAGTCGCCCGCTCCAGCCGCTGCGGTCGCCGACGGGGCAGCTGCCGAAGCGACGGCCGTCGGTGCTGAGGCCGCTGCTGACCCGTCCGGTGATGCCCCCGGGGAGGACGCCGAGGCGGAGGTGGTCCCGACGTGAGCGCGCCCGAGACGTCACCCGAGGTCCCGGTGGTCGAGGAGCGGCGGTTGCCGGTCGCGGTGATCGCCGCGATCGTCGGCGTGGTCGTGGTGATGCTGCTCGTGCTGCTCGCCACCCGCCCGAGCGGCGGGGGCCGGCCCATCGGCAGTCCGCTGGTGGGGAAGCCTGCGCCTGACCTCGTCGCCACCGACACGCAGGGGCGCGACGTCGACGTCGACAGCTACCGGGGTCGTTGGCTGCTCGTGAACTTCTTCGCCACCTGGTGCGGACCGTGCAAGGTGGAGCACCCCCAGCTCGTGGCGTTCGACCGCCAGGGCCGAGCCGCCGGGACCGCCGCGGTCCTGTCGGTGGCGTTCGACGACGAGCCGAGCGCGGTGGCGAAGTTCTTCGCCGAGAACGGCGGCGATTGGCCGATCGTGGCCGAGGGCAACGCCTCGATCGCCATCGACTACGGGGTGGTGAAGCTGCCCGAGAGCTACCTGATCGACCCCGACGGGGTCGTGGTGGCGAAGATCGAGGGCGGTGTCACGGTCGCTGACCTCCAAGCGCGGATCGCCCGGGCGGAGGCGGGGGCGTCGTGAGCTCGCCCCGCACCCGGGTGGTGGCATGGGTGGTGCTCCTCCTGGTCGGAGCCGCAGGCATCGCCGTGGGCTGGGGGACGGACCCCACGAGCGGCACGTCCGACGACCGCCTCTTCCGGCTGGCCGAGGAGCTGCGGTGCCTCCAGTGCACCGGCGAGTCGGTGGCGAACAGCCAGGCGCCCATCGCCGTGCAGATGCGCGACGAGATCAAGCGGCAGATGGCCCGGGGCCGGACCAACGACGAGATCCTCACCTTCTTCGCCGACCGCTATGGCGAGCGGGTCCTGCTCAACCCGTCGGGCACCGGGCTGACCGGTCTCATCTGGATCCTCCCGGTGGTGGGTGGAGCGGTCGCGCTCGTGGGACTGGTCGCCAACTTCAGCCGGGCCCGACGCCGGACCGCGATCGAGCACGCGGCGCCCGAGGACGTGGAGCTGGTGACCGCTGCCCTCGCCGAGCGCGAGGGTCGCCGGAGCGAGTGACGTGGCGACATCGACGACCGGCGGCAGCGGCGCCTCGGGCGCCAGCTCGCCCAGCGGCGGATCGCGCGGCGCTGGCTCGCGCCGCGCCGGCTCGCAGCTCGACCCCGACGCGCTCGCCCGGCTGGAGGAGGAGCGCGAGTTCCTGCTGCGGTCGATCGAGGACCTCGAGGCCGAGCACGACGCCGGTGACGTCGACGACGCCGACTACGAAGTCCTGCTCGCTGACTACACGGCCCGGGCGGCGGAGGTGCTGCGGGCGATCGAGGGTCGGAGGGTGGCGATCGCTGAGGCCAGGCGACCCCGGTCGACGCTGCGCACCACCGGATGGGTGGTCGTGGTGGTGGTCGTGGCGTCGCTGGCCGGTTGGCTGCTCGCCCGGAGCGTGGGCAACCGATCCGAGACGACCGGCCTCACCGGTTCGGGCGCAACCACCCGGGAGCGGCTGTCGGAGTGCCAGCCGCTCGTGTTCCAGGAACCGGAGAAGGCGGTCGACTGCTACGGCCGGATCCTGGCCGACGAGCCCGAGCACCTCGAGGCGCTCACCTACCGTGGCTGGGCGCACGTGCGCAACGGTGATCCCGAGGCGGGGTCCGCCGACTTCGACAAGGTCGTGGAGATCGACCCCGAGTACCCGGACGTGCGGGTGTTCCGTGCGGTCGTGGCGAAGGACGCCGGCGACTTCGAGACGGCACAGGCCGAGCTCGACCTGCTGTACACGCTGAACCCGCCGCAGAGCCTGATCCTGACGATGCAGGACATGGGTCTCGACGCGGAGGTCGCCTTCGGTCTGCTCGACCCCGAGGTGCAGCGGTGCTGGCTCGACTCGCAGAAGTTCCTGCGGGAGGCGATCCAGTCGACCACCACGGTGGCGCAGGGCCAGGTCCCGCCGGGCACCGACGCCCAGCTCGCCTGCTTCGACGCAGTCCTGGCGGCCCGTCCCGACCTCCCCGACGCCATCCAGGCCCGCGCTGCGTTCGTGTACCGGGTGCTCGCCCGCGACGAGGCGCCTGCGTCGATCGCCGCGCTGGATCGGGCGATCGCGGCCGCGCCGGACGACCCCACGTCGCTCCTGCTGCGAGCGGTGCTGCGCTTCGCCACGGGCGACACCGAGGGCGCGCTGGCCGACCTGACCGCGCTGCAGCGAACGGACCGGCGGCCGTCTGCGCTCTACCGGGCCGAAGC
>JBIQID010000010.1:36407-42200 GCA_044508215.1 Actinomycetota bacterium | reverse complement strand
ACGAGCCCGTCGCTCCACCCGTCCCCCCGCCGACCATCGCCAACGAGCCCGTCGCGCCGTTCTCCCCTCCGCCGTCGACGCCGCAAGCACCCGCCGCGCCCGGCCAGTCCGACCCGGCCGTCCCGCCCTGGAACACCACCGGCGTCGCTCCGCCCCCGCCCGTCGACGCCGCCCCGCCGCCCCCACCTCCCGGCGCCCAGTTCGGCGGCGCCCCGCCGCCACCCGTGCAGCCGCAGCGCAAGTCCTCCGCCGGCTACCGCGAACGCTGGAACTGGGCAGCCGGATGCGTGATCGGGCTGACGACGCTGTCGATCGTGTTCTCGCTCCCCCAGCTGCTCGTGCGCCTCGATGAGGGCTTCTGGGACTTCATCGACTCGTCGGAGTGGACGCTGTGGGCATCCGCCGGGGCCGGCCTGCTCGCGGTGCTGCTCCTCGCCAGCGGCACGATGCCGGTGGTCGCCGTGGCTGCGGCCGTGAGCGCCGGGTTCGCGATCACCTCGCTCATCATCTCGGACTTCTGGGACGAGCCGTCCGGCTACTCCTTCTTCTTCTCCTGGACGATCTTCGGGGCGTACGTCCTCCTCGGGCTCCTCTCGGCCGTCTGCCTCAGACGGGTCCGACGCGCCTGACGAACCTCGCTGACCGGCCTCACCCGAACCTCCCGCGGACCTGCTCGTTCGAACCGCCTGAGGGCGCGAGGGTCGCGTGCCGCGCCCCCGCTGGCAGCGTCGCCTTGGAGCCACTGTTAGGCGTGGCTATCGTCACTGCCACCGCCGACCCCCGGCGGTGAGGGCGGCACCGTCGCCCAGCGCTCACCCAGGAGACGCCCATGCGACGACTTCGGTTCCTCTTCCTCGCGATCCTCACGTTGGTCGCGCTCACGGCCGCAGCGTGCGGCGACGACGGCGACAGCAACGGCGAGTCGTCCGACGACCCCACCACGACCGCTGCGACCGGCTCCGACGAGGACCTCACCGGCCAGAAGCTCGTCCTCTACTCGGGCCGCGACGAGGAGCTGATCCAGCCGATCGTCGACGCGTTCGAGGAGGAGACCGGCGCCGAGGTCGAGGTCCGCTACGGCAGCTCCTCGGAGATGGCCGCGCAGATCCTCGAGGAGGGCGACTCCACCCCTGCAGAGGTCTTCTACTCCCAGGAGGTGGGTGCCGTCGGCGCTCTCGCCAAGGCCGGCCTGCTCTCCGAGCTGCCCGAGGACGTGGTCACGTCGGTCGACGAGCGGTTCCAGCCGAAGGGCGACCGCCAGTGGGTCGGCGTCACCGGCCGCTCGCGAGTGATCGTGTACAACCCCGACAAGCTCGAGGAACTGGGTCTCGAGACGCCCACCGGCGTCGCTGACCTCACCGACGAGGCGTACAAGGGCCACGTCGCGATCGTCCCCGGCAACGCCGGCTTCAAGGCGTTCGTCACGGCCTTCCGCGTGAGCGAGGGCGAGGACGCTGCCCGGAAGTGGCTCACCGACATGCAGGCCAACGAGGTGAACTCCACCTTCGAGAGCAACGGCGACGTGCTCGAGGCGGTCAACAACGGCGACATCGCGATCGGCCTCATCAACCACTACTACTGGGCACGTCACGAGAACCGCGACCAGCTCACCGCCCAGCTGATCTTCCCGACCGGCGACGATCCGGGTGGCCTGGTGAACGCAACCGCTGCCGGCATCACCAAGAACGGCGCCGAGAACCCCGTGGCCCTCGCCTTCGTCAAGTACCTCATCTCCGAGGACGGCCAGCAGACCTTCGTGGACGAGACCTGGGAGTACCCGGTGATCGACGGGGTTGCCGACCCCGAGGGCATCCCGGCGCTCGACACCCTCGAGGGTCCGGCGATCGACCTCGCCGACCTCGACTCGCTCGAGGAGACCGAGGCGTTGCTCACCGAGCTCGGCCTGTTGGAGTGACGCAGGGGTGAGGAGGCGCCCGCCTCTCGCTCTCGCCGCCTGCGCGTTCGTCGCGCTGGCTCTCACCTTCGTCCCGCTCGGTTACCTGGTCATCCGGGCAACCGAGCGGGGCGTCGGTCCTTTCATGGACCGCCTCTGGCAGGGTCGGACCCTCCGCCTTGCCCTGCGGTCGCTCGAACTGTCGTTGATCGTCACGGTCGCCTCGCTCGTGCTCGGGATCGGGCTCGCCTGGTTGGTGACCCGCACCGACCTCCCGTTCCGCCGGGGTGTGCAGGTGGCGCTCGGCCTCCCCCTGGCGATGCCGTCGTACGTGGCGGCGTGGAGCTGGATCGGCTTCAGCCCCGGCTTGGCCGGTCGCACGGGCTCCGCCCTGGTGCTGACCACGATCACCTATCCGTACGTGTACCTGCCGGTGATGGCGGCGCTGCGGAGGTCGGACCCCGCCACCGAGGACGCCGCCCGGAGCCTGGGGCACGGACCGTGGTCGGTGTTCTGGCGCGTGACCCTCCCCCAGGTCCGCCTCGCCGCCACCGGCGGCGCGCTGCTCGTGGGCCTCTACACGCTGAGCGACTTCGGGGCGGTCGCCACGATGCGCTACCCGGTGCTCACCCACTCGATCTTCCGGTCGTACGGCTCGTCGTTCGACCGGACCCCCGCCGCGGTGCTCGGCTGCCTGCTCGCGGCGATGACGTTCGTGATCGTGGCGCTGGAGGGATGGATCCGGCGCCGACGGGGTGGTGAGGTCGTCGCCTCCGCCCGCGCCACCCGCCCGCAGTCCGTGGTGCACCTCGGCTGGCTGCGGTGGCCGATGCTGCTCGTGCCGACCGGCGTCCTCGTCGTGTGCCTCGGCGTGCCCACGTGGGGCATGCAGCGCTGGTGGAGCCGAGGCTCGTCCCGCCCGGACTGGGGCCGTTTCTGGGAAGCACTCGGCAACACCCTCGAGGTGGGAGCGCTGGGCGCCCTCGCCGTGGTGGTGGTCGCCACGCCGCTCGCCCTGATGTCGATCCGGCACCCGGGGTGGCTGGCCGACCTCACCGTCCGTGCCGCCTACGCCGGCCACTCGCTCCCCGGCGTGGTGGTCGGGCTGTCGCTCGTGTTCTTCGGCATCCGCCTGGCGACGCCGCTCTACCAGCGCCTCCCGCTGCTGGTGCTCGCCTACGTGGTGCTGTTCCTGTCGTTCGGCATCGGCGTGATCCAGAACGCTGTCGCCCAGATCCCGCCTGTGCTGGAGGAGCTGGCGCGCTCGCTCGGCCGCACCGGGTTGGGAGCCTGGAGCAGCGTGACCCTCCGCCTGTCTGCACCGGGGATCGGCGCAGCGGCCACACTGGTCTTCCTCACCATCATGAAAGAGCTCCCCGCCACCTTGTTCCTCCGCCCCACCGGCTACGACACGCTCGCCACCCGGCTGTGGAGCCACTCGAGCTCGCTCTCGTACGCGGCGGCCGCACCCTACGCGGTGGCCATCGTGCTGCTGGCGGCCGTCCCGACGGCTGCGCTCGCCACGCTGGGCGAGCGGAGGACCTCGAGGTGAGCACCCTTCGTGCCGAGGGACTGGTGCGCACCTTCGCCGGTCGTTCGCCGGTGGAGGCGCTGCGCTCCGTGACGATCGAGGCCCCCGACGGCGACCTGGTGGCGGTCCTCGGCCCATCGGGGTGCGGGAAGACGACGCTGCTGCGCACGTTGGCAGGCATGGAGCGCCCCGACGCCGGGACGATCCACCTGGGTGAGCGGGTGCTCGACGGGCCCGGTGTGCACCTCCCACCCGAGCGGCGGGCGATCGGGCTGGTGCCCCAGGAGGGCGCCCTGTTCCCCCACCTCGACGTGGCGGGCAACGTGGGGTTCGGGCTGCGTGGCCGCTCGCGGGCCGATCGACGTAGCCGGGTGGCCGAGATGCTCGACCTGGTCGACCTCCCCGGCTACGAGCGGCGTCGACCGCACGAGCTGTCGGGTGGGCAGCAGCAGCGGGTGGCGCTGGCCCGTGCGCTGGCGCCGTCGCCCGAGGTCGTGCTGCTCGACGAGCCGTTCAGTGCCCTCGACACAGGTCTACGAGCCGCGCTGCGCGCCCAGGTGCTGGCCACCCTGAAGGAAGCGGGGACCACCGCGCTGCTGGTCACCCACGACCAGACCGAGGCGCTCACCATGGCCGACACCGTCGCCGTGATGCGGGACGGGGTCATCGTCCAGGCGGGACCGCCACACGAGGTGTACCGGCGTCCCGCCGACTCGTGGGCGGCCGCCTTCCTCGGCGACGCCGTGCTGGTGCCGGGCCGCCGCACCGGTCCGTGCACCGTGTCGTGCGAGCTGGGCGTCCTGCACCTGGCCCCCGACTTCCTCCACCACCAAGGCGAGGACGTGTTGGTGTTCTGCCGACCGGAGCAGGTCCAGCCCGTGGCGGGCTGCGGCGGCGACGTCGATGCCACCGTTGCCGGCGTCCGCTTCCTCGGTCCGGAGGTGCTGGTCGAGCTCGACCTGCACGTGGGCGGCACCCGCCTCTCGGCACGCTGGCCCTCCACGCTGCTCCCCGTGGTCGGCGACGCTGCCTGCCTCACGGTCCGCGGCGACGTGCTGGCCTACGCCCCCCTCGCCTGACGGGTCCCGCGGCCCCGGTCGCCCCGCGCCCGAATCCGGACAACCTCAACCTGTCCGCATCTGGGCAACCCCCGCGCCCGAATCCGGACAGCTCCGACTTGTCCCGATCTTGCCGACCCCCGCGCCCGAATGCGGACAGCTCCAACTTGTCCGCATCTGCCGCCCGAGCTTGTCCAGATCTCGCCGACCCCCGCGCCCGAATGCGGGCCAGCTCCATCCTGTCCACACCTGGGCGACCCCCACGCCCGAATCCGGACAACTCCAACCAGTCCGCATCTGCCGCACGAGCTTGTCCAGATCTCGCCGACCCCCGCGCCCGGATCGGGACCTGTCCGCAAGTGGCCAGGATCCTCGGGTAGGTGTGTGTTAGGCACACCTACTACTCTGCGGTAGCCAGTCCCGGCAGATCGAAAGGCGGTTCATCGTGCGCATCCGAGACCTCGCCCCCTGGGAGTCACCCGGCGCTCCAGCTGCAGTGATCGCTCGACCGACCGCCACCGAGCGGAGGGCGCGGTGATCTCCACGAGAGGCCTCGGCGCCATGCGCGTCGCCGCCACGCTGACGCACACGATCCCCTCCCTCACTGCCCGGGTGCGCTCCGGTTCCACGGTACTGCTGGAGGTCCGTCGCCCGATGGCGAACGGCCGACACGAACCGGTCGACCACCAGGTGATGTCGCCGTGCACGTTCCGCCGAGCTGTCGCCGCAGCGCACCAGGAGCCTCACCCCTCCGGACGCCGCCTGACCTTCCTCCACGTCCCCGATGGCGAGGACCCCGCGATCGACATCGGCACGCCACGCGACGGCGCCGCCCTTCCCGGTGGCACCTACCGGGTCCCGAACGGCGACCGGTGGCTCTGGGTCTTCGCCACGACGCTCGACCCCGAGACCGCGTTCGAGCTGGGGCGTCCGATCGTCGACGAGATGATCGATGACCTCGACGTCGTATCGCTCGGGCTCCGTCCGGATTCGGCCACCGGCGTGACCCTCGCCTACGCGGAGGCGAGCATGGACGCCTCCGTCGACCACCAGGTCGGCGCGGTCGACCTGCTGCAGCGCCTCATGGCCTGCTGGACCGCCGAGGAGATGATCGCCTCGATCGGGCTCGGGGCCCACCAGCGCCACCCGCTCTGACGACGGGCGCGGGATGTGGACAGGTTCTACCTGTCCACATCTGGCCGACCCCCGCGTCCCAATGCGGACCGGTTCAACCTGTCCACATCTGCCGCACGACCCTGTCCACATCTGGCCGACCCCCGCGTCCCAATGCGGACCGGTTCAACCTGTCC
>JBIQID010000010.1:23607-36307 GCA_044508215.1 Actinomycetota bacterium | reverse complement strand
GGCCGACCCCCGCGTCCCAATGCGGACCGGTTCAACCTGTCCACATCTGCCGCACCACCCTGTCCGGATGTGGGCGACCCCCGCGGCCGAATGCGGACAAGGTCAGACCAGGTGGTCGACGAACTTCTCGAGCTGGCGCAGGTTGCGGCACTCGAACACGCCGTCGCAGTGCGTGGCGTACTCCCCCACGATGGAGTCGCCCGTGTCCCAGTACGACTTGGGCTCGGGGTTCAGCCAGTACACGTGGCGGGCCCGGTGGCGGATCTCCTTGATCACCCAGCTCTGCGAGGAGTGGTAGTTGTTCCGGGCGTCGCCAAGGATCAGCACCGTGGTCTTCGGCCCGATCTCCTTGCCCCACTTCTGCCAGAACACCTCGAAGGCGTGGCCGTAGTCGGAGTGCCCGTCGACCCAGACCACGTCGGCCTCGGTGTTGACCCGGTGGATGGCGTCGACGATGTCCTCGGTCCCCTCGAAGAACCGGGTCACCTCGTCGATGCCGTCGATGAACGTGAACGCCCGCACCTTCGAGAACTGGTTCGAGATCGCGTACACGAGGTGCAGCGTGAACCGGGCGAACGCCGCCACCGAACCCGAGATGTCGGCGATCACGAAGATCTCCGGCTTGTGCGGCCGGGGGTAGCGGAACTTCGGCTCGGCCGGCACACCGCCGTAGCTGAGCGAGTGGCGCACCGTGTTGCGGAAGTCGAGCGGGCCCTTGCGACCGTGGCGCCGCTTGCGGGCCAAGCGCACGGCGAGCTTCCGGGTGAGCGGCTGGATCGCCTGCCGCAGCAGCTTCATCTCGTCGCGGCTGGCGTGCATGAAGTCGATGTCCTCGGGCAGCGGCTTCCGCAGCGTCTTGGCCATCGCCTCGACGCCCCGGTCGGCCACGAGGCGCCTGCGGATCTCCGACTCGATCTCCTTCTTCAGCTGCTCGATGCGGTGCTCGTACTCGTCGCGCTCGAGGCGCTCCTCGAGCGGCGTGAGCGGCTCGGGCGAGTCCTGCTTCGACTGCTGCATCAACCGGTCCATGACCGAGTCGAGGTCGAGGTTCCGCATCGTGCGGTAGAGGTAGTAGGTGCCGCCCACGGGCCGACCCGGCTCCATGCCGGCGAACCGCTTCACCGCCTGGCGGGCGACGGCCCGCATCATGGCGTCGTCGCCGCGCATGAGCGACTGGTAGAGCATCTCGGCCAGCTCCTCGGCCGACATCTGGTCGCCGCCGGCGCCGCCCTGCATCTGGCCCTCGCCGCCCTGCCCGGCCATCTGCTCGAGTTGGTCGAGCAGCTCCTGCGGCAGCTCGCCGACCTCGCCGTCACCCAGGGCGTACTCCCGACCCCGCAGCGAGAAGTACACCTCGAAGAGCGTCTCGAAGCTCCGCCAGTGCGCGTTGTTCTTCACCAGCGTGGCAGCGAGCGCGTACTTGAACGCCTCACGGTCGTCGAGCGGGATGTGGCGGACCGCCTCCATCGCGTCGAGGTGCTCGGTGAGGCTCACTGGCAGGCCGGCCTCGCGCAGCTCCTCGATGAACCCTCCGAGGAGGTCGAGGATCGGCTCCCCGGTGGCGGCGACGGCGGCGTCGGTCATCGGCTGGGCGCTCCCAGCGGCGTCACGACAGACCGGCCTTCGCCACCGCGGAGGACTCCGTGGAGAACTCCTTCACGGCCTTCGCGATGTCGGTCTGGTACTTGAGCAGGATGTTGACCGTCTCGACGGCGACGTCCGCGTCGATCTTCTCGATGCCGAGCAGCACCAAGGTGCGCGCCCAGTCGAGCGTCTCGGACACCGACGGGCTCTTCTTCAGCTCGAGCTGGCGGATCGAACGGACGATGCGGGCGATCTGGTCAGCGAGCGACTCGGTGATGTTCGGCACCTTCGTGAGCACGATCTCCCGCTCCCGCTCCATGTCGGGGTAGTCGATGTGCAGGAACAGGCAGCGCCGCTTGAGGGCCTCGGACAGCTCGCGGGTGTTGTTCGACGTGAGGAACACGAGGGGGATCTGCCGGGCCTCGATCGTGCCGAGCTCGGGGATCGACACCTGGTAGTCGGAGAGGATCTCGAGCAGCAGCGCCTCGGTCTCGACCTCCACCCGGTCGACCTCGTCGATCAGGAGCACCACCGGATCGGTGGCACGGATCGCCTCGAGCAGCGGGCGGGTGAGCAGGAAGTCGTCGGAGAAGATGTCATCTTCGATGTCCTCCCAGTCGCCCTTGTCGTCGCCCTTCGCGGCCTGGATGCGCAGCAGCTGCTTCTTGTAGTTCCACTCGTACAGCGCCTTCGCTTCGTCGAGCCCCTCGTAGCACTGGAGGCGGATGAGACGGCTGTTCGTGATCTCCGCAACCGACTTGGCGAGCTGCGTCTTGCCGGTGCCGGCCGGGCCCTCGACGAGGATCGGCTTCTGCAGACGATCGGCCAAGTAGACGATCCCCGCGATCCCCTCGTCGGAGAGGTAGTCGACGTCGCGGAGGCGGGTGCGGACCTCTGCGACGCTGTCGAAACGGTGGGCGCGGTCGACGTCGGTGGCCATCGGGCCAGGCTATCGGCGCTCTTGACCGGTCGGTCAATCCGCTTTCGGGCCCGGACGCGGCAGACCCCCGGGCCGCCCACTTGGGCCGCCCGGGGGTCGTCGCCGTGAGATCGTCAGATCGCTCGCCCTCAGGCTTCGGCGGTGTCGTCGCCCTTCAGGCTGGTGAGGGTCGCACCGGCCACGAGGAGCGCACCGGCGAGGGTGACCAGCGCCCAGAGGTGGTCGACACCGGTGAAGGCGAGCTGGTTGCCCTCGACCGCCGAGGGCTGCTGCCCCGACGGGCTGCGCTCAGCGACCACGCCCTCGACCGCCGGAGGCTCGGTGGGCGGCTGCACGACCGGCGGGATCGTGGTCGTGGTGGTGTCGGCGATCGTGGTCGCACCGAGCACCGACGTGGTGGGGGCCGCCGTGGTGGTGGTGGCGTCGACCTCGGTCGTGGTCGTGCTCTGCTCCGTCGTCGTGGGGGCGGTCGTCGTCGTTCCGTTGCACGCCGACTGTCCCCAGTGGACGACCGCGGTGTGGGCGAACAGGAGCGGGCCGTGCATGATCCCGAAGTCCGGGTGGATCCACTCGGGCGAGATGCCTCGGTGGATGTCGTACTGCACGTTGTCGCAGCCCTTGGTGAAGGTCACCACGGTGGTGCTCGGCGCCTGGATGGTGAACGCACGGTTCACGCTCAGCGTCTGGGGCCACGAGCCGCCGGTGACGGGCATCGAGTAGATGCTGGCCTTCAGCTCGACCGGGTCGCAGAGACGCTGGGTGAGCTCGATGGTCATGACCACGGAGGTCGGCGTGTCCTCGACGTCGGCGGTGATGGCGCCCGTGGGGCCCGCCTGGGAGAACGGGATGCAGCCATCCGTGTCCTGGCCCGGGGTCTGGACGATGCTCAGGTCGTCTGCCGTCGGAGCGGCCGAGGCCACGGGGGCCATCGTCCACGCGAGCGGGACGGCACCGAGCGCGGCGATGGCCAGCGCCAACGAACGCCGAACTGCGGGCCGGCGCAATGCCGCACGCGGTCGCCCTCTACCGGTCTCTGGCGCCTTCTGTCGCATTTTGTTCATCCCTCCGCTCGGGCGTCGCCCTTCGAGTCCGAGCCACACGGCCGCATTTCCCGGTCGTACGCAGGATGAAACATAGAAGATGTCGGAACACTGGGGAGAAGTCCCCGGTCGCGCTCTCCGTGGCGGATCACTCGCAGCCGGCGACCGACACCTTGGGCGCCACGGTGCCACGCACCTGGCCGGTGCCCCGGACCACGTACTTCGCAGTGGTCAGCTCCCGCAGGCCCATCGGACCCCGGGCGTGCAGCTTCTGGGTGCTGATGCCGATCTCGGCGCCGAACCCGAACTCCTCGCCGTCCACGAACCGGGTGGAGGCGTTCACCAGCACCGCGGCGGCGTCGACCTCGGAGCAGAACCGGTCGGCAGCCTCGATGTCGCTCGTGACGATCGCCTCGCTGTGGCCGGAGCCGGTCTCGTTCACGTGCTCGATGGCCTCGTCGAGGCCGTCCACCACCTTGATCGAGATCTTCAGGTCGAGGAACTCGCGGGAGAAGTCGCCGTCCTCAGCGGGGGCGCACCGCTCGACGAGGGACGTGGCCCGCTCGTCGCCCACCAGCTCCACACCCTCGAGGGCACGGTCCGCCCGGGGCAGGAACTCATCCGCGACCGCGGCGTGGACCACGAGCGACTCCAGCGCGTTGCACACCGACGGGCGCTGCATCTTGCCGTTGACCAGCAACGTCTCGGCCATGTCGAGGTCGGCGGCTGCGTCGACGTAGAGGTGGCAGTTGCCGTCGCCGTCGATGATGTACGGGACGGACGCGTGCTCCTTGATCGACGCGATCAGCGACGGCCCGCCACGCGGGATCAGGCAGTCCACCACGCCTTCGAGCTGCATGAACTCGACCGCTGCCTCCCGGGTGGTGTCGTCGACCATCACGAGGGCGTCGGCGGGGAGCCCGGTCTTCGTCAGCGCCTCGCGGAGCACTTCGGAGATGGCGAGGTTCGATCGGATCGCTCCGGACGATCCCCGCAGGAACGCCACGTTGCCCGACTTCAGGCAGAGGCCGAACGCGTCCGAGGTGACGTTGGGGCGGTTCTCGTAGATGATCGCGACCACACCGAGGGGCACCCGCACCCGGCTGATGCGCAGGCCGTTGGGGCGCACCCAGCCGTCGAGCACCTCGCCCACCGGGTCGGCGAGCGACGCCACCTGCCGGAGGCCGGCAGCCATCGCCGACACCTTCGACTCGTCGAGGCGCAGCCGGTCCACGACCGTGGCCGACGCGCCGTCGGCCTCGGCCGCGGCCACATCGGCCGCGTTGGCCTCGATGACCTCGGCGGACCGCGCCTCGAGGAGGTCGGCGGCGGCGAGGAGCGCCTCGTTCTTCTGGGCCGTGGAGGCAGCCGCGACGGCAGCCGCCGCCGCCTTCGCCCGCCTGCCCAGCTCTGCGATCGGGGTGGTGGCCATGGGGCCGATCCTACCGCCGCCCCTCGGCGCCCGGCCCGGGCCCGACCGGTAGCCTCGGCGCCGATGGGCGGCGAGATGTTGGTCACCGAAGCCGTGCAGGCCTTCATCGACGACGTCACCGCGTCGCTCGACAGCGTGGTGGCCAGCCTCGACCTCCCGAGGGGCGATCAGCGGTTCGGGGTGGTCAACGAGGCGTTCTCGATCGCCTGCGCGATGGTCGACGCCGACGGCCGCCACACCGACGCCGAGCTGTGGTCGCTGATCGTCACCTTCGGGCCGCTCATGCCCGAGACGCAGCTGGCCGGCGCCACCCCCGAGACGATCCGGAACTCGGAGCTGATCCGCCAGCACGACGGGGTGCTCGACTCGCCGGGCGTGATGTTCGACGTGCTCGTCACGGCCGACAAGCGGAACAGCACCGTGCTCGCGTCGGTGTACTACCAGCGGGCGCTCGACATCGCGCACGCCATCGCTGCGCTCGACGAGGTGACCGCCCGGGCCGAGCTCGACGCCATCGGGCGCTACCGGTCGATGATGCTCGGCGCGATGGGCTCGCAGACGCCGTCGGTCCCGACGCCGATCGGAACCTCGCCCTCCCCTGCCCCACCCGCTCCCGCGGCGGCTCCCGAGCCGCAGCCGCCCGAGCCGCTCGAGGAGGTCCTCGCCGAGCTCGACGCCCTCGTCGGGATGGACGAGGTGAAGCGGGAGGTCCACCAGCTGGCCGACCTGCTGAGGGTGGGCCAGCTGCGGCGCTCGCACGACCTGCCGGTGGTCGACACCAGCCTGCACCTCGTCTTCGTGGGCAACCCGGGCACCGGCAAGACCACCGTGGCACGCCTGCTGGCCCGCATCCTCCACAGCCTCGGTGTGCTGCCGGTCGGGCACCTGGTGGAGACGGATCGCTCCGGGATGGTCGCCGGCTACGTCGGGCAGACGGCGCCGCTCGTGGCCGCCCGGTTCGACGAGGCCGATGGCGGCGTGCTCTTCGTCGACGAGGCGTACACGCTCGTGCGTGGCGGCGGGAACGACTTCGGGCGTGAGGCGATCGACACCATGGTGAAGCTGATGGAGGACCGGCGCGACCGGGTGGTGGTGATCGTCGCCGGCTACCCGGTCGAGATGGGCGAGCTCCTCGACTCCAACCCGGGCCTCCGCAGCCGCTTCACCCGCACGCTCTCGTTCCCCGACTACGCCACCGCCGACCTGGTCACCATCTTCCAGCGGATCTCCGGCCCGCAGCGGTACGAGCTGGACGACGCCGCGCTCGAAGAGCTCACCGCCGTCATCGATGCGGCGCCCCGAGGGCCCGGGTTCGGCAACGGCCGGTTCGTCCGCAACCTCTTCGAGGCGGCCGTCGCGCACCAGGCCAGCCGGCTGGTCCGCGAGGAGCGCACGTCGGCCGAGGACCTCGTGGTGCTGACCGCCGCCGACATCCGCAAGGCCGCCGAGGTCGTGGCGCCCGGCGCGCCCACCCAGGGGCTGCCGCCGTCGATGGCCGGAGCGGGCCCTGCGGACGTGGCGCAGGCGGACACGTGACGATCAAGCGGATCCTCGCCCTCCTCCTCGCGATCGCGCTCGTGGTGGGCGCGGCGCTCCTCCGCCGGGCGCTCACCGACGACGAGGCCGACGGCGACGCACCGCGCTCCGCGGCCGACACCACCGCCGTCTGCGACGACACGTTGGTCGCCGCCTGCCGGGAGGCCGGCTTCGCAGAGGTCACCGGTGAGGCCCCCGGGGCGACGGCGGACCGGCTGGCCCGGGGTGAGGCGCTGGGCGCCGACCTCTGGGTGACGTCCGAACCGTGGCCGGCGATGGTGCCGGTGCTGGCCGACCCAACCGGTCGTGCGCCCGCCGACGCGCCGGTGACCGAGCCGGTCGCTTCCACACGGCTGGTGCTCGTGGGATGGCCCGAGCGGGTCGACACGGCCAAGGCGGCCTGCGACGGATCGGCGGCCTGGCGCTGCGTCGGCGACCTCGTCGGCAAGGCCTGGGGCGACGTCGGCGGGCAGACCGGGTGGGGCACCGTCACCGTGGGCATCGACCCCGTCTCCTCCACCAGCGGACTGCTCACCGTCGCCGCCGCCACCCGCGGCTGGTTCCTCGCCGCCGACCCGCCGGTGGCCGACATCGCCACCAACGACCTGGACGGCGACGACGCCTACCGCGACTGGCTCACGGGCCTGGCGCGGGCGTCGGCCGTCCGCGGCCCCGGGACCGGCACAGCCCTCGACCGGTTCGTGCGGACGCCGGCGGGTGCGTCGATGGTGACGGCGCTCGAAGCGGATGCCAAGCGGGTGCTCTCCACGGCGGCAGGCGCCGACCGGTTCCGCATCGAGGTGCCCGAGCCCGCAGCGACCACGTCGGTCGTGGTGTGGGGCGACGGCGGCAACGGCGTCGTCGACCAGCTCCGAGCCGCGCTCGAGGACCGTGGGTGGGGCCGTGCCGGAGCCGGTAGCGCCGCCAGCCTGCCGAAACCTGGTGTGATGGTGCAGCTCAGGGACCGCTGGAACCCGCCTCGTTCCTGAGCCCGCCCGCACTCACGAGGAGCCCCGATGCCCACACGGACCCCACGGTTGATCGCCACCGCAGCGGTGCTCGCGCTGGTGGTGGGAGCCTGCTCGTTCGGCAACGACGACGGCGGGCCGCGAGCAGGCTCGGGCGTCTCCGGGTTCGAGGATCCGGGCGAGTGCCTCGCCCTCGACGTGGCCGTCAGCTCCGAGAAGATCGAGCTGCTCGAGGTCCTCGCCCGCGACTTCAACGACGACCGTGTCGAGGCGCCCTCGGGCCGCTGCATCCACGTCCGCCCGCAGGTGAAGGCGTCGGGCGAGGCGGCCCGGCTGCTCGCAGAAGGCTGGGACGAGTCCGCCGACGGGCCACGACCGGTGATCTGGTCGCCCGCCGCCAGCTCGTGGGGCGCGGTCCTCAACCAACGCCTGGCCGACGCCGGCAAGCCGCCGATGGCGTCGAGCGAGGCCCAGCCGTTCATGCTCACGCCGCTCGTGATCGCGATGCCCGAGCCGATGGCCCAGGCGCTCGGATGGCCGGAGCGCTCGATCGGGTTCGCCGACATCGCCGCGCTGGCCACGGACCCGCAGGGCTGGGCCGCCCACGGCCATCCCGAGTGGGGCCCGTTCCGCCTGGGCAAGACCAACCCGAACTTCTCCACGAGCGGGCTCTCGGCACTGATCGCACAGACCTCCGCGGCGGCCGGGAAGACGGCCGGGCTGAGCCCCGAGGACCTCTCGAACCCGGCGGTCGTCGAGTTCAACCGGCAGATCGAGTCGTCGGTGGTCCACTACGGCGACATCACGATGACGTTCCTCAACAACTGGTTCCGGGCCGACCGCCGGGGCACCGCGCTCACCTACGCCTCCGCGGTGGCCGTCGAGGAGAAGTCCGTCATCGACTACAACCTCGGCAACCCCGACGGGGTGCTGCAGCCCGGTGAGGAGCCCCGGCCGCCTCGCACCAAGCTGGTCGCCATCTATCCCAGCGAGGGGACCCTCTTCAGCGACAACCCCTTCTACGTGCTCGACGCCGAGTGGGTGTCGGAGGACGAGCGAGCCGCGGCGGCCGCCTTCGAGGAGTTCGTGCAGCGCGCCGAGAACCAGCGGCAGGTGCTCCGCTACGGGTTCCGGCCCGGCAACCCCGAGGTGGCCGTCGGCGAGCCCATCACCCGTGAGAACGGCGTCGACCCCGACCAGCCGCAGACCCTGCTCGAGGTGCCGTCCCCGTCGGTGATGGTGGGCCTGCTCGACCAGTGGGCGCAGAACCGGAAGTCGGCGCGCGTGCTCCTGGTGCTCGACGTGTCCGGTTCGATGGGCGACCCCGCCGGCAGCGGCTTCGAGACGAAGCTCGACCTCGCGAAGCAGGCGGTGATCGAGGCGTTGGGCGACTTCAAGGCCGACGACGAGGTGGGGCTGCGGATCTTCTCCACCCAGCTCGGCCCCGGCGAGGACGAGACGTTCGTGGACCTCCAGCCGCTCGCGCCGATCGGCCCGAACCGGGAGCGGCTGGCCCAGTCGATCCGGAACCTCACCCCGGTGGCCGGCACGCCCCTCTTCGACGTGGCGCGGCAGAGCTTCGCCTCGATGGTGGACGACTACGACCCGGCCCGCATCAACGCCGTGATCCTCCTCACCGACGGGATGAACGACGACGGCGACACCTCGGACGACAGCCGCCAGCTGAAGGACCTGGTCGAGTCCGTCCGGGCGGCGGCGCAGGGCGAGCAGGCCACGCCGGTGAGGATGTTCACGATCGGGTACGGGTCCGACGCCGACACGTCGGCGCTCGGTTCGATCGCGGAGGCGTCCAACGCGGCCGCCTACAACGCGAGCGACGCCACCACGATCCGGAGGGTGTTCGCGCAGGTGGTCAGCAACTTCTGATGGACGCACACCGGTGAGCTCGCCGTCGTTCCGCGACCGGTTCTTCACGCCGAAGGTGGCACGGGCGATCGTGTCCCCGTCGGCGATCGTCGCCACGGGCGCAGGCGCGGCGGCCGGCATCCTCGTGGCCGGCCCCATCGGGGCGGTGGTCGGCGGCGCGCTCTTCTTCGCCGGGCGGGTCGCCGCGGCGATCCCGCGGAAGGGCCCCCGGGCACGCATCGACCCGTTCTCGCTGGGCGACCCGTGGAAGCGGCTGGTGCGGGATGCGCTCGCCGCCCGCGACCAGTTCGAGCAGGCGATCCGCTCCACCCGGCCGGGGCCGCTCCGGGACCGCCTCCGCAGCATCGGCGCGCGGGTGGACGAGGGCGTGGACGAGTGCTGGGAGGTCGGCAGGGCGGGTCACGCGCTGGCGCAGGCCCGACGGCGGATCGAGGTGCCGGAGATCGAGCGGGAACTGGCGATGCTGGGCACCCCCGAGACGCCGACGGGTGAGCAGACCGTCGCCGCGCTGCAGGCCCAGCTCGACACCGCCCGCCGGATGGACCAGACCATCCGCGAGACCCACGACCGGCTCCGGCTGCTCAACGCACGCCTCGACGAGGCCGTCACCCGCAGCATCGAGCTGTCGGTGTCGACGGGTGCGGAAGGGCAGCTCGACCAGGTCGGCCGCGACGTCACCGCCATCACGCACGACATGGAGGCGCTCCGGCAGGCGCTGGAGGAGACACGCCAGCTCGGTGGGTCCGCCACATGACCGACACGACGGGGCAGCACTCGCTGCTGCGCGCCAGCGTGTCCCCCGCGCTGGGGACCACGCTCAGCCGCATCACCGGCCTGGGTCGGGTGGTGGCGCTGGCGTGGGCGCTCGGCCAGGGCGCGGTCTCCGACGGCTACAACCTGGCCAACACCGCGCCCAACCTGCTGTACGAGCTGGTGGTCGGCGGCGTCCTGTCGTCCACCCTGGTGCCGCTGTTCGTCCCCCGCCGCGGCGAGACCCAGGCCGACGCCGACGAACGGGCCTCCGTGGTCACGAGCGTGGGCCTGATCGTGCTGACGGTCCTCACCATCGTGGCGGTGGTGGCGGCGCCGTTGTTCCTCCACCTCTTCCCCGACTCGGGAGGCGGGGCCGAGCTGCGCCGGCAGGTCGCCGAGCCGCTCCTCTACCTGCTGGTCCCGCAGATCCTCTTCTACGGGGTGGGCACGATCGGCACGGCGATCCTGCACGCCCGGCGTCGGTTCGCGATGGCGGCGTTCGCCCCGGTCGCCACGAACGTGATCACGATCCTCGCAGTGCTGGCGGTGCCGCTCACCGCCGGCGACGACTTCACCAACCGACCCACGCTGCTCCTCCTGGGCCTCGGGACCACCGCCGGCGTGGCGTCTATGGCGGTGCTGGTGGCGATCGGCGTGCGCGGCTCGGGGGCGTCGCTGCGGTGGATGCCGCGCTTCCGCCACCCGGTGCTGCGGGAGATCCTCCGCCTGGGCAGCTGGACGATCGGCTACGTCGTGGCCAACCAGGTCGCGCTCGTGGTGGTGCTGCGGCTCGCGAGCGGGCTCGACGCAGGGGCCATCACGGCGTACCAGACGGCCTTCATCTTCTTCCAGCTCCCCCACGGCCTCCTCGCGGTGTCGATCATGACGTCGACCACGCCCGAGCTCGCCCGCGCCGCGCAGCAGGGCGACCGTCGGATGCTCTCCGCTCGCTTCAGGGAGGGCGGCTCGATGCTGCTCACGCTGATGATCCCGGCTGCGGCCGGCCTGGCGCTCCTCGGCTACAGCGTGGTTGAGCTGGTGCTCGAGCGCGGCCTCTTCGACCACGAGGACACCGTCCGCACGGGCCGCACGATCATCACGATGGCGCTGGGCCTCCCGGGGTTCTCCGTGTACCTGTACGCCCTGCGCGTGTTCTACGCGCAGCGCGACACGAAGACGCCGTTCTTCCTCAACGTCGGCGAGAACGCAGCGAACATCGTCGCGGCCGTCGCCCTCATCGGCCTGGGCGAGGCGGGCCTCGGCCTCGCCTTCGCCATCGCCTACACGGTGGCCGCAGTCGTCACGGTGTCCGTCCTGCACCGTCGGGTGCCCGGGCTGATCCAGGCCGCCTGGACGCCGCTCGGGGTCCGGATCCTGCTCGCATCGGCTGCGACGATCCTGCCGCTGCTCCTCCTGCGCGGCGTGCTGGGCGACCGCCTCACGTCCCGGCCGATCGTGGACGTGGGCGTGTGCATGGTCGTGGCGGCTGCCCTCTGGATCGGCGCGATCTCGGTGCTGCGGATCGATGGGTTCGAGCCGCTCACACGTCGCCTCCGGGGCGCGCTCGTCTCCTTCGGGGGCGTCGACGACACCGAGGACCCATGACGCTTCCTCTGGTCGTAGTGTGAACCCATGTTGAGAGCGCTGAAGCGTTGGTGGAAGTACCTCGGGGCCAAGTTGAACTCCTCGTTCGACCAGAAGGCCGACCCGAAGGTGCAGCTCGAGCAGGCGATCCTCGAGGCGCAGGAGCAGCACCGCCGCCTCAAGGAGCAGGCGGCGAACGTGATCGCCAACCAGAAGACCACGGAGATGCAGCTCAACCAGGTCCTGGAGGAGCTGTCGAAGGTCAACACGAACGCCCGGCAGGCGGTGCTGATGGCCGACGAGGCGACACGCCAGGGCAACGCCGAGCGCGCTGCCGAGCTCACGCACGCAGCCGAGGCCTTCGCGAACCGCCTGATCGCCCTGGAGGCCGAGGTCGAGTCGCTGAAGGCGCTGTCGCTGCAGGCCGCGCAGGCGTCCGATCAGGCGAAGGCGGCAGTGGCGCAGAACAGCGCCGTGCTGCAGAAGAAGCTCTCCGAGCAGCAGAAGCTGCTGTCGCAGCTCGACCAGGCGAAGATGCAGGAGCAGCTGAACGTCACGATGGCGTCGCTCTCCGAGACCGTCGGCCAGGACGTCCCCACCCTCGACGAGGTCCGCAAGAAGATCGAGTCCCGCTACGCCAAGGCGCAGGCCTCCGGCGAGCTGGAGGGCTCGGGCGTCGAGGCGAAGATGCTCGAGGTCGAGCACGCCGCCATGAACGTCGAGGCCCAGGCCCGGCTGGAGCAGATCCGCAGGCAGCTTGGCATCGACACCGCCGCCGCCCCGGCCACCGAGGCCGCAGGTGCTGGTGCAGGTGCGGGCGAGGCGTCGCCCACGTCGCAGCCCGCCACCGAGGGACCCGCCGAGGGCGCCGCCAGCTGACGTCCGGATCTGGACATGTTCAAGCTGTCCGGATCACGGCAACCCCCGCGCCCGGATCCGGACAAGTCGAAGCTGTCCAGATCTGCCGCCGCCCACG
>JBIQID010000010.1:0-23507 GCA_044508215.1 Actinomycetota bacterium | reverse complement strand
AAGCTGTCCGCATCTGGACCGGGTCAGGGTCAGGGCCAGGTCAGGGGAGGATCGCGAGGTCGTCGCGGTGGATGACGACGCCGGCGGGCGAGCCGTCGCGCAGCGACGTCGAGTCCATCCGCACGCGGCCCTTGGCGAAGGGGCGTCTGTCCTCGGAGCACACCTCGACGGCGTCGCCCACGTCGAAGTCGCCCTCCACGCCGGTGATGCCGGCTGCGAGGAGCGAGCTGCCGCGCTCCTGCAACGCCCTTCGGGCCCCGTCGTCGACCACGATCGAGCCCGACGAGCCCACGGCGAAGGCGATCCACACCTTGCGGGCCGGCAGGCGCTGCGCGCGCGGCAGCACCACCGTCCCCACCCCTGGGCGACCTGCTGTGGCGTCGGCCAGCACGCCCGGCCGATCCGCTGAGGCGATCACCGTGCGGACGCCCGACCACGTGGCGATCTTCGCGGCCGCGATCTTCGTGGCCATGCCCCCGCTCCCCCGGTTCGACCCGCTGCCACCTGCGGCCGACTCGAGGTCCTGGTCGACCTCGACGATCTCCTCGATGAGCGACGCGCCGGCGTCGAGGCGGGGGTCCGCCGTGTAGACGCCGGCAGCATCGGTGAGCAGCACGAGGAGCTCCGCACCGATCAGCTGCGCCACGAGCGCTGCGATCCGGTCGTTGTCCCCGAAGCGGATCTCGTCGTCGGCGACCGCGTCGTTCTCGTTCACCACCGGCAACACGCCCAGTTCGAGCAGCCGGGCGAGGGTGGCGCGCCCGTGGAGGTACTGCTGGCGGTTGACGAAGTCGGACGGCGCGAGCAGCACCTGGCCGGGGACGGGCCCGCCGACCTCGGCCAGCACCTCGCGGTACACCTGCATCAAGAGCGCCTGCCCGACGGCCGAGACCGCCTGCAGGGTGATCGGATCCCGGGGTCGCTCCCGTGCCGTCATGCCGAGTGCCGGAAGCCCCGCTGCGATCGCCCCCGACGACACGAGGACCACCGAGTGGCCGTCAGCGCGCAGCTCGACCAGCTGTGCGCAGAGCCGTCGGATCGCGCCACGGTCGAGGGCCCCGTCGTCGTCGGTGATGGACGAGGTGCCCACCTTCACCACGAGCAGCGTCACCAGCCGCCCCCGTCGACCTTCAGCTCGTCGTCCGACTCGTAGGCCATCTCGAGGTCGCCGATGCGGACCACGTCGCCGTTCCGACAACCGGCGCGGGCGAGCGCCCGATCGACGCCCAACGCCTTCAGCCGCTTGTGGGCCTCGTCGAGCGCCTCGGGGTTCGTCAGGTCGTTGAACGCCACCGCTCGGCGCGCCTGCCGCCCGTGGACCTCCCAGACGCCGTCGCCGATCCGCTCGACCTCCACCCCCTCGGGCACCGGACGGTGGACCACGTAGGTGTCCTCCTCGACGCCCTCGGCGCGGGCCGCCGCCACCGCCGCGGCGAGCGCTCCCTTGAGCCGGTCGATGCCCGCACCGGTGACCGCGGAGGCGGCGAAGGTGTCGGCATCAGGGGCTCCGTCCGGCGGCGCATCGAGCGGTTCGGGCAGCAGGTCGACGCGCGACAGCATCCGAAGGCGCGGGCGGTCCAGCAGCTCGGGCCGGTAGCGGCCCAGCTCGTCCAGCAGGACCCGCTCCTGCTCCTCCGGCGTGGTGCCGTCTGTCATGGCCACGTCGAGCACCAGGAGGAGAACCCTCGCCCGCTCGATGTGGCGGAGGAACTGGTGGCCCAGGCCCCGGCCCTCCGCCGCGCCCTCGATCAGCCCCGGGATGTCGGCGACCACGTACTCGAAGCCGTCGGACATCCGGACCACCCCGAGCTGGGGTTCGAGCGTGGTGAACGGGTAGTCGGCGATCTTGGGCCGGGCTGCGGAGATGCGGCTGATGAGCGTGGACTTGCCGACGTTCGGCCAGCCGACGAGGGCGACGTCGGCCATGAGCTTCAGCTCGAGCCGCAGCCAGCGCTCCTCGACGTGCTCGCCCTGCTCGGCGAAGCCCGGCGCACGACGACGGTTCGACAGGAAGCGGGCGTTGCCCTTCCCTCCCTCGCCGCCCGGCGAGGCGAGCCAGCGGTCACCATGGCGCACCAGGTCTGCCAGCACGGACCCGTCGCGGTCACGGACGACCGTCCCCTCGGGCACCTTCACCTCGAGGTCCTCGCCGGAGGAGCCGTGCTTGCGCTTCCCCGAGCCGTGCTGGCCCGACGGAGCCGTGCGGTGCGGGTGGTCCCGGAACGCGATCAGCGACGCCACGTTGTGGTCGGCGACCAGCCAGACGCTGCCGCCTCCGCCGCCGTCGCCGCCGTCGGGACCCCCCTTCGGGGTGTGTGCCTCACGCCGGAACGAGACCGCGCCGGCACCACCGTCGCCGCCACGCACGCAGATGGCCGTCTCGTCGACGAAGCTGGACACCGGATCACCCTAGAGCCGGTGGGGGCCGGCGCCCTCAGGCGGGCGGCCGCTGCTACGAGGTGAGGTGGACCGGGTCGCCGATCACCCGGACGCCCCAGGTGGTGCGGTCGGTCACCGAGCCGGTGTCGGTGTTGTACTGGATCTTCCACCACCACCCGGCGCTCTGGAACGCCGAGTTGGACGCATAGTTGCCCGGGATCTGGATGGTCAGCTCCACGAACTTGCCGTTGAAGATGCCTCCGAGCACGTTCAGCGAGCTGGTGGGACCCTGTTCGGTGCCCGGGTTGTCGCCGTTCACGCCCATGTCCTGGTAGCGGAAGTTCACGTAGTTGCCGCCGGGATCGATGATCCGGATGGTGCGACCGCCCTCACCGGGGTCGAACAGCGTGATCTTCAGCGTCTTGCCCGCGTGCTCGGGGCCCACCTTGGCGAGGAAGAAGTTGGCGGACGAGCCGGAGGCGTTCGCGTAGATCGACATCCAGCTCTTGCCGAAGATGGCCGGGCACCCCGAGTCGGTGCGGGTGTCGCACACCGTCGCCGTCGTGGTCGACGAGTTCCGCTGCACCAGGAAAGAGAACGCGTTCGTGGCGTACGAGTTGCTCTCGTTCTGGCGGGTCCTCACGTTGAGGATGTACTTGCCGGCCGGCGCCGACGTGGAGAAGGTGCAGAACCTCGACCAGCCCGACTGGCCGAAGAAGCTCGCGTCGTTGTCGGAGGCCGTGTAGGTCCGGGGGTTCGACTCACCGCTGCCCGAGCAGCCCGTGTAGATCGGGTTGTCGTTGTCGTTGAACGGCGTGTTGTCGGGACGCTGCAGCCAGAAGCTGGTGGTCGCGTACTGGCTGCTCGAGTAGCCGGTGGGGTCGCTCGAGTCCTCGTGCGGGTTGTAGATGTAGAACCGCATCGTCTGGGTGCGGTTCGGCGGCAGCTCGATGTAGTACTGGTACGCCGGGCTCGGGTCCTCGCGGTAGTCGCCGTTCTCCTGGCGGCTGTTGGTGCAGGCGTTTCCGCTGCCGTGGCTGGCAGACGGGATCCCGGGGAGCTGGTACTTCGTCTCGAACGGCCCGCCCTGCGCCTTGTACGAGCAGAACCCGTTGATCGCGGCGAAGAAGTTCTCGCGGTCCGACCCGGAGATCATCTGGCCGGTGCCGAAGTAGTTCTTCGGGCTGCCGAGCGGCACGGGCAGCACGTACTTGGCCGACGCCGAGCGGGTGATCGACATCGTGTCCCGCACGAACGTCGCCAGGTAGACCTTCGAGTCGCTGTCGGTGATCTCGACGCCCAGCTCGGTCTCGGAGATCTGGTTGACGCTGACGGTGATGTCCGGATCGGCGTGGTCGTAGCCGTTCTGCCGGGCGGTCTCGCGGGCGACGGTCGTGGCCTGCGGGAGGTTCGGCAGCCACACCACCCCGGCCAGGGCCGCGGCGTCCGCGGCCTTCTGCATGCGGGTGCCCTCGGTGTACCAGGCGCCGTAGTCCACGGCCATGGCCGCGAGGATCATCATCGGCACGAGGAGCATCGCCGTCATCACGAGGATGTAGCCCTTCTCGCCGCGACGGCGGCGAGCCGCGATCCGAGCGAGGTTCCTGCGAACGCGACCCGTCATACGTCACCTGCCGATGGCTCGATCCGCATCACCGACGTGTCCGTGATGGTGATGTTGTCGCCGAACACCTTCGAGAAGGTCGGGTGGGCGATCTCGACGTACACGCCGACGTAGTCGAGCCCGCCGGAGCTGAGCTGCACGTTGTTCCGGTTCGCCGGGCACCAGAACCGGTCCCACTGCGAGCTGCCGCTGCACGTGCCGGCGAAGTTCGACTCGGTCGAGGACGGGTTGGACACGATCTGGGCGATCCGCGAGGTGGAGTACACGTTGCAGCGCGACGAGGAGTTGCCGCCGGACGAGAGCGCCGAGGAGGTCAGGCACGACGAGGGCACCGCGCCGTCGGACGACGTGGAACGGAAGATCACGATCTTGTTGATCGTCGCCGAATCCGCAGACCTGAGGCCTGCGGACACCGCGAGGATCGCGGCGTGGTCCGTGAGCCGGGCGACGCCCTGGCTGGACGCCACGCGGGCACCTGCCCGTGCGGCCTGGGCGTTGGTGATGGAGGTCCGCCACGCCATGCCGAGCTCGAACGTGGCGGTGACCAGCCCGATCAGGAGGAGGGCGACCATCGCGGTCTCGACGAGCGCCACGCCGCGATCGGAGCGCCGACGGGTCGGTGCGAGTCGCGCGCGCATCACACCCTCGCCGGTTCGATCCGCATGATGACCTCCTCGGAGAGGTCCTTGCTGAGCGGCAGGATCCCGGTCGCCGCGTCGTGGCGCACCTCGATCCAGATGCCGACGTAGTCCGGCGGGTCGCTCAGCCGGTCCTTGCGGGCCGTGGGGCGCCAGTAGCGGTCGGGAGCGCCCGCGCCGCCGTGGAAGTCGCTCTCGGGGCGGTTGAAGTCGGCGCCGCTGTACGAGTTGCAGACGTTGGTGACCGAGCCGGTCCGGCACGCCGTGGGCATCGTGGAGTCGGCCGAGGTGGCCTTGAAGACCACGATCCGCCGCACCTGGTTGCGGCTGACGGCCGGCATCCGCCGGAGGGCGCTCTCGATCACCTTGTAGTCGGTGTTCACCTCGGTCCCGAGGGCCGAGGCCAGGCGGGCGCCGTCCCGCACGCCGTTGGCGAGGCTGAGGTAGTCCTTGAAGAGGAGCCCGAACTCGAGCACGCCGAAGATCAGGAGCAGCACGACCGGGGTCGCGATCGCGCTCTCGATCATCGTCACGCCCCGCTCCGAGCGGCGCGCTCTGCGTGCTGGTCCCATGGTGTGCTCCAGGCGGCGGAGGGCCCGACAGGGCGTCGGGCCGACCCAAGGGATCAGGGAACCAGCGGATCGGCCCATTCGGTATGGGCCGTTCGGCCCATTTCCACGCGGAGCGTGAGGTGGCGACCACTGTCGCAGCCCTTTCCTACGATGGGACCATGACCTCGATCGCCTCCGACCCGACGGCCTTCGGCGAGCGCCGGAGCACCGCCTGGGCCGCCACGATGACCGGCGTCGACGACGACGGCGTCCGCCTCGCCCACCGCGACTCCCACGCGGCCACGGGCGGGATCACCGTCTGGGACCGTGCCGCCCGCGAATCCGCAGAAGCCGAGCTCCTGGCCCCGGGCGCCACACGGGCCGTCGGGGCCGGTGAGCGCGCCCGCGAAGAGGCGCCGGACCCCGTCCGCACCTGCTTCGAGCGCGACCGCGACCGCATCCTCCACGGCACCACCGCGTTCCGCCGCCTGGCGGGCAAGACGCAGGTGTTCATCTTCCCCGACGACCACCAGCGCACCCGGCTCACCCACGCGCTCGAGGTGGCGCAGGTCGCCACGTCCGTGGCGCGGGCCTGTCGGCTGAACGTTGCGCTGACCGAGGCGATCGCCCTGGGGCACGACTGCGGCCACGGTCCCGGCGGCCACGCCAGCGAGGACGCGTTCACCCCGTACCTCGCCGAGGGCTACGACCACGCCGTCTGGGGGGCCGACGTGGTGCTGGCCCCGCTCAACCTCTGCGAGCAGACCCTCGACGGGATCCGCAACCACTCGTGGTCGCGGCCCGCTCCGTCCACGCCCGAGGGCGAGGTCGTGTCGTGGGCCGACCGCATCGCGTACGTCTGCCACGACTTCGAGGACGCCGTCCTCGCCGGCATCGTCACCCCGTCGATGCTCCCCGAGGTGGTGGCCGAGCGCTGCGGGCGCACCCGGTCGCAGCAGCTCGACGCGTTCATCGGTGCGATGGTCAGCGCCGCGGCCAGCACCGGCCGGATCGGGATGGCGGGGCCGATGGCCGACGCCCTCGCCGAGTTCCGCTCCTTCAACTACCGGAACATCTACATGCGCCCGGCGTCGCAGGCGCAGTCCGAGCTGGTGATCAGGGTCCTGCGGGCGCTGGTCGAGTTCTACGCCGACCGGCCGAACACGCTCCCCCTCGACAACCTGCCTGCGCCGGCGGGCCCCCGCCAGCGAGACGACCTCGCGGCCGGATCACCCGAAGCGATCCGCGAGGCGGTCACCTACGTGGCCGGGATGACCGACCGCTTCGCCTGTCAGATGGCGGTGACCCACCTGGGCTGGGACCCAGCAGCGCTGCCGACCGGGGTCGACGTCAAGAGCCGTTGACACCCCGGGACGCGAAGAGGCCGCCGGCCGCAGCTGCGACCGACGGCCTTCCGGCGACCGAGTGATCTAGGAACCGTCGAGGAGCGGAGTCGAAGAAGCGAGCGCCAGCGAGTGAAGCTGAGCGGAGCGACCGAGACCGTCAGGAACCGTCGAGCGGGAGGACGTCGACGAGCTTGCGGTTGTTCCGGCTGCCGAACTTCACACGGCCGGGCTGCAGGGCGAACAGCGTGTCGTCGCCGCCACGGCCCACGTTCTCACCGGGGTGGAAGCGGGTGCCGCGCTGACGCACGATGATGGCGCCGGCCTTCACGGTGGTGCCGTCGAACACCTTCACGCCGAGGCGCTTGCTCTCTGAATCGCGGCCGTTCTTGGTGGAACCGCCACCCTTGGTCTTCGACATGTCGTGTCAGCCCTTCGTGATGGAGGTGATCTCGACGAGCGCGTACTGCTGGCGGTGGCCCCAGCGCCGGCGGGACCGGGTCTTCGACTTGTAGGTGAAGGCCTCGATCTTCGGGCCCTTCACCTCGCCCATGACGCGGCCCTGGACCTTCACGCCCGAGAGCTGGTCTGGGGTGGCCAGGGTCGTCGACCCGTCCACGAGGAGGACCGGGGTCAGTTCGACCTCGGAGCCGACGTCGCCCAGCCGTTCGAGCTGGACGGTCTCTCCCTCGGCCACGCGGACCTGCTTGCCGCCGGATGCGATCACTGCGTACATACGGCCGACCACGCTACACGGTCGATCCTGCGATCACTAAGTCGAGACCGACGAGGGGCGGAGTCGAAGGAGCGAGCGCCAGCGAGTGGAGCTGAGCGGAGCGACCGGGGCCACCGAGGATCTGGATCGTCACCCGGGCAGGTCGACGACCACACCGCGGCCGTCGCACCGCTCGCAGGTGTGGGCGAAGCTCTGCAACAGCCCCTCCCCGATCCGCTTCCTGGTCATCTCGACGAGGCCCAGGTCGCTCACGTTGTACACCTGCGTGCGGGTCTTGTCGCGGCTGAGGGCCTCCTTGAAGACCCGCACCAGCTCGTCGCGGTTCTCCTTGACCTCCATGTCGACGAAGTCCACGACGATGATGCCGCCGATGTCGCGCACCCGGAGCTGCCGAGCGATCTCCACCGCGGCCTCGAGGTTGTTCTTGAACACCGTCTCCTCGAGGCTGGACGAGCCCACGTTGCGGCCCGTGTTCACGTCGATGACGGTGAGCGCCTCGGTGTGCTCGATGATCAGCGAACCGCCTGACGGGAGCCACACCTTCCGGTCGAGGGCCTTCGTGAGCTGCTCGAGGATCTGGTAGCGCTCGAACAGCGGCAGCGACTCCTCGGCCGGGTCGTAGAACTGCACCCGGTCGGCCGTCGCCGGCGCGATCGCCGCCACGTAGTCGTGGACCTCCTCGAAGAGCTCGGCGTCGTCGATCAGCACGCCGCGGTACTCCTCGTTGAACTCCTCGCGGATCACCCGCACCGCCGAGTGGGGCTCGCGGTAGAGCAGCGTGGGCGACGTCTGCTTCGCGGCGAGCGCCTCGATCTGCTCCCACTGCTTCACCAGGCGGGCGACGTCGCGCTCGATCTCGGCAGCGGTCACCTTCTCGGCGGCGGTGCGGACGATGATCCCGTGCTGAGCGGGCTTGGCCTTGTCGAGGATCTGCCGGAGGCGCTTCCGCTCGCCGTCGGGCAGGCGCTTCGAGATGCCGTAGGTGGTCGAGTTGGGCACCAGCACCACGAAGCGGCCGGGCAGCGAGACCTCCTGGGTGAGCCGGGCACCCTTGTGGGCGATCGGGTTCTTCGTGACCTGGCAGACCAGGAGCTGGCGCGGCTTCAGGACGTCCTCGATGCGGGGCGGCTGGCCCTTCTCCTCGACGTCGTCGGGGTCGTACTGGACGTCGCCGCGGTAGAGCACGGCGTTCTTCGGGGTGCCGATGTCGATGAACGCGGCCTCCATGCCGGGGAGCACGTTCTCGACCCGGCCCACGTAGATGTTGCCGTGGATCTGGCTGATGTCGTCGGCCGGCCGGGCGACGTAGTACTCGACGAGCGAGCGACCCTCGAGCGTGGCGATGTGGGTCTCGCCGTTCGCGTCGACGTGCACGTTCATCTGGTAGCGACCGACCGCCTTGCCCTTGCGGCTGCGGCCCGATCGCTTCTTGAGCGCCTTGGCGTCGAGGGCGACGGGCCCGTCCTCGTCGACGAGCACGGCCTCGACCGGCTGCGGCTTGGCCTTCTTCTGGCGCTGGCCGCCGCCCTGGCCACCACCCGACTGCCCCCCGCCGCCTTGGCCGGAGGCACCGTCCTTGCGGGCCTGACCGCCCTGGCCGCCCTGGCTCCCGCCCTGACCACCTTGGCCGCCACCGCCACCGCCGCCACGACCACGACGACGTCGGCGTCGGTTGCCACCGCCACCTCCGCCGCCGCCCGATCCGGCGCGGCCCTCGGCTCCGTCGCCGCCACCTCCGCCGGTGGGCGGTGCGGGACGGCTGTCGCCGATCTTCGGCGCTCGCTGGGTGGGTGGCGGGACCTTGGGGACGAGGAACGGGGCGGAGGAGTCGGAGGGCGCAGTCGCCGCACCGGACGAGCCCGGGGCAGGTGTGCTCCCGGGTTCCTTGCTCGAGCTCTCTGTGTCGGACATGTCGGGTTTCCTGGCAGGTCAACCGGCGCCGTGCAGGGCGGGCGCCGGATCGGTGTGCTCGACGACCAGGGGAGGTCGGCGGACACCGTCGGTTTCGATGAACTGGTGGAGTCGTCGCACACGGACGTCGACCCCTTCGAGGCCCAGTGCTGCGAGCAGCTCTCCGGGCCTCACGCTCCGGGGGCGGGTTCGCAGCTCGGCGACCACGGCCAGGCCCCCGGACCCGGCCAGATCGTCGACGAGGGCGGGCAGGGGGCCGCTCCCGTCGAGGGGATGGACGGTGAGGGCGTCGACCTGCGGACGCAGGTCGATCCGCTGCGGCTTGCCCTTCCGTTCGACCTCGAGTGGCCATTCGGCCGCCTCGAGCACTTCGGCGACACGTCGTGCGACCCCGTCCGCCGCGCCGGCCGGGATCGCGAAGCGCCAGACCACGAGGTCCACCGCCTCCTGGAGGGAGACCGATCCCGGCGGCAGCTCGGCCACTGCGGTGGCGTCGAGCCCAACGGGGAGGCACGTCGACAGCTCCTCGGTCAGCCCCGCGAGGGGGACCGGTTCGCGCAGGTCGATGTCGAGGTACTCGTCGACCGACTCGTGGCCGACCGAGAGGGCCAGGCCGAAGTGGAGCTTGGGCCTGGGTGAGAACCCCTCGCTGTACGCGATCGGCAAGCGAGCGCGGCGGATCGCCCGCTCCCAGACGCGTGCGACGTCCCGGTGCGACAGGAACCTGACCTTGCCGAGCTTGGAGTATCGGAGGCGGAGCTTCACGACACGCCCACCGGCGGTCTCGGCAGCAGGGTGACCGGGACCGCCCCGCCGGAGGCGAGGTCCTGGCCCGTTCCCTGGCTGCCGCCGGCCGGAGGGGTGGCGGAGGCGACGACGTGCTCGATCGAGTACCCGGTGCAGGCACCGCAGTCGTAGCAGGGTGTCCAACGGCAGTCGGGGAGGCCGACCTCGGCGAGGGCGTCCCTCCAGTCCTGCCACAGGAAGTCCCGGTGCAGCCCGGCCGACAGGTGGTCCCACGGGAGGGACTCGTCCTCGGTCCGATGCCGGTACACGTACCAGTCCACCTCGAGGCCGGCGTTGGCCAGGGCCTCGGTCCACAGATCCAGCCGGAACTTCTCCGACCACTCCTGGAAGGTGCCGCCGCGGCGCCACACCTCCTCGATCACGTCACCCAGTCGACGGTCACCGCGGCTCATGAGCCCCTCGATGACCGACGCCTTCGGGTCGTGCCACTTCACCTCCACGCCCCGGTGCTTCTTCGCAGCATCCCGGACGAGGTTGATCTTCCGTTGCAGCTCGGCGGTGGTGTTCTGCCCGAACCACTGGAACGGCGTGTGCGGCTTCGGCACGAAGCCACCCACCGAGACCGTCACCGACGGCCGCTGGTGGTGCTTCCGCCCGATCTCCACGCAGTTCTTCGCCAGCTCCACGATCCCGAGGGTGTCCTCGTCGGTCTCGGTGGGCAACCCGGTGAGGAAGTAGAGCTTCACCCGGCGCCAGCCCTGCGAGTACGCCGCCTCGACCGCCGAGTAGAGGTCCTCCTCGCGGATGAGCTTGTTGATCACCTGCCGCATCCGCCACGTGCCCGCTTCGGGCGCGAACGTCAGCCCGGTGCGGCGCGCCTTTTGGATCTGCGCGGCGATCCCCACGCCGAACGCGTCGACGCGGAGCGACGGCAGCGACACCGTCACCTGGCCGGAGTTGTCCGGGTCGTCGACGATGTCGCGCACCACCGATTCGATGTCGGAGAAGTCGGCCGTGGAGAGCGAGGTGAGCGCCACCTCGTCGTAGCCGGTGCGAGCGAGGCCCTCGCTCACCATCCGGCTGACCTGCTCGGCGGGCCGCTCCCTCACGGGGCGCGTGATCATCCCGGCCTGGCAGAACCGGCATCCACGGGTGCAGCCCCGGAAGACCTCGACGTTCAGCCGGTCGTGCACGACCTCTGTGAGGGGCACGAGCTGCTGCCGTGGGTACGGCCAGTCGGCCAGGTCGGCGATCGTGTTCTTCTCGACCACGTCGGGGGCGTCGGGGTGCACCGGCTCGGTGCGGTCGAGTCGCCCGTCGGGCAGGTACGTCGCCTCGTAGAGCGACGGGACGTAGACGCCGGGGACGCGCGACAGCTCGGCCAGGAACCCGGCGCGGTCCGCCTTGCCGCTCTGCTTCCACGCGGCGACCGCGGCGGTGATCTCGCCCACCGCCTCCTCGCCGTCGCCGAGCACGACGAGGTCGACGAAGGCGGCGATCGGCTCGGGGTTGTAGGTGCAGTGGCCGCCGGCGACGACGAGCGGATCGCCGTCGGCGCGGTCGGCCGATCGCACCGGGACGCCGGCGAGGTCCACGCAGTTCAGGAGGTTCGTGTAGGTGAGCTCGGCGGAGAGGTTGAACGCCAGCAGGTCGAAGTCACCGGCGGGCCGGTGGGTGTCGACGCTGAAGAGCGGCAGGCCTGCCGCTCGCAGCTCCTCCTCGAGGTCGACCCACGGGGCGTAGGAACGCTCGGCGACGCCGTCGGGGCGCTCGTTCACGATCTCCGTGAGGATCTGTAGGCCCTGGTTGGGCAGCCCGATCTCGTAGGTGTCGGGGTAGACGAACAGCCACGACGCGCGGTGTGGTGCGTGGACTGGGTCGGGAGCTCCGTCCTCGCAGCCGATGTACCGGGCGGGCTTCTGGACCTTGGCGAGAAGGGGCTCCAACTGGGACCAGATGGAGGTCATGACCGCACAAGCCTACTCGGGACCACTAGGCGTACCTTCGCATGTGGACGTTCATCACGAGGCCCATGGCGGCGAACGCGGTGATCGTGGACGAACCGCCGTACGAGATGAACGGCAGCGGGATGCCGGTGACGGGCATCATGCCCAGGCTCATGCCCACGTTCTCGAACACGTGGAAGCCGATCATGCAGAGGACGCCCACGCACATCAGGCGGCCGACCGGGTCCCGCGCCAGCTGCGCGGTCCGCCAGATCCGCCAGACGATCCCCGCTTCGAGGAGCAGCAGGAGCCCGGCTCCGGCGAAGCCCAGCTCCTCCCCCGCCACCGTGAAGATGAAGTCGGTCTGCTGCTCGGGAACCGAGCCGCCCTTGGTGAGCGGACCCTCGAAGAGCCCCTTGCCGGTG
Source organism: Actinomycetota bacterium (assembly GCA_044508215.1). GTDB lineage: Bacteria > Actinomycetota > Acidimicrobiia > Acidimicrobiales > Microtrichaceae > JAEZFI01. Next base: position 11,207 of record JBIQID010000010.1, on the reverse strand, counting down.
AACGAGCCCGAGGCGATCGCCATCTGCGCCTGCCGGGTGTTGTAGATCACCTTCTCCGAAGCCTGCGACGGGTTCGCGAACGAGGTGAGGCGGTCCTTCTGGTACTCGTCGAGCGTGTCGGACGACAGGATGCCGACCACCCCCGTGATGCCGATGAGCACGAGCGCTGCGAGCATCCGCACCGGGACCCCTGCGACCACCAGCAGCCCGACGGCCACGACCACGTACACGAGCGCCGTGCCGAGGTCGGGCTGCAGGAGGATCAGCCCGATGGGCACCGCGAACATCGTCATCGCGACCACCACCTCCTTGAGGCGGATCTCCTCGACGACGCTCCCGAGGTAGGACGCAACGGCGATGATCGTGGCGACCTTCGCGAACTCGGCGGGCTGGATCTGGAACGGGCCCACGTCGAACCACGCCCGGATGTTCTTGTGCATCGCTCCGATCCCGGGCACGAGGACGAGGCACAGCGCTGCGATCGCGCCGAGGTAGATCAGCCGGGACCAGTCGCGCAGCTTCTGGTAGTCGACCGCTGCGGTCACCGCCATGGTGGCGGCGCCTGCGATCACGAAGAGCAGCTGCTTGGAGAGGAACTCGTAGCCGCTGCGGTGGTGGGTGGCGCTGTAGACGAGCACCAGGCCGAACACGCTCGTGAGCGCGACCAGGGCGCAGAGCGAGAGGTCGACGTGCCGCCATGCGGCGGTCATGTCGCGGTTCCGGAGGCGGTGCCCGGTGGGGACGGTGATCATCGGGGGCCTTCGATCGTGGTGGTGGGCTCGCCGTCGGCGGGCGCCTCGCTGCCGCCGGTCGGTGCCTCTCCGTTGGATCCGGTGCCGCCGTCCGGCGCCGAGGTGGCCGCCTGCTCGAGCAGCTTCGCGAACCGGGCGTCACGCCAGCGACGGTCCCGTTCGGTGATGGTCTCGGGGAGCGCTCCCTCGGAGACCGGCTTCATGATGCGGAACGCAAGGGGCGCAGACACCTCGGAGCCGAAGCCGGCCTCGGGGATCACCACGCTGATCGCGTACTCGGGAGCGACGCCGGGGACCACGGGTCCGAAGGCGACGAAGAGCGACGTGTCGGCCTTGCCCTTCACCTGCGCGGTCCCGGTCTTGCCGGCCATCGGCCAGGCCGTGGGGCTCCCCCGGTACGAACGGTTCGCCGTGCCCTCGCCGTTCATCACCACCCCGGTGAGCCCACGGAGGAGGCGGTCGTAGTGGTCGCCGGTGAAGGTGACCTCGCCGGTCTGCTGTGGCTCGACGACGTCCACGACCTCGTGGTTGTCGACATCGGCAGGGTCGGCGCCGAGGTCCTTCGGACGGGTGACCTTGTCGATGATCTGCGGCTTGTAGCGGATGCCCCGGTTGGCGAAGGTGGCGTACGCGTCGGCCAGCTGCAGGGGCGTGGTCAGGACGTCGCCCTGGCCGATCGAGGTGTTGAGGTTGTCGCCGGTGTACCAGTCGCCACGAGGGAACGCCTTCGGGTTCGACTCGTGGATCTCACGTAGCCACTTCGGCGTGGGGAGGCGGCCGGCGGCCTCGCCGGGGAGGTCCACGCCGGTCTTCTCGCCGAGGCCGTACTTCGCTGCGGTGTCCTGGATCAGCGTCTCGCCGGCGGTGCCGCGGTTCTGCCAGAGGGCGTCGCCCACCCAGTAGAAGAACGTGTCGGAGGAGACGGTGATCGCACGGCTGATGTCGACGGTGCCGTACGAGACCCGCCCGGCGTTCTGGAACTCGCACTTCCCGCCGGAGCAGTTCGACACCCGGTACACGCCTCGGTCGTAGTGAGTGCGCTCTCCAGCCCCCAGGAGCCCCGACTCGAGCGCCGCGGTCCCGCTGAAGAGCTTGAACGTGGAGCCCGGGGCGTACGTCCCCTGGAGCGCCCAGTTGAAGAACGGACGACCCGCGGCCGGGTCGTTCAGGTGCTCCCAGAGCGCCGTGTCGATGCCGTTCACCAGGTCGGCAGGGTCGTAGCTGGGGAACGACGCCATCGCCAAGATGTCGCCGTTGCGCGGGTCGATGACCACCACCGAGCCCTGCGGAGCGCGGGTCGGGAGGCCGTCCTGGCTCCCGCCTCGCAGCTCGGCGAGCCGCTGCTGCAGCAGCTGCTCGGCCTGCGCCTGCAGGTCGATGTCGATCGTGAGCCACACGTCGTCGCCGGGGCGGGTGTCGCCCTCCTCGACGGTCCGCACGTAGTCGCCGCGGGCGTCCACCTGGATCACCTGGTCGTCGGGAACGCCGCGCAGGTGTTCCTCCGCGGTGCGTTCAACACCGCTCTTCCCGATCTCGTCGCCGCCGGCATAGGTCTTGCGGTCACGGCTGGCCCGGGAGCGCCCGGAGTCATCCGGGGTGAGGCCGGCGTCCTTCTTGGCCTTCAGCTCCTCGTCGTTGATCTGGCCGACGTAGCCGACGATGTGCGCCGCCAGCTGCCCGTAGGGGTAGGTGCGCACGGCCTTGCGACGGACCACGACCCCGGGGAACGACTCGTGGTGCTCGGCCAGGTACAGCTCGACGTCGGGGGTCACCCCCGACTGCACCGGGACCAGTTCGAGCGGCCCGTACCGCTTGTCGTCGTAGCGCTTCTGGATCACGGGGCTCTGGATCTGGAAGCCGAACTCGGTGAGCACCTGCGCCAGCCGGTCGAAGACGTCCTTGCGCTCCTCGACGGTGCGGTCCTTCAGCTGGGTGCGGTCGAGGGACACCACGATCGACGTCTCGTTGTCGACGAGGACCTTCCCGTTGCGGTCGAGGATCCGGCCACGGGTGCCCTCGTTGTGGATCACCCGCAGGTTGATCGAGTCGGCGGCCACCTGGAAGCCCGAGTCGTCGACCACCTGCAGGTACCAGAGGCGCACGAAGAGGGACGCGAACAGCGAGACGCACACGATGCCGACCATCGCGAGGCGAGCTGGCGAGGTGTCGCGCTCAGGCATCGATCCTCCCGAGGACGCCGGACCGCCCCTCGATCGCACCCTCGCCCTCGGCCCAGCGGGCCAGTGGCACGAGGAGGGGTGACAGCACCGCGGCGATCGCCGCGACCACCAAGGTGATCGACCAGAGCCGCCCGTTGGTCAGCGCGTGCTGCCCGAACAGCTCGGCGACCACGGCGTAGCCCAGCACGCCGACGGCGCTGGCGAGGAACATCACTGCAGCGGCGAGCGCACGGCGGACCGTGATCACCGACACGAGGAGCGTGCCGACGCCGAAGGCCACCAGGGCGTAGGCGAGGGCCGACACCCCCAGGGGCCCGGGCCGCATCGCGTCGTAGAGGAGGCCCAGCCAGAACCCCACGATCGCTCCGCGCTCCGGTCCGGCGGCGATCCCTGCGGCGATCGACGTGGCGAGCATCAGGTCGACGACGACCCCCGCCACGGGGAACTGCGGCGCGAGCCCGATCTGGGCGACCGTGGTGGTGACCACGATCACGATCCACCGGGTGACCATCAGCCAGTCGGTCATGCCGGTGGCTCCCACATCAGCACCTGCACGTAGTCGAGGCGGCCCAGGTCCGCGGCCATCTCGACCTCCAGGATCTGCAGCTGCTGGCCTTGGTCGCGGGTGATCTTCGTGACCTCGCCGATCGGCAGCCCGGGGGCGAACCGGGAGCGACCGAGGCCCGAGGTGAAGACCTGCTCGCCCTCCTCCACCTCCACGTTCAGACCCACCGACTCGTCGATCAGCCACGGGTTGCCCGCGCCGGTCCCGCGTCCCACGCCCAGCGCGTCGGTCGGCGACAGGCGCACGCCCACGCGGAAGTCCGGGTCGGTGATCAGGCGGACCACCGACCGGTCCTTCGAGACCTTCATGATCGTGCCGATGAACCCGGCGTTCGTGGTGACGGACTGGCCGACCTTGATGCCCGACGAGGAACCGCGGTTGATCTGCGCGGTGTTGTCGTCGAAGGTCGAGTAGTTGCCGGTGGAGACCTGGGCCACGACCGTCTCGTAGTCCTCGAGGAACGGGATCCCGAGCTGCTCCTGCAGGCGGCGGAGCTGCTCGTTCGCAGCGTCGGCGGTGACGCCCTCCGCCTCGAGGCGGTCGATCTCGGCGCGGAGGCGCGCGTTCTCCTCCTCGAGGTCGCCGTAGTTGCCGATGCCGTTCCAGGCGTTGCGCGCAGGCGTCGCGATCCAGCCGAGCGCGCCCTCCACCGGTTCGAGCACCTGCATGGCGCCCTCTCGCACGCTGTTCACCACCGGCACGTTGCGGGCGTCGAGGGTGAGCACCGTGATCGAGAGCAGCGTCATCACGATGATCGTGAAGCGCGGGCGACGTCGGCGACCGGCGGGAGCGACCATCTCAACGGACCGAGCGCGGGGCGCGGTCAGTCACGACTGGACGCGAACAACACCCCTTGCAGAGCCTCGAAGGCCTCGAGCGACTGTCCCGACCCGAGCGCCACGGCATCGAGCGGGTTGGGGGCGATCCGGATGGGCATGCCCGTCTCGTTCGCCAGCCGGGTGTCCAGGCCGACGAGGAGGGCTCCGCCGCCGGCAAGGACGATGCCCTGCTCCATGATGTCGGCGGCGAGCTCGGGCGGGGTCATGTCGAGCGTGTACTTGACGGCGTCGACGATCGCGGCGACCGGTTCCTCGAGCGCCTCACGGATCTCGCTCGTGGTGGTCACGACGGTCTTGGGGAGGCCGGTCACGAGGTCGCGACCCCGGACCTCGGCCTGCAGCTCCTGCTCGAGCGGCCAGGCGGAGCCGAGCGCCATCTTGATCTCCTCGGCGGTCCGCTCCCCCAGCGCGAGGCTGTACTCCTTCTTCACGAACTGGATGATCGCCTCGTCGAGCTCGTCGCCGGCGACCCGCACCGACTGGCTCGCGACCACGCCGCCGAGGGAGATGACGGCCACCTCGGTGGTGCCACCGCCGATGTCGACGATCATGTTGCCGCGGGGCTCCTGCACCGGGAGGCCCGAGCCGATCGCGGCGGCCATCGGCTCCTCGATGATGTAGGCGGGCTTGGCCGCGCCCGCGAACTCGGCGGCCTCCTGCACGGCGCGCTGCTCGACGCCGGTGATGCCGTTGGGCACGCAGATGACCATGCGAGGACGGGCGAACCGCCGGCTGTGCACCTTCTGGATGAAGTAGCGCAGCATCTTCTCGCAGATGTCGAAGTCGTTGATGACGCCGTCGCGCAGCGGGCGCACCGCCCGGATGTGGCTGGGCGTGCGCCCGATCATCCGCTTCGCCTCGGTGCCGACCGCCAAGGGCTGCCCGGTGTGCGCGTTCACCGCGACCACCGACGGTTCGCGCAGCACGATGCCCTCACCGCGGACGTAGACGAGCGTGTTCGCGGTGCCGAGATCGATCGCCATGTCGCGGCCGAGGACGCCGGAGAGGTTGGAGAACCGGGCCATGGGGATCCTCAGGGGACGCAGTGTGCAGGCGGAGAGCGGGCGTCAGCGCGTGGCTGCCATTAGCAGAACGCGCAACGTGCTCGGGTGATGCTACTCGGGCACCCGGACTGCCACCACCGCGCGGTGACGTGCGCCACGTGCTGTCAGCACGGAGGATCGCCGATCGGCGCCGGCTGCCACTGGTCCGATCCGTCCGTGGTCCACGTGTAGTAGCGGCGCTCCACGGTTGAGTCGTACCAGCCTGCAGGCGCGACGGTCATGCAGGCACCTTATTTCGAACAGCCGCGAGGCGGGAAGGGCGTCAGGCCGGGAGGTCCGGGAAGAAGAGCGCGATCTCGCGGGCAGCCGACTCGGCGGAGTCGGAGCCGTGGATCAGGTTCTCGGTGAACAGCGAACCGAGGTCGCCGCGGATCGTGCCGGGGGCTGCCTCGAGCGGGTTCGTGGCGCCCATCATCGCCCGCACGACCTTCCAGGTGTCCTCCGGGCCCTCGATCACCGCGACCAGCGCCGGCGAGCGGCCGATGAAGTCGATGAGGTCCTGGTAGAAGCCCTTGCCCTCGTGCTCTGCGTAGTGCTGGGCGGCGGTCTCGGCGTCGATCGTCCGCAGCTCGGCCGCGGCGATCTTGAAGCCCTTCCGCTCGAAGCGACCGAGGATCTCGCCGACGAGGCCCCGCTCGACGGCATCCGGCTTGCAGATGATGAGGGTGCGATCCATGGCGGGGGACGTTACGTTCGCGCCCGCTCCGGCAGCGAATTCGCGCCCGCTCCGGCAGCCGGCCTCGCGCTGTCGGGCGAGTACTCCCCCTGCCCGACTCAATCGGCGAGGAGTGCCAGCAGCTGCTGGCGAGCGGGGCCGACCAGGTAGAAGCTGCCGCACACGACGATCAGGTCCTCCTCCCCTGCACCCACGAGGGTCCTCTCGACCGCCTCGGAAGGGTCCGAGACGACCTCGGCCGGGAGGCCCGCCGCCTCTGCAGCTCGTGCCACGCTCTCGGCAGGGGCGCCCCGCGGCGTGTCGGGGCGGGTGGCGATCACGAGGTCGAAGCGGGCGGGAGCGAGCGCCTCCAACAGGTCGGCCGGGTCACGTCCCTCGAGCATCCCCACGATCGCGATGCGGGAGCCGATGACCGAGAACTCCTCTTCGAGCGTGGAGGCCAGGAGCATGCCGGCATCCGCGTTGTGGGCGCCGTCGACCACCACGAGCGGCTGGTGCGACAGCACCTCGCAACGGCCCGGCAGGCGGACGGCGGCGGCCGCTTCCTCGACCACGTCGGCGGGGAGCGCCCGTTCGAACGCGGCTTCCACGGCCGTGGCTGCGACGGCGAAGTTCACCCCCTGGTGAGCGCCGTGGACAGGAAGGACGACGTCGTCGTGGCGACCCCACGGCGTGGCGAACGAGACCAGCCGACCGCCGTGGGCGAGCTGCGAGTCGATCACCTCGATCTCCCGCCCCACGCTGAGGACGCGGCCGGGGTGCTCGGCTGCCACGGCCACCTCCAGCTCAGCCGACAGCTGGCCGAGCACCACGTCGTGCCCCTCGACGACGATCCCGGCCTTCTCGCCGGCCACCGCCGCCTGCCAACCCGGCGCGAAGTCGGTGTGGTCGGGCCCCACGTTCGTGATCACCGACACGTCGGCCTCGACGACGTTCGTGGCGTCCCAACGGCCCAACAGCCCCACCTCCACCACAGCGAGGTCGACGCCCGACTCGCTGAACCAGCGGAACGCTGCCGCGGTCACCAGCTCGAACCACGACGGGGGCTGCTCCAACATCGATGCCACCGACATGACCCCGTCGAGCACCTCGGCGAGCTCGTCGTCCTCGATCGGCTCGCCGTCACGCCGGAGCCGCTCGTTGATCCGGTCGAGGTGCGGGCTCGTGTACGTGCCGACGGTCAGCCCCGACGCCCGCACCAGCTCGGTCGCCATGGCCGCCACGGAGCCCTTGCCGTTCGTGCCGGTGATGTGGATCGCGGGGACCGCGTCCTGCGGGTCGCCCAGGAGGGAGCACAGGCGCCGCATCGGTTCGAGCGACAACCCGGCGACGCGACCCGCGGCGATGCCGGACGACGAGGTGATCTCGTGGTTGGTGAACCGATCGAGGCGAGCGAGCGCCTCGGGCAGCGACGGTGTGGCCACGCCGGAGCGGGCCTACGACGCGGCGCGGCGCGGGCGGTTCGCCCTCGTGATCTCGGCCCGCGGCACGAGCGTGGGGTTCACCTTCTCGCTCACCACCTGGTCGTCGATCACGCAACGGCCGATGTCGTCCCGCGACGGCAGGTCGTACATCACTCCGAGGAGCACCTCTTCGAGGATCGCCCGCAGCCCACGTGCACCGGTGGCACGAGCGAGCGCCTGGTCGGCGATCGCTTCGAGGGCCGACTCGGTGAACTCCAGCTCGACGTCCTCGAGCTCGAAGAACTTCTTGTACTGGCGGACCAGCGCGTTCTTCGGCTCGACGAGGATCTGGATGAGCGCCTCGCGGTCGAGGTGGTCGACCACGCCCAGCACCGGCAGACGGCCGATGAACTCCGGGATCAAGCCGAACTTCATCAGGTCCTCGGGGAGCACCGACGCGAACAGGTCGCCCTGGTCACGTTCGGTGGCAGGGCGGATGTCGGCCCCGAACCCGATCCCGCGGCGACCGATCCGCTGCTCGATGATCTTCTCGAGCCCGGCGAACGCACCACCGCAGATGAACAGGATGTTCGTGGTGTCGATCTGGATGAACTCCTGGTGGGGGTGCTTCCGGCCACCCTGCGGCGGGACGGAGGCGGTGGTGCCCTCCAAGATCTTGAGGAGCGCCTGTTGCACGCCCTCACCCGACACGTCGCGGGTGATCGACGGGTTCTCGCTCTTGCGGGCGATCTTGTCGATCTCGTCGATGTAGATGATCCCGGTCTCGGCCTTCTTCACGTCGAAGTCGGCGGCCTGGATGAGCTTCAGCAGGATGTTCTCGACGTCCTCACCGACGTACCCGGCCTCGGTGAGCGCAGTGGCGTCAGCGATCGCGAACGGGACGTTCAGCATGCGGGCCAGGGTCTGCGCGAGCAGGGTCTTGCCGGAGCCCGTGGGGCCCACGAGCATGATGTTCGACTTCCCGAGCTCGACGTCGGACTCGCCCTTCGAGCCGTGCTGCACCCGCTTGTAGTGGTTGTAGACCGCGACCGAGAGGATCTTCTTCGCCCGCTCCTGCCCCACGATGTAGTCGTCGAGGAAGGCGTAGATCTCACGGGGCTTGGGCAGCTCCTCGAAGCCGAGCTCGCTGGTCTCGGCGAGCTCCTCCTCGATGATCTCGTTGCAGAGCTCGATGCACTCGTCGCAGATGTACACGCCGGGGCCGGCGATGAGCTTCTTCACCTGCTTCTGGGACTTGCCGCAGAACGAACACTTGAGGAGCTCGCCGCCGTCGCCGAATTTCGCCACTTCAGGCCCCTGTCAGTTCTCGTGGCCGCTGTGCGGCTGCCAGATGGCCCACCATTCTGCACCACTCCCGGAGGCGGCGCGTCGATCCCGGAGCGGTGGGCTGCGCACCCGGGAAGGCGGCGCTGAGGAACGCCACGGAGGGAGAGATCAGGAGACGGCCGTGATCGGACCGGAGGTGTCGATCGCCTCGCGAGCCGAGAGGATCTCGTCGATCACCCCGTACTCCTTGGCCTCCTCCGCCGTCATGATGAAGTCGCGGTCGGTGTCGACGGCGATCTTCTCGGCGCTCTGCCCGGTGTGGTGGGAGAGGATCTGCTCGAGCGTGGTCTTCAGCCGCATGATCTCGGCGGCAGCCAGCTCGATGTCGGATGCCTGCGAGTAGCCCGACTGCGCGTACGGCTGGTGCAGGAGGACCCGGGCGTTCGGCAGCGCCAGGCGCTTGCCCTTCGTGCCGGCGGCGAGGAGCACCGCCGCGGCGGACGCCGCCTGGCCGAAGCACAGCGTGGTGATCTCGGGCCGGACGTACTGCATCGTGTCGTAGATCGCCAGCAGTGCGTTGATGTCGCCACCGGGGCTGTTGATGTAGATGCTGATGTCCTTGTCGGGGTTCTCCGACTCCAAGAACAGCAGCTGCGCGCAGATCAGGTTGGCGACGGCGTCGTCGATCGGCGTCGCCAGGAAGATGATGTTCTCGCGCAACAGCCGCGAGTAGAGGTCGCTGTAGCGCTCCCCGCGGCTGGTCTGCTCGATGACGTTGGGGACGAGGTAGTTCTGGACCCTGGGGTTCACGGCTGCTCGTTTCGTGCTCTCGATTGCGGGGACGCCCCCGGCGGGTCCGCCGGGAGCCAGCGACGATCGGCGGACCCGATCAGTCGTGATCGTGGTCCGAGTGATCGTGGTCGGAGTGGTCGTGGTCGTGCTCATGCTCGTCGTCGTCGTCGAGCTCGAGCTGGTCGCGGCTGACGGGACGGCCCGCCTCGTCGACGATCCTCACGCTATCGGTGAGCCACCTCAACGCGGCCCGGTTGCCCAGGTCGGCCCGCAGGGCGCCGATCTGGTCGCCCTCCTCGAGGCGGCTGCGCACCTCGTCGGCGTCCATGTCGAGCTGGGCGGCCATCTTCTCGATCTCCTCGTCGATCGCCGCGTCGTCGGGGAGGAGGCCCTCCGCCGTCGCGATCGCCCGGAGCGCCAGATCGACCTTCACCGCCTGCTGCGCCGTCTGCCGGAGGTCGTCGCTGAACGCCTGCGGATCGGTGCCGGTCACCTGGAGGTACTGCTCGAGGGTGATCCCCTGGGCGGCCAGCCGCCGGATCATGTCCTCGAGACGGCTCCGCATCTCGGAGCTGGTGAGCGTGTCGGGGATCTCGTCGGTCACCAGCTCGGCGAGCGCGTCGCCGATCTTCGACTGGACCGCCATCGACGCCTGCGCACGCCGCACCTTGGTGAGGCGCTCGATGACGTCGTCGCGGAAGTCGTCGACCGTCTCGAACTCGGTCGCCTCGGCGACCCACTCGTCGGTGACCTCGGGAAGGATCCGCTCCTTCACCTCCTTCACCGTCACCTCGTAGGTGACGGGCTCCTCCTCGCTCGGGTCGGGGTGCGGAGCGTCGAACGTGACGGTGGCGCCGGCCGACAGGCCGCGCAGCTGGTCGTCGAGCTCGGCGACGATCGAAGCCGAACCGAGCTCGTAGGTGTAGTCCTCCGCGACGAGGCCCTCGACCTCCTCACCATCCCTCGAGCCGGCGATGTCGATCGTCAGGTGGTCCCCGGTGGCCGCCGGTCGCTCCACCACCACGATGTCGCCGTAGCTCGACCGCAGCCGGTCGATCTGGTCGGCGATGTCGTCGTCGGACGGCTCGGGGCTGGGCACCTCGACCTCGATGTCGGCGTAGCCCTCGATCGTGATCTCCGGGCGCACCTCGACGGTGGCGTCGAACGCCACGTCGCCGGCCTCTTCACCGGTGGTGATGTCGATCTCCGGCTGGTCGATCACGTCGACCGAGTGCTCGCGGATCGCCTGCAGGTAGAACTCCGGGATCGCATCGCGGAGGGCCTCGGAACGGGCGTACTCCTTCTCGATGCGCTGCTCGAGGACCTTGCGCGGGACCTTGCCCGCGCGGAAGCCGGGGATCCGGACCTCCTTCGCGATCTGCTGCCATGCCTTGTCGATCGCCGGTTCCAGCTCGGCCTCGTCGAACGTGACCGACAGCTTGACCTTGTTGCCCTCGAGGGGCTCGATGGAGGATTTCACAGACGACGGAGTCTACTGACGGGCCTCCCGACCACCGAACCGCCCCTCCCGAAGCAGTAGCGTGGCCGGACCGGGGCGCCTCGTCGCCCCATCACGGGACGTGGCGCAGCCTGGAAGCGCACCGGCTTTGGGTGCCGGGGGTCGGGAGTTCAAATCTCCCCGTCCCGAC
>JBIQID010000134.1:0-8368 GCA_044508215.1 Actinomycetota bacterium | reverse complement strand
GAACCGGAAGGTGGGCCTCGCCGAGCTCGACGAGTGGATCCCCGAGGGGTCAGCGCCTCCGGCCCCACCGGCGGCCGTCGCTGTCCCTGCCCCGGCCGGGGCGCGCCGACGGGGCCTGCTCGGCCGGCTCCTCCGGCGCTGACGACCCGACCCCGGGGCGTCGACGACGCCCGCCGCTACCGCAGCGCGGCCCGCAGGCGGGGATGGAGCGCGTCCGCGACCACCTCGGCGCCGCGTTCGTTCGTGTGGACCAGGTCCGCGAACACCGGCGTGTCCAGGCCGTCGAGCACGCGCCGGAGGTTCACGACGCCGTCCTCGGCGAGGGTCCGCGCCGTGTGGTCCAGGGTCCGGTCGAGGAACGCTCGATCCGCGCTCGACGACGTGTAGACGTCCTCGATCGAGGCGTACTGCTCGGGGTCGGCGAGCGCGTCCGGTTGGAACACGTGCAGTGACTCGATGCCGAGGGCCCCCAGCCGGACCTCGATGTCCCTCGCCACCCGCCGGTAGCGAGCCACCGCCAGGTCCCCCAGCTCCTCGCTGGTGCCCGCCCCCGACGGGTCGAGCCGGCGCTCCGAGAACTCGAGGATCTCCTCGCCGACCAGGAGGGCCGGCTCGTCGGGCCGGATGCCCTTGACCGCAGCGCTGATCACCGTGCCGAGCACGCCGTTGTAGCCGTTGTAGAAGAGGACGAGGTCGGGGTGCGGCTCAGTGGCCAGCTTCGCCTCGAGCTGCTGCGCCTCCTGCCACATGGTCCATCCGGGCACACCGAAGTTCCGGACCTGCAGGGCGATGCCGTCGTCGGCCGCTCGTCGGACCAGCTCGGCGGCGATCGTGTGGTCGTCGCGCTGGCCGAGGCCGAACGCAGCCGATCCGCCGAAGAGCCACACCACCTTCGGGGTGCAGTCGCACGTTCGGGGCCCGGGGGTGAGGCGCTCGCCGTCGCGCACGGTGGTGAAGCGACCGGCGAAGTCGGCGATCTGGTAGCCGCCGACCTCCGAGGGCTGGAGCCGCTCGTTGCTCAGCACGTCCTGCTCGCGCTTCAGCTCGTCCGCCCAGTCGAGGCCCTCGTAGGCGGGGAGGTCGCTGAACCGCACCGCCCGAGCCCGGGCGAACACGTCCGCGCCGGCGGCTTCGACGGCGCGGACGTCGGGGCCGGGCCGGACGTCGGGCACCGCCCAGACCACGGCGACGAGCACCAGCGCCGCCAGGGACGCCGCACCGAACGCGTTCGACCTGCGGCGGCTCCGTGGGTCGGCCGCCGAGAAGGGCCTCCGCACGTCCCGCCGGTGCGCGGCGAGGTCGTTCGCGTGCACCCGCCAGAAGGTCGCGGCCGGACGGGCCCTCCGACGTGCATCGACCAGCCGCCCGACGAGACCGGGCAGGTAGAGCAACGGCACGGCGACTGCGAACAGCACGATGCCGCCGACGAGCGAGCCGAGCCCGCGGAGCGCCCGCCAGATCGCCCGATCGGCGGCAGCGGTGGCCAGCGGGCGCAGGAGGCGGAGGCAGGCCACCAGGGCCACGGCTGCCAGCCCGGCTGCCAACGCCGGCCGGAGCCGTCCCGTGAGGTGGAGGGTCGGTCCGCCCGCTGCGACGAACGCCGCGATCGCCAGCCGCACCGCCACGAAGCGGCCACTGCGGCGTCCGATGCCCCGACCATCCGGTGCCGTCACCACGGCCCACGGGTCGGACCACCCCTCCCCGCCCCTCGCGTCGACCGGCGCCCGCTGCCCCATCGTCAGAAGAGCGTGTACACGACGGTGGGGACCACCGTCTGGACGGTGCCGACGACGGCAGCGGTGACGGCGAGCAGGACCACGAGCACCGGCAGCCACCAGCGCCCGGTGCGCCACCCGTAGAGGCCCAGGTCGGTCACCGTCCGGGCGGCGGCGCGCACGGGTCTCATGCGGCTCTCACCCCCTGCGCCGGGGACAGCCGGACGACCGAGCGCTCGATCACCAGCAGGTCGAGGCCGATCCGCGTGGCGCAGCGGAGCGCGTCCGCCGGGGTGCGCACGATGGGCTCCCCGGGTCCGTTGAAGGAGGTGTTCAGGAGCACCGGGCAGCCCGTCCGCTCCAGGAACGCGCTGAGCAGCGCGTGGAAGGCGGGGTTGGTCATCGCGGACACGGTCTGGACCCGGGCCGAGCCGTCGACGTGGGTGCACGCAGGGATCGCCGATCGCACGCCGTGGAGGCGCTCGGCGAACGCCCTCCCCCGCGCCCGCCCGTCGGCCCCGGCCGCGCTCCGCACCCGCCGGGTGAAGAGCATGTAGGGCGACGGCCGATCCAGGTCGAACCAGTCCTCCGCGTGCTCCTCGAGCACCGCCGGGGCGAACGGACGGAAGTCCTCCCGCTGCTTCACGGAGCGGTTGAGCCGCTCCACCACGTCCGCGGCCCGGGGGTCCGCCAGGATCGAGCGGTTGCCGAGGGCTCGGGGCCCGAACTCCATGCGGCCCTGGAACCAGCCCACCAGCCGACCGGCGGCGAGCTCGTCGGCGACGACCGCGACCAGCTCGTCGTGGTCGTCCACCTCCTCGTGGACAAGGCCTGCGCCGTGGAGCCAGCCCGCCACCTCCTTCTGGCCGTAGGAAGGGCCGAGGAGCGAGCCGGACATCCCGTCTGTCGGCCGTGCGGACCTGGCGCCACCCTGGACGTGGTGCCACACCCACAGTGCGCTGCCGAGCGCCCCGCCGGCGTCTCCCCCCGCCGGCTGGACCCAGACCGACTCGAACGGCCCGCGGTCGAGGAGGACGCCGTTGGCGACGCAGTTGAGCGCCACGCCACCGGCCAGGCAGGCGTTCGGCTCGCGCGTGAGGCGGTGGGCGTGGCGGGCGATCCGGAGGACCACGTCCTCGAGCAGCACCTGGGTGGACCGGGCGATGTCGGCCTCGCGCTGCCCGAGCGGCTCGCCCGGCCGACGCGGCGGGCCACCCAGCAGCGCGTCCAGCGCGGGCGTCGTCATCCGGCGCCCGGAGCAGAAGTCGAACATCGTGAGGTCGAGCCGCACCGAGCCGTCGTCGGCCACCTGGACCAGCCGCTCCCGCATCACCTCCACGAACGTGGGCTCGCCGTAGGGGGCGAGCCCCATGAGCTTGTACTCGCCCTCGTTGACCTCGAACCCGCAGAACGCGGTCATCGCCGAGTAGAGCAGCCCGATCGAGTCCGGGTACGCCAGCTCCACCAGCATCTCGATCCGGCTGCCGTGGCCCCGGGCGATGCTGGTCGTCACCCACTCCCCCACGCCGTCGAAGGTGAGGATGGCTGCCGACTCGTGGGGTGAGGGGTGGAAGGCCGATGCTGCGTGGCCCAGGTGGTGCTCGACGAAGGACACCGGGCAGCCGCCGTGGCCCAGCTCGTCGAGCGCCGCGTCGATGCGCTCGCGGACCCAGAGCTTCGACCGGGACCAGTTCGACACCGCCCTCCTCAGGCCCGAGAACGCCTTCGGACCCGCCTTCGCGTGGCTCGACAGGATCCGCTCGTAGGTCGTGAGCGGCTTGGAGTGGAACGCGACAGCGGTCAGGTCGCCCGGACGGACCCCGGAGGCGTCGAGGCACCACTCCATTGCATGGCGCGGCAGGCCCGGGTCGTGCTTGACCCGGGTGAACCGCTCCTCCTCGGCCGCAGCCAACACCTCGCCGTCCACGATCAGGGCGGCCGCCGCGTCGTGGTAGTCGAAGCTCAGACCGAGGATCGCCGTCACGACCGGACCTCCCGGACCGACACCGGCACGCGCTCCAGCCTCGCATCGGCCCAGCGATCCGTCGAGGAGCACGACACCAGCCGGTAGAGGTCGAACGTGTCGCCCTCGACCACCCGCTGGTGCCGCCCACCCGAGTCGATCGTGACGTACAGCATCTCGTCGGAGGAGTCCTCGTCGTAGAGGACCCCGAGGTCCTCCCACAGCACGCCGTCCGTCGACCACAGCACGCCGTGGTTCCACTGCGCCCGTCCCTCACGGACGCCGAGGACCGTCGAGAACACGAGGACGAACCGCTCGACGGCCGGGACGTGGGCGACGTCGAACCACAGCACCGGGAAGCGGACGCCGGGCAGCAGCTCGTCGGCGCGGCCACCCAAGCCCGGTTCCTCGAAGCGGCCGTCCGCCAGCTTGCGCCAGTCGGCCCGCTCGAGGCGGATCGCCCGTTCCACGACCTCCCTGACCGGGGCGCGCGCCACCCCCAGCCGGAGCCGCGCCCCGCCGATGCCACGGTCCCCGAAGTAGAGGTGGAACCACCCGTCGTGCACCACGAACGCTCCCGATCCGATCTCCACCGGGACCGGGGCGTGGACGTCGTCGAGGTCGTGCCCGTGGGTGACGATCGGACCGAGGTCCTCGAACGTCCGGGCCCCGTCGAAGGACACCGCCATGCCCAGGAAGGAGTGGTAGCGCTGCGGGTCGCCGGCGCGGAAGTGCTCGCCGTGGTACACGACCAGGACCAGGCCGGTCGCCTCGTCGACGTGGATCGGCCCACCGGAGGCGTGGTCGGTGGCGACCACCGGGTCCGCCAACGTCACCTCGGGACGAGCGACCACCTCACCCCAGCCGGGCCCACCGACGTCCACCAGCCCGAGGTGCGGGCCGTTCGGGCCGACGACGCGGAGCCCCTCCTCGGAGCGGTGGAAGCCCATCGTGCCGTCGGGCCAGTGGTGGAGCCCGAGCCGCAGGCGGTCCGAGTGGCCGAGCGCGACGGACGGTGGCCCCGCCACGCACGCCATCCGCCTCGGCATCGTCAGCACCGCCAGCTCTCCCCTGCCCGGTCCCCAAACTGTAGAACGTCGTTCACGCCTCCGGCCGGAACGTCGTTCACGGTTCGCTCGAGCACGGCGCTGGTCCCGGCCCGCCGGCCCGGGGCTGAGCTACCGTGACCCGGTCCCCGATGGTGGATGGCGTGGAGTGAACAGGACAACGATCATCCAGGCGATCCCGCCGGCCGTGCGTCGCCGGGCTCCGTCGGTCCGCCACCTGATCGCCAGCCCGCTCCGCAGGCGCTCGGGTCCGTGGTGCCTCGCGCCGTCGCTCCAGATGCACCTGCTGCCCGACGGGGACATACGGGCCTGCTGCCGCAACCCGATACCGCTCGGCAACATCACCGAGCAGCGCCTCCCCGAGATCTGGGCGGGTGTCCGCCGAGCGGAGATGGAGGCGGAGCTGGCGGCGAAGGCCACCCCTGCCGGCTGCGGCAACTGCGCCGCCGAGGTGGCCACCGAGGGGCGGCGAGGCTCGTACCCCGAGGTGTTCGACCTCTGGGCGAACCGCCTCGGACGCGACCGCTCCGCCGAACCGTGGCCGGTGCGCATGGAGTTCAACCTCTCGAACCGCTGCAACCTCCAGTGCATCCAGTGCAGCGGTGACCTCTCGTCGGCCATCCGCATCCACCGCGACGGGCGGCCGCCGCTGCCGACCGTCTACGACGACCAGTTCTTCGACGACCTCCGGCTCTTCCTCCCACACCTCCGGCACGCCAACTTCGCCGGCGGCGAGCCGTTCCTCGGGCCCGAGAACTACCGGGTCTGGGAGGCCATCCGCGAGGTGGCCCCACGGCTCGAGTGCACGATCAACACCAACGCCACCATCTGGAACCGGCGTGTGGAGGAGGTGCTCGAGCGCGGGAGGTTCTCGTTCATCTTCTCGCTCGACGGCATCCGCGAGGAGACGTACTCCGCCATCCGGATCGACGCCGACCTCAACGAGGTGCTGGCGAACATCGAGCGGTTCCGTGAGCACGCCGCCCGGCACGGCACCGACGTCAACATCAACCACTGCCTGATGCCGCAGAACCACGCCGAGTTCGGCGAGCTCCTCCTCTACGCGGAGGAACGGCGGATCAAGGTGAACGTGAGCGTGGTCCGCACGCCCGAGGAGTGCAGCATCGCCGAGCTGCCCCGCGACGAGATCCGAGCGATCCACCGCACGCTCGCCGCCCAGTCCGCCGAGATCCTCCCCCTCCTCCGGCTGAACGCGAGCACCTGGACCGCCGAGCTGAAGCGGATCGGGGTCTGGGCCGAGCACGGTCCGCCGCCCGACCCCGACCGGTGGGAGGTCGAGGCGCAGGAGGTGCACCTCCGCCGGCGCCCATCCTCTGGTCGAACGGTCCTCGGCCTACCGCACCGGTCCGACGTGCCGTCCGACGAGGCGGCGGCGCAGGAGCGGTTGCGCCGCCGTTCCGGGATCGACTCGCTCGAGTGGCTGACCGTCGACGAGGCCGAGGTGGTGACCGCCTGCACCGACGGGCTCGCCCAGGCACTGGGGATCACCCCGGGCGACCTCGTGGGCCGACCGGTGGGCGACCTCCAAGGCCTCGTGGAAGCCCGCTACGGATCGCTCCGGGCCGCCGACACGAACCCCGTCGACGCCAGCAGCATCGACGGCAGAGCGGACTACGAGTCGCTGGCGGTCCACCTCGCGATCGTGGCGCTGCGTGACGAGGCGGGCCGCGCACGGGAGGGCCGGATCCTCGTGGCCCTCGAGCCGAGCTGACCCAGGGCACGTGTCCGAGACCACGGCACGGGCACGCCGCGCGCCCCACCCTGCGATCGTCGTCGGCGCTGCCGGGTTGGTGACCGCGGTCCTGCACGTCTGGTGGGTCCACCGCATCCGCCAGCTCGGAGCGTTCAACGTCGACGAGGTCGGCTACATGGCGACAGGGCTCCGCTACCACCGCAGCATCGACCCGGCGCGGCCGCTCGAGTTCGTCCGGATGGTCGCCGCCCCGTCGTCGACCGGCCCGCTGGTTCCGCTGCTCACCGTGCCGTTCTCGATCCTCTTCGGGCGGAGCATGGGAACGCAGATGCTGGTCCAACCCCTGCTCGTGGCGGTCGCCGCGGCAGCCGTCGCGGGGATCGCCTCGTCGCTCGCGGACCGCCGGGCCGGGATCGTGGCCGGGCTCGCGACCCTGGGCGTACCGGCGCTCATCCAGTCGGCCAGGGGGTTCCAGTACGCCACCGCGGCCGGAGCGTGCCTGTGCCTCGCCCTCTGGGCACTCCTGGCATCGGACCGAGGGCACCGCAGGTGGCCGATGGTGGGCGCCGGGGTGGCGCTCGGCTGCATGCTGCTGGCCCGGACGATGGCCATCGGGTTCGTGCCCGCCGTGGCGGTGGCGGCGGCGGTGCTGGTGCGGCGGGACCGCCGATCGGCGGCGAACCTGGGCATCGCCGCAGCGGTGGCGCTCGCTGTCGCCGGCCCGTGGTGGTTCCGGAGCCGATCGGCCCTGTGGGACTACCTCGTGGGCTTCGGCTACGGCGAGACGTCGCAGCACTACGGATCGTCCGCGCTCGGCGACCGCGTCTCGACGCGGCTGCGCCACCTGGGCGACGACCTCCGGCTCTTCACCGTGGTGCTCCTCTGCATCGCTGCCGTCGCCGCGGTGACCTGGGCGCTCCGGCGGCGCCGGACCACACCGGGAGGGTCACCGGAGGAGGGCGTGGAGCAGGAGGTCGAGGTGGCCCGCAGCTCCGAGCAGCGCCCACCCGTCGACCGGCGCGGCCTCGCCGCCGTCGGCGCAGCGCTGGCCGTGGGCTTCCTCTCGCTGCTCTCGACGCGGAACCAGGGGGTGTGGTTCGAGGTCCCGATGGAGCTGCTCATCCTCGCCCTCGCCGCCACCGCGCTCGTCACGCTCGGACGGCTTCGGCCCGTCGCCGAGGGTGCTCTGCTCGCCGTCGCGGCGGTCGCCCTCGTCGTCTCCCTCACCGACACCGGCGGCGACCTCCGCCCGGACGGCCCCCTCCACGAACGGCTGCAGATCACGTTCAGCGGCGGGCTCATCGACAAGCAGCGCCCGCTCGCGGACGCCGATCCGGCGCTGCTCGCGCCGGACCGAGCCGACAGGGAAGCCGCTGCCCGACGGTGGTGGCGGCTCAACGAGCAGGTGGCGGAGACGCTGGACCGCTACCGCTCCGGCACCGACGACGGCTTCCTGTTCGCGACGATCAGCGGCAACTCGCACCTGCTCAACGGGCAGAGCATCCTCCTCGCCCAGGAGCTTGGCTCGCTGCCGCTCCTGCCCACCGACGTGCCCGACACCGCCGGCCCGGAACGGGCGCTCGAGGAGCACCTCGCCCCCACCTGGCGAGGCACGCACGAACGCCTCCTCGTGGTGATCCGGTCACGGTCCCTGCCGTTCCCGGAGGACAGGGACACCGAGCGGCTGCTGCGCCTCGCCCGGCAACGGGGCTGGGAGGTCGACGACCGCCTCGACCTGCCGGACGGTGGGGACGTGCTCTTCCTCAGGCTCGCGAGGCGTTGACCGTATGCTCGCCGTCCGTGGCACGGTCGGTCCTCATCGTCACCAGCTCCGACGACCGGCGCGACAGCACCGCCGCACTGCGGCTGATCGCCGACACGCTCGGTCGCCACGGCGCGAAGGTCACGG
>JBIQID010000133.1:3068-8396 GCA_044508215.1 Actinomycetota bacterium | reverse complement strand
CACAGGAACTGGTCGAGGGGCAGGAACTCGACGCCCTCACGCGCCTCGGCGAACGCCTTGATCTCGATGTTCTGGGCGACCGCACGTGCGTTCATGTCGGAGATCGATCTGTCGTCGAAGCACAGCGCCGCAGTGATGAACAGCCGCCGGCCGTCGGCGGTGAGCTGGTCGGCCGCACGCTCCAGCTCGCTGCGGAGCCACTCGCGGTACTCAGCTGACCCCACGGTGAGGCGCCGCCCGTCGACCTCCACGTCGGAGAGGTCCCACGCCCCCCACATCCAGAGGGTCGCATCCGCCCGAGGCAGCTTCTCGGCCCACCCCTGCTCCCGCCACTCGCGGCACGCAGGAGACCGCCGCTGCCACTTGCCGTCGAGCAGGCCACGATCCGCATCGAGGCTGCCGCAACCCAGCTGGCCGTTGTTGATGATCTCCATCCCGGGGATCTGCAGGACGTTCGCGAAGGTGACCGCCATCGAGTCGCCGATCACCATGAGTCGCTGCACCGGGGGAGCGGTGGTGGGGGCGGCCTGGGCGAACGCGGGGGCGCCGTCCGCATCGGCGTTGCTCGCGGCCAGGGTGGCGCCGTCGAGCGGTGCCGGCCCGGCGACCTCCTCGACCTCCAGCACCTCGGTGGGGTCGTTCACGCGCTCGGCCGCATAGGCCAACCCGGCAGCGGCCACTGCGATCGTCACCACGATGGAGGTGAGCGCGACCGGGCGGGGCCGCCGTCGCGGCTCGGGGCGGGGGAGGGGCGGCCGCAGGAACGTCTGCTCCACGAAGGTGTACGAGATCGCACCGAGCAACGTGGCGATCGGTGCCCCGATCAGGAGGGTGCGCCACGGGTGGTCGAAGCCGTCCGGGACGAACGCGAACACCGGCAGGTGCCAGAGGTAGATGCTGTACGACCGGTGCCCCGCCCAGACCAGCGGCCGCCACCGGAAGAGGGGGGCGAGCACGGGGTTGCCGACGGCGAGGGACACCACGAGGATCACCTCGAGCAGCGTCGTCCCCTGGAAGCCGCCCTTGTACAGCCCCGGGTCGCTACCGGCCACCGTCGCGTTGATGACCACCAGGCCCACCAGCGCGGCGATCCCCAGACCGCTCCACAACGCCCGCCGCTCGTGCATCCGCTCCTTCACGCCGGGACGAGCGGCAAGCAGGGCCGCCGTCGCACCGGCCAGCAGGGCGAAGGCCCGCGTGTCGGTGCCGTAGTAGATCCGGTCGATCGTCGCGTTGCCGAAGCCCAGCCAGATCGCCCACGCCGCGCTGGCGACGCCGAGCGCACCGCACACGGCGGCCTGGCCCACGAGGCGGAGCCGCCGAACCCCGATCATGAGGATCGGGAAGAGGAAGTAGAACTGCTCCTCGATCGACAGCGACCAGAGGTGCCCGAACGGGCTGCGCCCGAAGTCCGCCCAGTAGGTCGAACCGCTCCAGATCTCGTACCAGTTGGCGACGTAGAGGACCGACCAGAGGCCCTGGCGCAGCGGCTGGTCAGCAGGTCCCGTCACCGAGACGACGCCCAGCAGCAGCAGGCCCGTCACCACCATCACGCACACGAGGAACGCCGGAGCGAGCCGGCGGACCCTGCGGACCACGAACTTGCGGAAGGGGTGGGGACGCCACGAGTCGTCGATCAGGAGCGACGCGATGAGGAAGCCGCTGAGCACGAAGAACGTGTCCACCGCGGGCCAGCCGCCCTCGCCCAGGCCGGCGTGCGTGAAGAAGATCGCGATGACGAGGACGAACCGCAGGCCGTCGAGCTCGTCGTTTCGCTCCCCGCGCACGACCAAGGGGGTTGAGGCTGGTGCGGGCACCGCACAACGGTAGTGAGCGGACGGCTGCCGGAGGTTCCGCTCGGGGCACCGTCTCCCATCTGGCGCGCGAGAATGGGGGTGCGATGCGCTCGACCACCGGGAACCTGCTCGTCGCCACCCCGAACGGGGGCGACCCGAACTTCGACGGCACCGTCGTGTTCGTGATCGACCACGACGAGGAAGGCGCGCTGGGCGTGGTGGTGAACCGGCCCACCGAGACCCCGGTCGGCATGCACCTGCCAGAGCTCGCCGAGGCCGTGTCCGCACCCGACGTCTTCTTCCAGGGCGGCCCGGTGGCACCCGACAACGTCCTCGGCGTGGGGCGGGTGGGCGACCACCTCTCACTCGTCGACCTCGAGGCCGTGACCACCGGAGAGGCCCGACCGGACGGACTCCGCCTGTTCGCCGGCTACAGCGGTTGGGGCCCCGGCCAGCTCGACGGCGAGCTCATCGCAGGGGCCTGGATCGTCGTGGAAGGGTTCGACGGCGACGTGCTGGGACCCAAGCCCGAAGGGCTCTGGCGCGAGGTGCTGCGGCGGCAGGGCGGGGCGACCGCGCGCCTGGCGCTGTACCCCGACAGCCCCATGATGAACTAGCCGCCGCCCTCAGAGGGACGGGCCGTCAGGGCTGCACGATCACGAGGCGGCGTTCGGTCATCTCCTCGAACGTGTAGGCGGGTCCCTCACGGGTGTTGCCGGAGTCCTTCACCCCGCCGTACGGCATCTGGTCGGCCCGGAACGTGGGCACCTCGTTCACCGTCACGCCGCCGAAGCGCAGCACCTCACCGGCCCGCAGCGCGGTCTCGAGCGACGCGGTGAAGATCCCCGCCTGCAGCCCGTAGCGGGTGTCGTTCGCCCAGGCGAAGGCCTCGTCCACGTCGTCGTAGGCGGCCAGGCCGATCACAGGTCCGAACACCTCGTCGCGGCTCACCCGCATGTCGGCACCGATCCCGTCGAGCACCGTGGGCTGCAGCACGCCGGCGTCGTCGAGCTTCCCGCCCACCAGGACGGAGGCACCTGCCGAAGCGGCATCGTCCACCCAGCCACGGACCCGCTCGGTCTCCTTCCGTGCGATCAGCGCCGACACGTCCGTCGCCTCGTCGCTCGGGTCGCCGGTCACGAGCGCGGCGACGCGGTCGCAGAGAGCGTCCCGCAGCCGGTCGTGGACGCTCCGGTGTGCATAGACCCGCTGCACCGAGATGCACGACTGACCCGAGTACGAGTAGCCGCCGGCGACGATCCGCTCGGCAGCACGATCGAGGTCGGCATCCGCCTCGACGAGGACCGGCGCGTTGTTGCCCAGCTCGAGCGTCACCTTGATCCGCGCTGCCTTGCCCCGGATCGCCCAGCCCACCTCGGGGCTGCCGGTGAAGGTCACCATCGAGACGTCGGGGTGCGTCACCAGGTGGTCGGCGACGCTGCCGGGAACCGTCACCACGTTCACCCAACCAGGCGGCAGACCGGCCTCCTCCAGCAGGTGGACGAGGGCGATCGCCGTGAGGGGGGTGGCGGACGCCGGCTTGAGCACCACCGGGCAGCCCGCAGCGATGGCCGGGGCGAGCTTGTGGCAGACGAGGTTCAGCGGGAAGTTGAACGGACTGATCGCCGCCACCACACCGATGGGCACCCGACGCACCCAGCCGAGCTTGCCGACGCCCGGCGCGCTGGCGTCCATGGGCACCACTTCGGTGGTGGAGGTGCGTGCGACCGCCGCGGAGAACTTGAGCGTGTCGAGCGCACGTTCGGCCTCGACGCGGGCGGTCCGGATCGGCTTGCCGGCCTCGCCGGAGATGGATGCCGTGAACTGCTCCAGGCGCTCGGCCAGGAGCACGGCGGCTCGCTCGAGGATGGCAGCCCGTTCGTGGGCAGGGAGGGGAGCAGCGCGGTGCCGCTCGAGCGCGACGGCGACGGCGCGGTCGATGTGCTCCTCGCCGAGCGACGGCACGCAGCCGAGCAGGGCGTCGTCGTACGGGGAGCGGACCTCGATCACCTCGCCGGAGGTCACGGGGCTCCCGTCGATCCACGCCTCGGTCAGCTCCATCGTTCCTCCTCGCGTCGCTCCCTGTTCTACCGCCGCGTGCAGGACGGCGGAGTCCGCGGTGAGACGAGCGCGGCGGTCACCCCGGCACGACCGTCGGCCCGGAGGTCGACTCGCCGGCGGTGTCGGTGTCGAAGTAGCGGAACGCGGCGACCGCCACCCGGGCGATCTCGGTGCCGGAGAGCGCCACGGCGACCAGCGCGGAGGCCCCCAGCGGGGCGTACTTCCCGAGCTTCCGCAGCGCCGCCTTTGACGCGGTGGCTGTGGCGGTGCGGCTGGCCACGCGGGTGGTGAGCGCACCGACCCGGTCGTCGATCCGCTTTCGGACGGCGGGGGAGAGGGCACCACCCTTCGCTCCGACGCTGGCGGGGTGCCCCACGTCGGCGAGGACGTCGCTCACCCACCGACACGAGGTCGGCAGGTCGACCCACTCGCCGGTCATCGAGTAGCCGGCGGCGAGGATCAGCCGGATCAGCTGCGACAGCGCACGGGCCTCGTCCGCGCCGTTGGTGACGACCGACGCAACGGTGCCGACGGCCGGGATGCCGGCGATGCCGCCCGAGAGGGCCGCGCGGGACGTGCGCTTCACGCCGACCTCGCTCATCGCCACCACGCCGAGGGTCCGGGGCGACCAGTCCGGGTGCTTCACCCGCAGGCGGTGGACGATCGCCGCCGCATGGGCCTGCTCACGGCGGACCACCTCCACCACGCTCGGCGGTAGCGTCCCGCCGATGCCCGAGGTGCCATCGCCCCGAGAGCCACGCCCGCCACGGAACGGCCAACGCCTCGTCGACGAGCTGCTCGAGGTGCTCGAGCTCGACGCAGCGCCGGAGGGACCGTTCGCGGTGGGGTTCACGGGCAGCGTCGGCGTGGGGAAGTCCACCGCTTCGGAGCTGCTCGCCGGACGGTTGGTGGGGCTGGGCCGTGAGGTCGCGTCGATCACCGCGGATGCGTTCCTGTGGCCGAATGCGCGGCTCGACGAGCTCGGGGCGTCCATGCGCAAGGGCTTCCCTGACACCTACGACCACCAAACAATGCAGACCACCCTCGCCACGCTGCGGAGCGGCGACCCGGTCGAGGTCCCGATCTACCGCCACGACATCTACGACATCGTGCCCGGCGAACGGGAGCGGATCGAGCCCTCCGAGGTGGTCCTGGTGGACGGCCTGCACCTCGGGCGCTTCCTGAGGCCCCAGCTCGACCGCCTCGTGTACCTCCATGCCGCCGAGGAGTCGCTCGAACGCTGGTACGTCGAGCGATTCGAACACTTGATCGATCAGGCCGAGCAGGTCGTTGCCGGGGGAGGGGAGCCCACCTTCTACGCCGGCTTCCTCGGGTTCGATCGGGACGAGGGTCGGGAGATCGCCTCGACGCTCTGGCGGGAGATCAACCTCGTGAACCTCCGGGAGCACATCTCGGACGATCTCGAGCTGGCGGACGTGGTGGTGACCTTCGACGACGACCACGACGTCGA
>JBIQID010000133.1:0-2968 GCA_044508215.1 Actinomycetota bacterium | reverse complement strand
ACGATCTCGAGCTGGCGGACGTGGTGGTGACCTTCGACGACGACCACGACGTCGAGTCGATCAGTCGGCGTCGTTGATCGCCGGTCAGCGACGTACGGCCGCTGCCTGCGGCTCGGAGACGGCGTTCCCCGTCCCGTGAACCATCGAGATGGAGGAGTGGCGCACTCCGGGGCGAACTTGACGTAACGACGATTTCCGGCGTTTGCACGCCACGCTCCAGCTACGGAAGAGGGCCACATCCGGCAGGAAACAGGCCCGCTCTTGAACGGATCGGTCGAATTTCGAAAGTCGGCCATCCGGCGCGCCGATAGGTCCACTGTCCCAGACCGGGGACACCTGGCCTGTCTCAGGCCCGTCCGAACGACCCAGCCCGGAGCACGGTGTGACGCTCACCTCGCCCATCGCGACCGATCCCGACGGGATTGACGTGTCGCCGCGCGGGCCGATCACGGGCCGGCTGGCACGAGACCTGCGGGCGGCGCTCGTCGACCCGGCCGCAGCACCCGCGGTGGACGACCCGATCCGGCCCAGCCTCGACCGCGTCGCCCGCTTCGCTCCGATGATCACGACGATGCGGCTGGCGACCACCACCATCTCGCTGCTGCTCGTCTCCCAGGACGTCCTCGAGGGCAACGCCCTCACCATCGCGTGCACCGTGGCGCTCATTGCGTACGCAATGCTCCGCACGTTCCATCCGATCCGCTACGACAACGACGTCCGCTCGCTGCTCCGGGTGTTCACCGAGCTGACCATCCACGTCGCCGTCGTCGTGCTCACCGGGCACTGGGACTCCCCCTTCGTCGTCTCGCTGATCACCGCCGCCTGCATCGCCGGGTTCGCCCGTGGGTTCGGGTTCGCCATCCGGATCGGCGTCGCCACCGGCCTCGCCGTCAGCGCGCCCGTGCTGATCGAGGGACCGACCAGCGACGCCGTGGTGCGCCAGTGCGCCACCTGGAGCGGGATCATGATCATGGTCGCCGTGATCGCCGCCTGGGGCCGGCGCATCTCCGGCGAGGCCGACCGCGAGCGCGACCTGGCGTTCGACCGGGTCTCACGGCTGGCCGACGCCAACGCCCTCCTCTACTCGCTGCACCGGATCGCCCAGACGCTCCCCTCGTCGCTCGACATGAACGACGTCCTCGACTCCACCGTCAGCCGCCTCCGTGGCCTCGTGGACTTCGACACCCTCGTGGTGCTGCTGTTCGACGACACCGACGGGCACTGGCAGGTCGTCCGCCGGGAGGGCTGCTCCATCCAGAACCGCTTCGGGCCCACCGACCTGCCACCCGGGCTGCGTGAGTCGATCGCCGAGGGCGACGTGGTGTCCCGGCCGATCCTCAGCATCGAGACCGGCCTCGGCTTCGACGACCGCTCCGGCTCAGGCCTCTACGCCCCCCTCGCCGCCCGCGACGCGATCATCGGCCTGATCGCCCTCGAGCACCGCGACCGCAACCGCTTCGACCACCGGGCAGCCGGCCTCGTCCAGGGCCTCGTGCCGCCGCTGTCACTGGCGCTCGACAACGCACGCTGGTTCTCCCGCCTCCGCACCGTTGGAGCCGACGAGGAGCGCACCCGCATCGCCCGCGACCTCCACGACCGGATCGGCCAGTCGCTCGCCTACCTGGCGTTCGAGACCGACCGCATCGTCGGCAAGGACGCCGACGGCGAGGTGGTCTCCGAGTCGCTCGAGCGCCTCCGCGACGACATCCGCGGCGTCATCCGCGAGGTCCGCGACACCCTCTACGACCTGCGCACCGACGTGAGCGAGGACCTCGGCCTCGCAGGCATCCTCACCCAGTACGCCGAGCGGGTCGCCGAGCGCACCTCGCTCGAGTTCCAGGTCGACGCCGACACCGACAAGCGCCTCCCGATCCTCCAGGAGCGGGAGATGTGGCGGATCGCCCAGGAGGCGATCACCAACATCGAGCGCCACGCCAAGGCCACCCGGGTGCGGGTCACCTGGCGCTGCGACGGCGACCGTGCCGCCATCCGCATCACCGACAACGGCGTTGGCTTCGAGGTCGGTCGTGCCGGCCGCCTCGACAGCTACGGAATGCTCGGCATGCGCGAGAGGGCGTCGTCGATCGGCGCTGCGCTCGACGTCCACTCCGTGCCGGGCCAGGGCACCTCGATCACCTGCGTGCTCGACCCTGCCGCCCACCGCCCCGTGGCTCCCGAGCCCGTGGTGCAGCACTCCCCCATCCCTGCAACCCCTCAACGAGGCGCTCGCCCGTTGACCCCCACCGGAGGATCACGATGACCATCCGACTGATGTTGGCCGACGACCACCGCATGCTGCGGGAGGGCCTCCGGCGCTCGATGACGGACGAGGGGTTCGACATCGTGGGCGAGGCCCAGGACGGCGTGGAGGCGGTGCGACTCGCCGAGCGGCTCAGCCCGGACGTGATCCTGATGGACGTGTCGATGCCCAACTGCGACGGCGTCGAGGCGTGTCGCCAGGTGAAGGCGCAGAACTCGGCCTCCAAGGTCGTGATGTTGACCATGCACGTCGACAAGGAGGTGCTCACCAACGCCATCCGTGCCGGGGCGACGGGCTACCTCATCAAGGACTGCTCCACCCGTGAGATCGCCGAGGCCGTCCGCATGGCCGCCGCCGGCGACACCGTCCTGTCACCGCAGCTGGCCAAGTCGATGCTCGACGAGGTCCGCCGCCTGGACGAGCGGGCGAAGAACGAAGACGAGCGCATGGTCACCAAGCGCGAGGAGGAGGTGCTCCAGCTGATCGCCGACGGCTGCAGCACGCCCGAGGTGGCCGAGCGGCTGTACATCTCCCAGAAGACGGTCAAGAACCACCTGGCTTCGATCTACCAGAAGCTCGACGCCCGTGACCGCACGCAGGCGGTGCTGCAGGCGGTCCGGATGGGCATCGTCCACCTAGATTGAAAGATTGAGGTCGTTTGGCTCGGGACGAAGGGCCGATCGGCCCATGCAGGTGAGCCGCCCGATC
>JBIQID010000132.1:1289-8472 GCA_044508215.1 Actinomycetota bacterium | reverse complement strand
TCGCCGACAACGTGGGCGACAACGTGGGCGACTGCGCCGGCATGGCCGCCGACCTCTTCGAGAGCTTCGGCGTGACGCTCGTGGCGTCGATCATCCTCGGCGTCTCCGCCTTCCAGAGCGTCGAGCTGGGCGACCAGGCCGCCAAGGGCCTGCTGTTCCCGCTGGCGGTCATGGCGGTCGGGATCCTGGCCTCGCTCGTGGCGATCTTCTTCGTGAAGGCTCGCCCAAACGAGACCGACGCCCTCAAGCCCATCAACCGCGGCCTTGGCGTCGCCTCGGTGCTGGCGCTGGTCGGCACCGCGGTCCTCGCGTTCGTCTACGTCGGCAACCCCGACCGGGGCGACTCCCTGACGAGCAGCGTCGGCACCCGCATGTTCGCCGCCATCGTGGCCGGCGTGGTGCTGGGCCAGGTGGCCAGCCGGGTCACCCAGTACTTCACGTCGAGCAGCTTCAAGCCGGTGAAGGACATCGCCGACTCCGGTCGCACCGGCCCCGCCACCGTCGTGCTGTCGGGCATCAGCTCCGGCCTCGAGTCCGCCGTGTGGGCGGCCGTCGCGATCTGCGGCGCCATCGCCGTGGCCATCGGGCTGGGCGGCGGCAACGCCCAGTTCGGCCTCTACCTCGTGGCCCTCACCGGCATCGGCATGCTGTCGACCACCGCGATCGTCGTGGCCGAGGACACCTTCGGCCCCATCGCCGACAACGCCCAGGGCATCGCCGAGATGTCCGGCGAGCTCGAGGGCGAGACCGAGACGATCCTCGACGGCCTCGACACCGTGGGCAACACCACGAAGGCCGTCACGAAGGGCTTCGCGATCGGCTCTGCCGTCATCGCCGCCGTGGCCCTGTTCGCCAGCTTCATCGAGACGATCGCCGAGGAGGCGGGCGGGGTGGTCGAGGACATCGCCATCAACCTCGCCGATCCGAAGACGTTCATCGGCGGCCTGCTCGGCGGCGCCGTGGTGTTCCTCTTCAGCTCGCTCGCGATCCTCGCCGTGGGCCGTACCGCCGGCGTGGTCGTCGAGGAGGTCCGCAAGCAGTTCCGGGAGAAGCCCGGGATCATGGACTACACCGAGAAGCCCGACTACGGCCCGGTGATCGACATCTGCACCACCTCGGCGCTGCGTGAGCTGGCCACCCCGGCCCTGCTCGCGGTCCTCATGCCGGTGGCGGTGGGCTTCGGCCTCGACGCCTACGCCCTGGGCGGCTACCTGGTGGCGGCGATCATCGCCGGCCAGCTGATGGCGAACTTCCTGTCGAACTCGGGCGGTGCCTGGGACAACGCCAAGAAGTACATCGAAGAGGGCAACCACGGTGGCAAGGGCTCCGACGTCCACAAGGCCGTCGTGATCGGCGACACCGTCGGCGACCCGTTCAAGGACACCGCCGGCCCCGCGATCAACCCGCTCATCAAGGTGATGAACCTGGTGTCGCTGCTCGTGCTCCCCGCCGTGATCGCGCTGAGCGACAACGACGCCGCCCGCTACGCCATCGCAGCCGGCGCCCTCGTGGTCATCATCGGCGGCGTGCTCTTCTCGAAGCGCTCGGGCCAGCAGGTCAGCGTCCCCGCCTGAGTGGCGGCGTCCCCCTCGGCGTCCTGACGGACGTCGGGATGTGGACGAAGGACTAGCTTCCGGGTACGTGCGGACCGGGGTCGCTTCGGCGGCTCCGGTCGTCGCCCCTGCACCCGAGGAGGACACATGGCCAGCGAGGGTTACCACGAGCCGGTTGAGCTCCTGAGCCCGAAGACCCGAGATCACCACCGGGCGATCATCTCGCTCATGGAGGAGCTCGAGGCGGTCGACTGGTACGACCAGCGGGTCGAGGCGACCGACGACGCCGAGCTGGCCGAGGTCCTCGCGCACAACCGCGACGAGGAGAAGGAGCACGCGGCGATGACGCTCGAGTGGCTCCGCCGTCGGGACCCGATCTTCGACGAGCACCTCCGCACGTACCTGTTCACGCAGGGCTCGATCACCGCGATCGAGGAGGAGGCCGTGGGCGGGGGTGACGCCGGTGGTGCAGCCGCCTCCGACGGCAGCCTCGGCATCGGCAGCCTCCGTGACGTGGGCCTCTCGCTCTCGCCGCTGCCGTGACCGCCTTGCTGCTCGCCCGTTCGACCCGACTGGAGCCGTCCCTGTGAACAACCTCTTCCACGAGCTCGCCCCGATCTCCGACTCCGCCTGGGAGGAGATCACCGAGGAGGCGACGCGCACCCTCACCCACTTCCTCGCCGCCCGCAAGCTCGTCGACTTCAACGGGCCGATCGGCTACGACCAGAGCGCGATCAGCCTCGGTCGCCTGCGCCCGCTCGACGTGCAACCGCTCGACGGCGTGACCGCCAGCAGCCGCCAGGTGATGCCGCTGATCGAGATCGCCCGGCGGTTCCAGCTGCAGCGCTCGGAGATCGACTCGATCGCCCGCGGCGCCCGCGACGCCGACCTGGACCCGCTCACCGAAGCGTGCCGCGACCTGGCCCGCGCCGAGGACGCGATCGTGTTCGACGGGTACGACGCTGCCGGGATCGCCGGCATGACCACCG
The DNA here is from genome assembly GCA_044508215.1 of Actinomycetota bacterium. GTDB lineage: Bacteria > Actinomycetota > Acidimicrobiia > Acidimicrobiales > Microtrichaceae > JAEZFI01. The sequence continues at coordinate 5,930 of JBIQID010000132.1, read as the reverse complement.
CCTCGCCGCACCAGCCGATCGCCCTGTCGGAGGAGTTCGAGCGGTACCCGAACTACGTGGCCCGGGCCGTCGCCCAGCTGAAGTCGGCCGGCATCTCCGGTCCGTACGCGATCGCCCTGGGCCCGCGCTGCTACGCAGGTGTGATCGAGGCCACCGACAAGGGCGGCTACCCGATCCTCCAGCACCTGGGCCTGATCCTCGGTGGGCCCGTGATCTGGGCGCCGGCGGTCGACGGTGCGGTCGTGCTCAGCCAGCGCGGCGGCGACTTCGAGCTGACGATCGGCCAGGACACCTCGATCGCGTACGTCAGCCACGACTCGGAGACGGTCACGCTCGAGCTGCAGGAGAGCCTGACCTTCGTGGCGCCGTCGCCCGAGGCGGCGATCGCGCTGCGCTACCCGTCCTGACGGCTCCCGCCGCAGGCACCACCCGCTGCGGGCCACCTGGTCCGCCCTGAACCTGGAGACGACTTGAAGGCGCTGATCGCGACCGACGGAAGCGAGGCCTCCACCCGGGCCGCCCACGAAGCAGCCGAGCTGCTGCACCCCGACACCGAGCTCCAGATCGTCACGGTGATCCCCACCATGGAGGATCCGCTGGAGACAGCCGGCGGCTTCGAGGGCCCGCTCATCACCGAGGAGGAGGCCCGTGAGGAGCACCGTGACGCCACCGAGGCCGGCCGCGAGGCGCTCGAGGCCACGTTGGCGGGCGCCGGAGAACCGGCCCGCACCGACCTCGTGGAGGGCGACGACCCGGGCCGCGTGATCTGCGAGCTGGCCGAGGAGCGCGACGTCGACGTCGTGGTGGTGGGCGAGAGCGAGAAGGGCTGGTTCACCCGGCTCCTCCAGGGTTCCGTCATGGAGTACGTCGTGAAGCACGCACCGTGCGCCGTGCTGGTCGTCCGGGCCAAGGAACACGAGGAAGGCTGACACGGCGGTGAGCGACGGCGGCCCGAGCCCGGTCCTGGTGGAGCACCGCGGGCCGGTCACCGTCGTCACCATCGACCGCCCGACGGTCCGCAACGCGGTCGACCGCACCACCGCGGACGCGCTGGCGGAGGCGTTCCGCAGCTTCGACGCCGACGACGCCCAGTCGGTGGCGGTGCTGACGGGTGCCGGCGGGACGTTCTGCGCCGGCGCCGACCTGGGCGCCATCGGCAGCGGCCGTGGCAACCGGGTGGTGCACGACCGCGGGGTCGACGGCCCGATGGGGCCCACCCGCCTCGAGCTGGGCAAGCCGGTGATCGCCGCCGTGGAGGGCTACGCCGTGGCAGGCGGCCTGGAGCTGGCGATCTGGTGCGACCTGCGGGTGGTCGCCCGCTCGGCGACGTTCGGGGTGTTCTGCCGGCGTTGGGGCGTGCCGCTGGTGGACGGTGGGACGGTCCGGTTGCCTCGACTGATCGGCGAGTCGCACGCGATGGACCTCATCCTCACGGGCCGTCCGGTGGGCGCGGAGGAGGCCGAGCGGATGGGGCTGGCCAACCGGGTCGTCGACGACGGCCGGGCGCTCGACGCGGCGATCGAGCTGGCGGAGCAGATCGCCGGGTTCCCCCAGGTCTGCATGCGCAACGACCACCGTTCGGCCCGGTCGCAGTGGGGCGCCACCCCGATGGACGCCCTGATGGAGGAGACCCGCCTGGGGCTCGAGACGCTCTCCTCGCCGGAGACGGCCGAGGGGGTGGCCCGGTTCGTCGGCGGCGCCGGACGCGGCGGGCGGTTCGACCGGACCTGAGCGGCGGCCCGAGCACCAGCACAGGCGTTCCGCGCCCGCGGTTCGTGCGCCCGTCATCGGTTGCATCGCTCAACTACTGCGTCGAGCGACCGATGTGGGTCGGGTGTCCGTCCACCGGAGGAGCTGGCTCACCACGCTCGCGCGCTTCGGCACGATCAGCTTCGTACTGCTGACCGCGCTCGGCGCCGCCCTGGTGTACGCCCTGCGCGCCCAGATGCAGGAGGCCTCCGGCAGCCTCGCGATCCGGCCGATGGCGATCACGGTCGGCCTCGGCCTGTTCGTCGTGTTCGTCGAGCTGCTGGCCGTGGTCGGGTGGGGGAGCCGGCGGCTGCGGCTGCAGGTCGAGCACAACGAGTACCTCGCCACGCACGACGGCCTGACGGGGCTGCCCAACCGGATGCAGCTGTTCAGGCACATGGTCACCGCTCTGCCCGACGAGGACGGCAGGACGATGTGGGCCTCGGTCCTGAACCTCGTCGGGTTCAGCGAGATCAACGGCGTGATGGGCCACGCGAACGGCGACCAGGTGCTGATCGAGGTCTCCCGTCGCCTCGTGGACGTCGTGGGCCTCGGCGGGTTCGTCGCCCGCCTCGCGGCGGACGAGTTCGTGGTCGTGTGGTTCGCCCCGCCCAACATGAACCACGAGATGGCGGTCCGCACGCTCCTCGGCGAGATGTTCGCGAAGCCGTTCGAGGTGGGTGGGATGTCGGTGCGGGTGCGTGGCGTGGTCGGCGTGGCCACGGCCCCCGGCGACGCCGTGAGCGTGGAGGCCGCGGGCGGCCCCGAGGTGGTGGCCGAACAGTTGCTCCGCCGGGCCGACATGGCGCTCGAGGCGGCGCAGCGGACGCACCAGCCGCACGTTCGCTACACGCCGGGTCTCAGCCGCGCGAACCCGGAGCGCCTCGCCCTCGCCGCCGAGGTGGACCGTGCGATGGAGTCCGACGAGTTCCGCCTGGTGTACCAACCGAAGGTGGGGATGCGTGACCTGAGGGTCCAAGGCGTGGAGGCGCTGGTCCGCTGGCACCACCCGACACGGGGCCTGGTGACGCCCGACGAGTTCCTCCCGATCATCGAGCAGACCGACCTGATCGGACCGCTGACCGAACGGCTCCTGGACCAGGCGCTGTCGCAGTGGCGGGCCTGGTGGGACACCGGTGTCGACCTGCCGGTGGCGGTGAACCTGTCGGCCCGCAACGTGGCCGACGAGGAGCTGCCGGCTCGGGTACAGCGGCTGCTCGACGCCCACGGCGCCCCACCCGAGGCGCTCGAGCTGGAGCTGACCGAGAGCGCCGTCCTGAACGACCCGGACCGGGCCCGGCAGGTGCTGCAGGAGGTGCGGTCCCTCGGGGTGCGCCTCGCCGTCGACGACTTCGGGACGGGCTACGCCTCGCTCGCCTACCTCACGAGCCTGCCGATCGACACGCTGAAGATCGACCAGAGCTTCGCCGCACCGGTGGTCGCCGACCCCCGCGCCGCGGCGATCGTGCGGTTCACGGTGGACCTCGCCCGGCACCTCGAGATGCTGGTGGTCGCGGAGGGCGTCGAGGACGCGGCGGCCTTCGCAGCGCTGGCGGAGCTGGGCTGCGACGTCGGCCAGGGCTACTGGATCTGCCGCCCGCAGCCCGGCGACGAGCTGACCGGGTGGCTGCAGAGCACCCACTACGGCCTGATGCACCGCCCCCAACTGCAGCGGTAGGCGTCGGTACGATTCCGCCCATGATCCCCGTGGTGGAACGACCCTTCGACGCCGACAACCACTACTACGAGGCCCTGGACGCGTTCACCCGTCACCTCGACCCCGCCTGGGGGCCCCGGTGCATCCAGTGGGCCGAGATCGACGGCCGGAAGTACCACGTGGTGGGCGGCAAGGTGTCCCGTGCCGTGGTGAACCCGACCTTCGACCCCGTCGCCAAGCCCGGCGTGCTGAAGGACTACTTCCGAGGGAACCCGAACGGCGACGACCCGCTCGAGCTGCTGAAGGCACGCGACCCGATCTCGCCCGCCTACCGCGACCGGGACGCCCGCATCGCGACGCTCGACGAGCACGGCCTCGACAAGGCGTGGATGTTCCCCACGCTCGGCATGATCTACGAGTCGCTCCTCGTCGACGACCCCGAGGCCGTGTGCGTGACGTTCCGGGCGTTCAACCGGTGGGTCGAGGAGGACTGGGGCTTCGCCTACCAGGACCGGATCTTCGCGGCGCCGTACATCTCGCTCGCCGACGTCGGTTGGGCGTGCGAGGAGCTGGAGTGGGCCCTCGACCGGGGCGCCCGGACGGTGGTGATGCGGCCGGCTGCTCCCACCACGGTCCTCGGACAGCGGTCGCCAGCCGATCCCGAGTTCGATCCGTTCTGGGCCCGGGTGAACGAGGCGGGCATCACCGTCGTGGTGCACGCGGGGGACAGCGGCTACACGTCGCACGGCTACGCCCGGGACGGCTTCACCACGAACTTCGCCGGGGTGCCGCAGCCGATCAAGATGCTGCAGCTGGAGCGGCCGATCGAGGACTTCCTGGCCAGCCTGATCTGCGACCAGCTGTTCCACCGGTTCCCGAACGTGCGGGTCGCCTCGGTGGAGAACGGGTCGGGGTTCCTCGCCGGGCTGCTGCACCGCCTTGAGGTGACCGCCCGGAAGATGGCCGGGTGGTTCCCCGAGCCGCCCACCGAGACGTTCCTCCGCCACATCTGGGTGAACCCGTTCTGGGAGGACGACGTGCACGAGCTGCTGAAGCTCGTGGGGCCGGACCGGGTGATCTTCGGGTCCGACTGGCCGCACATCGAGGGGATGCCGCGGCCGCTCGACTACCTCGAGGAGCTGGTGGGCCTCGACGCCGTCGCAGCGCAGAAGGTGGTGCGCGACAACACCACCGAACTGAACGAGCTGCGTCCCGCCTGAGGGCTCCTCCCAGTA
>JBIQID010000132.1:0-1189 GCA_044508215.1 Actinomycetota bacterium | reverse complement strand
GTCAGGCGTCGGCGATGCCGACGGGGCAGGACACGCCCGTCGAGCCCAGGCCGCAGTAGCCGCCGGGGTTCTTCGCCAGGTACTGCTGGTGGTAGTCCTCGGCGTAGAAGAACGGCCCGGCCTCGCCGATCTCGGTGGTGATGTCGCCGTAGCCGGCGTCGTGGAGGCGCTGCTGGTAGCGGTCGCGGCTCGCCTCGGCAGCGGCGCGCTGCTCGGGGCCGTCGACGTAGAGGGCCGAGCGGTACTGGGTGCCCACGTCGTTGCCCTGCCGCATGCCCTGGGTGGGGTCGTGCCCCTCCCAGAACGTGCGGAGGATCTCGTCGAAGGAGGTCACCGCCGGGTCGAACACCACGAGGACCACCTCGGTGTGCCCGGTCTGGCCCGAGCACACCTCCTGGTAGGTGGGGTTCGGGGTGTAGCCACCCGCGTACCCGACCGCCGTGCTGTAGACGCCGGGGAGCTGCCAGAACAGCCGCTCGGCGCCCCAGAAGCAGCCCATGCCCACGATGGCGGTGGCCATCCCCTCGGGGAACGGGGGGATGATCCGGTTGCCGTTGACGAAGTGGGTCTCGGGCACCGGGATCGGCTCGTCCCGGCCGGGGAGGGCCTCGTCCGGTGTGGGCATCGAGGTCTTGTCTCGGCTGAACAACATGCTGAGCTCCTTCGGCCAGGGCACGGCGAACCGCCTCACATGAACTTGGTCTTCTCGCTGACGTCGTAGCGGGAGAGGTCGATCGCGGTGATGCCCAGCTCACCAGCTGCGCCCATGAACGCAGCCATGTGGTCGCTACCCATGTGGGCGTTGATCGAGTCCTCGTCCTTCCACTCCTCGAACACCCGCCAGCGGCCCGGGTCGGTGGGGTCCTGGGTGTACTCGTAGGCCTCGTTGCCGGGCTCTTCGCGGGTGGCCTTGGTGAGCGTACCGGTGAGCTCGATCATCCGGTCGGTGTTGGCAGGGTCGATGGTGATGGTTCCGGAGATGACGATCATCGGCTCAACCTATCCCGATGCGCCGAGGGCCCGAGCGGCAGAATGGCGCGCCCACGCAGGCACGCCGGTTCCCTTCGGGGCTGCACCGGCGGGGCAGGACCGGATCGAGGATCGACATGAGCACCACACCCCCTGGCCCCGGCTGGTGGCTGGCGTCCGACGGCAACTGGTACCCGCCCGAGCAGGCGCCCGGGGCAGC
>JBIQID010000131.1:0-8572 GCA_044508215.1 Actinomycetota bacterium | reverse complement strand
AGTCCTTCTCGACACATCTCGGATCGCCGCCTACGGCGCCAACCTGTCCCGATCCCGGCGAACAGGCCGCCCACAAGCGGACAGGTTCGGCCCTGACATCGCCGTCCCACCTACGAGGGCGCGGCGACCGACGTGGCGGGCCTGCAGCAGCCGCGGGATACCATGCGGCCATGGCTGGAGCCGTCGCAATCGTCATCGCACTCGTGATCGCGCTGCCCGTGGCGTTCTTCGCGACCGGCGGAGTGATCGCCGCCATCATCGGCACCCTCATGAAGACCGACGCCGAGAAGCGTCACGAGGGCTCCGAGCTGATCGCCACCAACAAGTAGGCGAGCCGCCGACCTCGCCGGGCGGCGGGCGCCAGAACAGGCGCGGCCACCGAACCCGGCGCTGCCCCGACACGACGGACCTGCTCCGAGCGAACCGCCTCAGGCGCTCCAGCGGCGTTCGCCGAACTTGTAGCCCACGCTGCGCACCGTCTGGATGAGGTGCGCGTGCTCCTCGCCGAGCTTCGCCCGCAGGCGACGGATGTGGACGTCCACCGTGCGAGCGCCCCCGTAGTACTCGTAGCCCCACACCCGGCTGAGGAGCGTCTCCCGCGTGAAGACGCGACCCGGGTTCGACGCCAGGAACTTCAACAGCTCGTACTCCATGTAGGTGAGGTCGAGCGGGCGCCCGGCGATCACCGCCTGGTACGTCTCGAGGTTCAGGGCGAGCGAGTCGTAGACGAGCAGCTCGTCGGTGACCACGCCCTGCCCGCCCGACCGGGCGAGGAGGTGCCGCAGGCGCGCCTCGAGCTCCACCGGGTGGAACGGCGTGACGCAGAAGTCCTCGAACAGCTCGTGGCGGCCGTCGAGGTCACCCAGCTGGTTGCCGCGCAGCAGGAGGAGCACCGGGCGCAGCGGCTCGTCGCCCGAGCGGATCGCCCGGACGAACCCGAACACGTCGTCCTCGCCGTCGGCAGCGATGATCGCTCCCGCCCACTCCTGGTCGTCCTCAGCCGGGGGCTCGGACATCGCCTTCCACGACATGCCGGCGAGGTCGAGCGCGCGGACGAGCTCGGGCGGCGGCGGGTCGGGGTGCAGGAGCAGCGGCTCCACTCACCAGCTCCCCAGGTACCGATCGAGCTCGAACTGGCTCACGTGGCCCTTGTAGTCGTTCCACTCGGCGCGCTTGTTCCGCAGGAACCATTCGAAGATGTGCTCGCCGAGGGCCTCTCGCACGAGCGTCGATCCTTCCATCTGGTCGAGGGCCTCGGCGAGCGAGGTGGGGAGCAGCCGGATGCCCTTCGCCTTCCGGTCGGCGTCGCTGAGCTCGAAGATGTCGGGCTGCGCCTCCTCCTCGAGCCGGTAGCCGCCCTCGATGCCCGCCATGCCGGCGGCGAGGATCACCGAGAAGGCGAGGTACGGGTTGCAGGCCGGGTCGGGGGCCCGGTACTCGAGGCGGGTGCCCACCGCCTCCTTGCCGCGCTTCGACACGGGCACCCGGACCAGCGCCGAGCGGTTGGAGCGCGCCCAGCTCACGTGCACGGGCGCCTCGAAGCCGAGGATCAGCCGCTTGTAGCTGTTCACCAGCTGGTTCGTGATCGCCGTGATCTCCGGAGCGTGGCGCAGGAGGCCGGCGATGAACGCACGTCCGACGTCCGACAGGTGGTACTCCCCGGCCGGGTCGTGGAACGCGTTCTCCTCGCCGCTCCACAGCGAGAGGTGCGTGTGCATCCCCGAGCCCTGCTCGCCGGCCAGCGGCTTCGGCATGAAGGTGGCGTGGACCCCGTGCTCGAGCGCCACCTCCCTCACCACCAGACGCAGGGTCATCAGGTTGTCCGCCATCGACAGCCCGTCCGTGTAGCGGAGGTCGATCTCGTGCTGCGACGGGGCGTCCTCGTGGAACGAGTACTCGACGGGGATGCCGGTGGCCTCCAGGCGCTGCAAGGTGGCACGCCGGATGTCGGAGCTGGCGTCGAAGGTCGTGAGGTCGAAGTAGCTGGCGGAGTCGAGGGGCTTGGGCCCACCTCGGGGATCGGCCGACTCGAAGTAGAAGAACTCGACCTCGGGCGACGCCATGAACGTGTAGCCGGCGGCCCGCGCCCGCTTCAGGTTGCGCTTCAGCACCTGGCGGGGGTCGCCCTCGAACGGGGACCCGTCGAGGTTCTGGAGGTCGCAGAACATCCGAGCCGACAGGTCGCCGCCGTCGCCCCAGCTGACGAGCTGGAAGCTCGACGCGTCGGGGATCGCGAGCACGTCGGTCTCCTGCACGCGGGAGAACCCGTCGATCGCCGAACCGTCGAACTGCACCCCGTCCTCGAACGCGGTCTCCAGCTCGACGGGCGAGATCGCCACCGACTTCAGGTGGCCGAGCACGTCGGTGAACCAGAGGCGGACGAGGCGCACCCGCCGTTCCTCGATGGTCCGCATCACGTAGTCCTGGTGGTGCTCCATGTGCACACCTTGGCGCATCACCGGAGCGCTCCACAGAAGTTGGGCGGCTGGTTCACAGAGCGTTCACATTCGGGCAACGGTCGGGAAATCCCCGTCGACCAGCGTACGTGGGGCTTGGAAGGACCCCTCGTGCGTGAGACGCTCGTGGGACCCCCTGGCCCAGCAGACCCAGGGTCCGCTCAGTGCAGGCCCCCGACGAACAAGGCGAACCTCCGTGGCATACAGGGCTGAATACATCTGGATCGACGGCACCGAGCCGACGCCGCTCATCCGCTCCAAGACGAAGATCCTCGAGGACGGCACCAAGGAGCTCCCGCTCTGGGGCTTCGACGGCTCGTCCACGAACCAGGCTCCGGGCGCCAACTCCGACTGCGTGCTGCGGCCCGTGTTCCAGTGCCACGACCCGCTGCGAGGCGGCGACGACGTGCTCGTGCTGTGCGAGGTGCTCCTCCCCGACACGATGGAGCCGCACCCGTCCAACACCCGTGCCCGCTGCGCCGACGTGGCCCAGAAGTACGCCCACCACGAGATGTGGTTCGGCATGGAGCAGGAGTACACGTTCTTCAAGTCCGGCCGTCCGCTCGGGTGGCCCGAGCAGGGCGTCTTCTACCCGGCCCCGCAGGGCCCGTACTACTGCGGCGTGGGCGCCACCGAGATCGCCGGGCGCGAGATCGTCGAGGCGCACACCGAGGCGTGCATCGCCGCCGGGCTGAACATCTCGGGCACCAACGCCGAGGTGATGCTCGGCCAGTGGGAGTACCAGATCGGCCCGGCCGGCGTGGTCGAGGTCGGCGACGAGATGTGGATGGCCCGCTACCTCCTCTACCGCATCGCCGAGGACTACGGGGTGGACGCCTCCATCTCCGCCAAGCCGATCAAGGGCGACTGGAACGGCGCCGGCTGCCACACGAACTTCTCGACGAAGGCCATGCGTGAGGGCTACGACGCGGTGATCGCCGCGTGCGAGGCGATGGGTGCGCCCGGCAAGCCCGAGGAGCACCTCGCGGTGTACGGGCACGGCTACGAGGATCGCCTGACGGGCCTCCACGAGACGGCGCACTTCTCCGAGTTCCGCTACGGCGTGAGCGACCGCGGTGCCTCGATCCGGATCCCGTGGCAGGTCGCCAAGGACCAGAAGGGCTACGTCGAGGATCGTCGGCCGAACGCCAACTGCGACCCGTACGACGTCGCTCGGGTCATCACCGAGACGGTCTGCGCCGCCGCCGGCGGCTGAGGCCTCACCTCCTTCCGCCTGCCGGGTGGCGGACCCGGCGGAGGACTGCGGCGGCCGTGCCCTTCGGGGCCGGCCGCCGTCGTCGCGCCCGGGGACGGGGAACCCCAACGTTTGCCCTGTGGCCCCACGGGTAGGTTTGCGCCGTGCTCGTCGGCCTCTGCCAGCAGAACCCCACCGTCGGAGCGCTCGAGGCGAACAGCGACTCGATCATCGAGGCGTACCGCGCCGCTGCGTCGCTGGGCGCGCGGCTCGCGGTGTTCGGCGAGCTCGCCGTGTGCGGCTACCCGCCCGAGGACCTGGTGCTCCGCCGCCAGTTCGTCGTCGACTGCCGGTCCCAGCTGGACCGCATCGCGGCGGCGACCGGTGACTGCGCCGCTGTGGTCGGCTTCCCCGAGCTGGCGCCCGACGGGCGGCGCTTCAACGCGGTCGCCGTGTGCCGCAACGGCCGCGTCGAGCTCGTCTACCGGAAGCAGCACCTCCCCACCTACGACGTCTTCGACGAGGAGCGGTGCTTCGACCCCGGCCCTCCGGACCAGCCGCTCTACGAGCTCGACGGGCTGAGGATCGGCATCTCGATCTGCGAGGACGTCTGGATGCCCGACGGTCCGGTCGCAGCCCAGATCGCTGCCGGCGCCCAGCTCCTCGTCGTGGTCAACGGGTCACCGTTCCACCAGGGACGGCTCGTGGAGCGGGAGGCGCTGCTCCTCCGCCGGGCGTCCGAGGCGAAGGTGCCGATCGTCTACGTGAACCAGGTGGGCGGACAGGACGACCTCGTCTTCGACGGCGGCTCGATGGTGGTCGGCCCGGACGGCGTGCGGCACCGCGTGGCGCAGTTCGACGACACGATGGCGGTCGTCGACACCGACCTGGCCGGCGAGGTCGCACCGCCGCTCGACCCGTGGGCGGAGACCTGGGCAGCGCTCACCCTCGGCACCCGGGACTACGCGCGCAAGAACGGCTTCACCGATGCGGTGCTCGGGCTGTCGGGCGGTGTCGACTCGGCGCTCGTCGCGGTCATCGCCGCGGACGCGCTGGGGCCCGAGCGCGTGCACGGCGTCCTGATGCCGTCGCGGTACTCGAGCGACCACTCCGTCGGCGACGCCGAGGAGCTGTGCCGCCGGGTGGGGATCGACTGCCGGACGATCCCGATCGAGCCGGCGCACGCCGCGTTCCTCGACCTGCTCACCCCGTCGATCGCCCCGCACCGTGACGCGGGGAGGGGACCGTCGCCGGACGGCGCGGACCTGACCGACGAGAACCTCCAGGCGCGGGTCCGGGGCGTGCTCCTGATGGCGCTCTCGAACGAGTTCGGCTGGCTGGTGGTCGCCACCGGCAACAAGAGCGAGGCCGCGGTGGGCTACTCGACGCTCTACGGCGACACCGTCGGGGGCCTCTCGGTGATCAAGGACGTGTTCAAGACCGGCGTCTACGAGCTGTGCCGGTGGCGGAACGCTGCAGGCGACGGCGAGCTGATCCCCGAGCACATCCTCACCAAGCCGCCGTCGGCGGAGCTCCGCCCGGGCCAGACCGACCAGCAGAGCCTCCCGCCCTACGACGTGCTGGACCCGATCCTCTCCGGCTACGTCGACGGCGACTCGACCCCCGGCGAGCTGATCGCCGCCGGCTTCGACGCCGCGGTGGTGCACCGGGTCTGCAGCCTCGTGGACCACTCGGAGTACAAGCGGCGTCAGACCCCGCCGGGCCTCCGGGTGATGCGCAAGGCCTTCGGGCGCGACCGGCGGGTGCCGATCACGAACCGGTACCGCTGAGCGAGGACTCCTCGGCAGCGGCCTTCCGGTGGTCGAGGCGGCCGAACACCTCGGCGAGCACTGCCAGCTCGGCCTCGGTGAGGTGGGACGTGAAGTGGCGGCGCACAGCGGCACGGTGGTGCGGCGCGCACTGCTCGAGGGCATCGGCCCCCGCCGAGGTGAGCGCGGCGAGGACGCCGCGGCGGTCGCCCGGCACCTCGCGGCGTTCCACCAGGCCCTTTCGCACCAGGCCGTCGAAGCGCCTGGTGAGACCGCTGGGCGACAGCCCGCACCGGGCCGCCAGCTCGTTCATGCGGAGCACCCCGTCGGGCGCCTCCAACAGGTGCGCCATCACCTCGTACTCGCCGAGCCGCAGCGATCCCGCCGCGGCCAGCTCCGAATCGAGGACCGCCTGCAGCCGCCCGCAGACCCCGATGAACCCTCGCCACGCCTCGAGCTCCACGTCCGCGAGACCTCCCTCCCCGTCGGCCATGGCCGGAGGCTACGGTGGACACCTCGTCGGAGCCGTCCCGAACGGCCTCGATCGCGCGATTCCACCCGTGGTTTCGTTGACGCGATGATGATTCCGGCCGGGCGTCCGGCAGATCTTGGGGGAGAGCGACGCGGATGACCGGTCTGAGGGTGCAGGGCGAGCCGAGACCGCACCTGCGCGAACGCCTGGACCAACCACCCGAGAAGCCGTTCCGGCACCTCCCGTCGCTCGACGGGACCCGTGGCATCGGCATCGTGATCGTGATGGCCGGCCACTACTCGGCCGGCCTCAGCCACTACATGGGCACACGCCTCTTCGGGCTGTCGCTCACCATCGACCTGTTCTTCGTCCTGTCGGGCTTCCTCATCACGTCGCTGCTGCTCGAGGAGTGGTCGAAGACCGGCGGCGTGTCGATGCGCAACTTCTACGTGCGACGCGGCCTGCGCCTGCTGCCCGCGCTGGCGGTGCTGCTCCTCGCGGTGTTCGTGGTGATGCTCTTCGGCTGGCTGCCGTGGAAGCTGACGCTCGCCGAGATCGCAGCGGCGGCGTTCTACGTCTACCCGGGCCTCCTGCTCTTCAAGGCCGAGGACGCGTTCCTGGTCCACCTCTGGACGCTGTCGGTGGAGGAGTGGTTCTACTTCATCTGGCCGGCGTGCATCGTGTTCCTCGGGATCAAGCCGGGCACCGCACGCCGCTTCCGGATGGTGATCGGTGCGCTCCTGGGTCTGGTGGCGCTGGCGTTCGTGCTGCGGGTGAACGGCGGGAACGACGGCCTCTCCCGGCTCGTCTACGCCTTCCGCCCGGATTCCCTCGCCTGGGGCGCGCTGCTCGCGATCTTCATGCGGAAGGCGCCCGACCTCCGGCTCCCGAGCCTCGACCGGATCCTGCTGTGGGTGGGGATCATCGGGTCGCTCGGGTGGGTCTACTTCGACATCCTCGCCGTCTACCCCCGACCGCCCGAGCTGGCCGGCCCCGACTTCGACGCCGAGTTCCACGACGTGGCGTGGGGGAGCTGGAACTACCAGCTCGGCATCCTCTGCTGCGTCGCCGTGATCCTCCACCAGGTGCACCGCCCCCAGGGCGTGGTGGCGAAGGCGCTGTCCGCTCGCCCCCTCGTGCGGATCGGGCAGCTCTCCTACGCGCTCTACCTGTGGCACCAGCCGGTGTTCCTGCTCGCCGAGTCGCGGTGGTACCGCGACCACCGCGAGTTCATGCCCACCTCCGGAGCGGACGGTGGCATCGGTGCCTGGTACGACGACCACCGGATCCTGTTCGGCCAGTGGGTCTTCGCCCTCGCGGTGGGTGTCGTGAGCCTCGTGATCGCGCAGCTGTCGTGGAAGTTCGTGGAGGTCCCCGCGCTCCGCATGAAGAAGCGGTTCGAGGTCGTCCGCTACGAGGGCAAGCGGTGAAGGTTCGATCGACGTGAGCGGGACCGAGGCGAACGAGACCGAGGCGAACGAGACCGAGGCGAGCCGCCCGCCGGTGCCGCCGTGGGACCGGCGTGAGGTGCCCGGCCTCTTCGACGCGGAGGCCGCCGCGCGGCGCCTCGGCCACTACACCTGGTTCGAGATGCGCCTCTTCGAGGTGGTCGGCGGTTGGGTCGCATCCACCCCCGAGCTGGACGTGAAGGTCCGCTTCGGCACCAACTGCAACCACCACGCCTGGCACGCGCAGCTGTTCCACCAGCGGCTGCCCGCGGGGTCAGGCCGGGTGGCGAAGCACGACGGAGCGAGCGAAGCGAGTGGAACGGAGGCGGAGCTGGCCCGGCCATCGCGGCCTGCGGACCTGCACCCCGATGGGCTCACCGCACCGGCGAACCCCGAGATGGAGTCGTTCGTCGCGTCGTTGGAGGAGCCGACGGGCACCCTCGAGCGGTTGGTCGGCCTCTACCGGGTGGCGGTGCCGTGGGCGGCGTCCGCGTACACCTTCCACCTGAACCGCTCGTCGAGCGTCGCCGATGCGCCCACGATGCGGGTGCTGCGACTGGTGCTCGACGACCTGGCGGCGGACCAGCGCGACGGCGAGATGCTGGTGCAGTCGATGCTCAGCGGTCCCGACGACGTGGACCGGGCGGCCGAGCACCAGCGTCACCTGGAGCGCCTCGTGGTCGCAGCCGGCGGCATCGCGGGCCCCGGCTCGGCCGGCTGACGACCGGCGGCTCGGCGCCGCACCTGTGACAGGGGGCACGCCGCCGGAGCACGCCCGAAAAAGTGGACGCGCCACGGGCGGAACCACTTGACGTGGTCCGTATCGTTGAAGCCGTTCCGTTCCGCCCTGTGGGTGAAACCGCGGGGCGGCCCGGTCTGCCGGGCGTCCTGCCGTCCGGGTCCGCCGACAGCAAAGGACTCGAGCGTGGCCAAAGAGCGTGTGGAAAGGGACGAGGAGGACCTCGTCAGGCTCTACCTCACCGACATCGGCCAGTACCCGCTGCTCACCAAGGACGACGAGGTTCGACTCGCCCAGGCGATCGAGGCGGGCAACGCCGCGCGCACCGAGCTGGAGGTGGGCGCCCGTTCCCTCAGCCCGGCGCGGAAGCGTGAGCTGAAGCGCGCGAACCGCCTCGGGGAGGAAGCCGAGCGGACGTTCGTGCAGTCGAACCTCCGGCTCGTGGTGTCGATCGCCAAGAAGTACCAGGCGTCCGGCCTGCCGCTGCTCGACC
>JBIQID010000009.1:36224-43047 GCA_044508215.1 Actinomycetota bacterium | reverse complement strand
GGGCGACCACTACGACGTGGCGCTGCGGGACTTCGGGTTGCTCCTCGGAGCGGTGTCCCTGGCTCGACTCGCCGCCGGCGTCGTCGACCGGCACCCACCCCTGCGCAGGGCGGAGGTCTGAACGGCGCCGAGGCCTGAACGGCGCCGAGGCCTGAACGGCGTCGAAGTTCGAACGGCCCGGTGCGGCTCGTCGGGCTCAGCCGGCGGGCCGCACCGGGATCACCGTCCTCCCCGCCGCCGTCCGGGACGGAGCATCCGGTCCCGCCGACCAGTCCACCGGGGTGCCGATCAGCTGCTCGCTGTGCACCCGGGCGACGTTCACCGCCAGCTCCTTGACCCGCTCGGCGTTGGGCCCGACCCACCCGGTGTCCACCGTGTCGTGGAACAGCCCGAGCCACCGCTCGAAGTGTGCAGCGGTGAACGGCACCTGCACGTGGATGTCGCGGTGCGCGCGGAACGGGTTCCCCGAGTAGCCCTGGATCCCGAAGACCACCCGGCACCAGAACGCGGTGAGCTTGGGCAGGTGCTCAGCCCAGTCGACCTGGGCCACGTCCTCGAACATCGGTCCGAGGAGGTCGTCTTGGGCGACGTCCGCGTAGAAGCGGCGCACCATCTCGGCGACGGCGTCGGGTGAATCGAGGTCGGTCGTGGGCGGGGGGAGGGCCGCTCCGGCGCTCATGGGAATGCTCCGATGGTTCGGGGGGTTGGACGAGGTCGGCTGTTCACGGGACTGCTGTGCGACTGCTGGAGGTCGATCGATGCTGCTTCGAAGGCGTGAGGTGCGGTGAGGTCAGCGACGCCTCGACGCATCCTGGGCCACATCGGCGGCGCGTGCGACCTCGGACCGCTTCTCCGCCCGCTCGCTCGAGAGCGCGTGGTAGGCGCTCCCGAACATCACGCCGAAGCCCGGTCCACCCCAGAAGGTGGTGAAGCCGCCGACGGCCAGGCCGTCCACCAGCCGGCCCGTCACCAGCCAGACGCCCCCGCCGACCACGGCGAACATCACCACGGAGCAGATCGCCACCCAGACCCACAGCGATCGGTCGAACGCGATGATCGGCCGGTCGGGCACCCCGGTGCTCTCGGGCACCAGGCCGATCCGGACGCCGTCCGGGTCGGGCGTGGAGGTCGCTGCCTCCAGGGTCGAAGTCGGGCTGGAGGCTTGGGTGAGGGACATATTTCTGTTTTATACTAGAAATAATCCTTGCTCAACCGGTACCCAGATGTGCTGAGCTATGCCGTCTGCGACAGTCGGTTCCGCCGCTCGAGGTGGTGGACTGGTAGGAGCGGACGGTCGACCGAAGGAACGAGAACGAAGTGTCAGACGGAATCCAGGAGCTCGTCGAGCGGGAGTACCGCTACGGATTCACGACCGACCTCGACACCTACGTGGTGCCCAAGGGGCTCAACGAGGACGTGGTCCGACTCATCTCCGAGAAGAAGGGTGAGCCCGAGTGGCTCCTCGAGTGGCGCCTCGCCGCCTTCCGCCACTTCCTGACGCTCACCGAACCGACCTGGCCGAACGTCCACCACCCGCCGATCGACTTCCAGGACATGAGCTACTACGCGGCGCCCAAGCCGAAGGGCCCGGCGCCGAAGAGCCTCGACGAGGTCGACCCCGAGGTCCGCGAGATGTTCGACAAGCTCGGCATCTCCCTCGCCGAGCAGGAGCGGCTGTCCGGCGTCGCCGTCGACGCGGTCATCGACTCCGTCTCGGTCGCCACCACGTTCAAGGACAAGCTGGCCGAGGTCGGCGTCATCTTCTGCTCGTTCTCCGACGCGGTGCGCGACCACCCCGAGCTGGTCCGCAAGCACCTGGGCACCGTGGTGCCCTACCGCGACAACTTCTACGCGGCGCTGAACTCGGCGGTCTTCTCCGACGGCTCCTTCTGTTACATCCCGAAGGGCGTGAAGTGCCCGATGGAGCTGTCGACGTACTTCCGGATCAACGCGGCCGAGACCGGCCAGTTCGAGCGCACGCTGATCGTGGCCGAGGAAGGGGCGTCGGTCAGCTACCTCGAGGGCTGCACCGCTCCGATGCGCGACGAGAACCAGCTGCACGCAGCGGTGGTCGAGCTGATCGCGTTCGACGACGCCGACATCAAGTACTCCACGGTGCAGAACTGGTACCCCGGCGACATCGAGGGGAACGGCGGCATCTACAACTTCGTGACCAAGCGCGGCCGCTGCGCCGGCGCCCGGTCGAAGATCTCGTGGACCCAGGTGGAGACCGGGTCGGCGATCACCTGGAAGTACCCCAGCGTGGTGCTGCAGGGCGACGACTCGATCGGCGAGTTCTACTCCGTCGCCGTCACCACCAACCTCCAGCAGGCCGACACCGGCACGAAGATGATCCACATCGGCAAGAACACGACGAGCACGATCGTGTCGAAGGGCATCTCGGCCGGGAAGGCGCAGAACACCTACCGGGGCCTCGTGAAGATGCTGCGGACCGCCACCGGCGCCCGCAACCACACGCAGTGCGACTCGCTGCTCATCGGCTCCGAGTGCGGGGCGCACACGTTCCCCTACGTCGAGGTGAAGAACGACTCGGCCCAGGTGGAGCACGAGGCGACCACCTCGAAGGTGTCCGAGGACCAGCTCTTCTACTGCCGCCAGCGTGGGCTGTCGGAGGAGGACGCCACCTCCATGATCGTGAACGGCTTCTGCCGCGAGGTCTTCGACGAGCTCCCCATGGAGTTCGCCGTCGAGGCGCAGGCACTGATGAGGGTGAGCCTCGAAGGGAGCGTCGGTTGATGCTGAGCATCAAGGACCTGCACGCGTCGATCGGCGGTCGGGAGATCCTCCGGGGCCTCGACCTCGAGATCGCGGCCGGCGAGGTGCACGCCATCATGGGCCCGAACGGGGCCGGCAAGAGCACCCTCACGCAGGTGCTCGCCGGGCGCGACGGCTACGAGGTCTCGGGCCTCGTCCTCTACAAGGGCCAGGACCTGCTGGCGATGGAGCCCGACGAGCGGGCCGCGGCCGGGGTCTTCCTGGCGTTCCAGTACCCCGTGGAGATCCCGGGGGTCGGGAACATGCAGTTCATCCGCGAGTCCGCCAACGCGCTGCGCCGCGCCCGCGGCGAGGCCGAGCTCGACGCCCGCACCTTCCTGAAGCTGGCCCGCGAGAAGATGGCCGAGCTGGAGATGGAGCCGTCGCTCCTCACCCGCTCGGTGAACACCGGGTTCTCCGGTGGCGAGAAGAAGCGCAACGAGGTGCTCCAGATGGCGCTCCTCGAGCCCAGCTTGGTGCTGCTCGACGAGACCGACTCGGGCCTCGACATCGACGCCCTGCGCCTCGTCGCCCAGGGCGTGCAGGGGATGCGCAGCCCCGACCGCTCGATGCTCGTCATCACCCACTACCCGCGCCTCTTGGAGTACGTCGTGCCCGACGTGGTCCACGTGCTGAGCGGCGGGCGGATCGTGCGCTCGGGCGGGCCCGACCTGGCCAAGGAGCTGGAGGCGAAGGGCTACCAGCCGGGCGCCGATCGGGCGACCGAGGACGACGCGCTCGCGTCGGTGGCGACGCCGTGACCGGTCCGTCGTCCGACCTCACCGGAGGTCTGCTGCCGGGCGACGCGGAGCGACCCCACGAACCGCCGTGGATGCGTGACGCCCGCACCCAGGCGCGCCGCTACCTCGAGGAGGAGGGCCTGCCCACCGGCCGCGAGGAGGACTGGAAGTACACCCCGGTCCGCGAGATCCTCGGCCGGGGGTTCGCGCCTGCGCCCGCCGACCAGGTGGCTGCGCCGCCGGTCGACGACGCCGGCCTGGCCGAGCTGGTCGGCGACTTCGGGGGGCCCCGCCTGGTCTTCGTGAACGGCCACCACCACCCCGGGCTCTCCCGAGGGCTCGACGGCGTCGAGGGCCTCACGGTCACCTCCCTCGCCTCGCTGGTCGACGACACGCCGTCCCGCTCGCTGGACGCGCTGGTCGACCTGCTGGGCGCCGGGCCGTCCGACGGGTTCGCCGCCCTCAACCACGCCGCCGCCGACGACGCCGCGGTGGTGCTCGTGGACCGGGCCACCCAGGTGGAGCAGCCCGTGCACGTGGTGCACCTCGCCGTGGCCACCCCTGTGCCCGTGGCGGTCCACCCGCGGACGCTCATCCACGCCGGCGCCCACAGCGAGGTGGCGGTCGTCGAGTCCTACGCCGGGTGGGACGGTCGCATCCTCACGAACGCCGCCACCACCGTGGTCGTGGGCGACGGCGCCGGGGTGCGCCACCACCGCCTGCAGTTCGAGGGCGCGGAGACCGTCCACGTGGGCCAGACCGTGGTCCGGCAGGGCGCCACCTCGCGCTACCACTTCGATTCCATCATGTTGGGTGCCGACATCGGTCGTTCGGCGGTCGTGGTCGACTTCAGCGGTGAAGGCGCCGAGGCGCGGCTCGACGGCCTCTACCTCACCACCGGCACCCAGGAGCACGACCACGCCGCGACCGTCCGCCACGGCAAGTCGCACTGCTCGAGCAACCAGCTGTTCAAGGGCGTCGTGGGTGACCACGCTCGCGGCTCGTTCAGCGGTGTGATCGTGGTGCAGCCCGACACGGTGCGCACCGAAGCCCACCAGACCAGCCGCAGCCTCCTCCTCGACAAGCAGGCCCAGGCCGACAGCCGGCCGTGGCTCGAGATCCTCGCCGACGACGTGATCTGCACCCATGGTGCGACGATCGGTCAGCTCGACGAGGACGCGCTCTTCTACCTGCGGAGCCGTGGCATCCCGACCGATCGCGCCCGGGCGATCCTCGTCGGCGCGTTCGTCGTCGAGGTGGTGGAGGCGCTCCCCACCGAGTCCGTCCGCGAGTTCGTCTCCGGGCGCATCGACGAGAAGCTCGACGCCATGGGGGTCGAGCGTTGAGGATGCCGTCCGACGGCGCGGTCACCACCACGCGGGACGTCGTGGTCACCACGGTCCCTGCGGGCACGCCCGCCCACCTCCCCGCCGGCTCCGAGGTCCACATCGTCCAGATGCTGGGTGGCAGCATCACGCTGCGGTCGGAGAGCGGAGTGCTGCTGCGCCTCGCCGGCGAGGACGCCGACGCGGTGGGCAAGGAGCCGGTCGAGCGGAACGTCACGATCATGGGCCGCTCCGGCGAGTTCTCCATGGACAAGGTGAACGAGGCGCTCGGCACCGTGTACGACCCGGAGATCCCGATCAGCATCGTCGAGCTGGGCCTCATCTACCGCTGCGACGAGGTGGCCCTCCCCGACGGGAAGCGCCGCATCGAGATCGACATGACGATGACCGCCCCGGGCTGTGGCATGGGCGACGTGCTCCGCGCCGACGCCATCCGCGCCGTCGAGGCGCTCCCCGGCGTCGACGAGGTCGACGTGCAGATCGTCTTCGAGCCGCCGTGGACCATGGACCGCATCTCCGAGGAAGCCCGCCTCGAGCTCGGGCTGTTGTAGAGATGGCGACGGTTGCTGGGGGTGCGACGTCGGCGGCGCTGCCTCGGCGGTCCCGCGTCGCGGCGTTCGTGGCGCTCACCAAGCCGCGGATCATCGAGCTGCTGCTCGTCAGCACCGTCCCCACCATGGTGCTGGCCGCTCGCGGCGTGCCCTCGCTCTGGCTGATCGCGGCGACCGTGATCGGCGGCACCCTCTCCGCCGGCGGAGCGAACGCGGTGAACATGTGGGTCGATCGCGACATCGACGCCCACATGGGCCGCACCCGGCGCCGCCCCTTGGTCACCGGCGAGGTGACGCCGACAGAGGCGATCGTGTTCGCCGTTGCGATCGAGGCCGTCTCGTTCGTGTGGCTGTGGGCGTTCGTGAACCTGCTGTCAGCCGTGCTCGCCCTGGCCGCCTGCTGCTTCTACGTGTTCGTGTACACGCTCTGGCTGAAGCGCACGACGCCGAACAACGTGGTCATCGGGGGAGCTGCCGGTGCCGCACCGACGCTGATCGGCTGGTCCGCCGTGACGGGCACCGTGGGTTGGCCGGCGGTGCTGCTGTTCCTCGTCGTGTTCCTGTGGACGCCGCCGCACACGTGGGCGCTCGCCATCCGCTACCGCTCCGACTACGCCGGCGTCGACGTGCCGATGCTCCCGGTGGTCGCCGGGCGTCGCCAGACCGCGTGGCAGATGATCGTGTACGCCGCGCTGACCGCAACAGCGTCGATCGCGCTGTGGCCCATCGGTGACCTCGGCTGGATCTACGGGCTCACCGCCGTGGTGACCGGTGTGCTGTTCACGGGCGGCGCCGTCCGCCTGCTGTTCGAAGCGGATCCCGAGGTGTTCGATCGCCGGGCGATCCGCTACTTCGGATTCTCGATCAGCTACCTGACGCTGATCTTCCTCGCCGTCGCTCTCGACGTCCTGATCCTGGGCTGAGCTCGAGACGTCCCCGGCCCCACGTGCTGGGTGTCGCGGAGGCCGGACTCGGGACGCCCCGAATCACCTTGCCGGTTCAGGGTTCGGTGCGTTCCACCGTTCTCACCCGGTCGATCGCGCGGTCGAACGAGGCGACGCGACCGACGCCCGTGCTCTCGGCGCACGCCACGAGGTACGCCTCGGCGAAGTCGAGCCGATGCTGGTCGTAGAGCTCGATCGCTCGGAGCAACAGAGCCGGGTCCACCGTGACCACCGAACGCATCGAGAGCAGGGATCGCATGGCGGTTGCGATCTGGTCGCGCGGAGCCTCGTAGAACGACTCGAGCACGTACAGCGTCTCCGCAACGATGAGGTCGGCCAGGTACAACTCTGATGCGTGCGCGAGGTAGGCGGTCGCACGTGCCGCCATCTCCGGCGGGTCACCCGTCAGGTGCCGGACGAGGATGTTGGTGTCGACGAACGCGCTCACCGGCGCGTGGCGGCCCGGC
>JBIQID010000009.1:23990-36124 GCA_044508215.1 Actinomycetota bacterium | reverse complement strand
CCGGACGAGGATGTTGGTGTCGACGAACGCGCTCACCGGCGCGTGGCGGCCCGGCGTGCGCGTGTGGTGCGGATGACGTCATCCCACGCGACGTTGCGCCTGGCGGCGGGGACGGCGATCGTGCCGGCGAGCGAGAGGAACTCGGGGGTCCGTGCGAGCACTGCCCGGTCGCCTTCGACGCGGAACACCACGTCGTCACCCTCGTTGATCCCGAGGGCCTCTCGCACGGCCTTGGGCACCGTGACCTGTCCCTTCGAACTGACCCTCGCTGCGATCTCCATCGTCGCTCTCCTTACAAACAGGCAGATGTAAGGATAGCCCGCGAGGCCTGATCAGGCTCAGGAGCTCGGACCCTCCTCAGGGATCTCATCCCACCACTGGCACCACCAGTCGGCGCCGACGAGGATGCGCAGCTTCTGGTGCCAGCAGTACGAGATCTCCGCCGTCGGCTCCAGGTAGTAGAGGCAGTTGTCGCAGCGCTCGTCGCCCGACGGGTGCCCCTTCAGGACGGCGTTGTCGGCCAGGATGCGCAGCTCCATGGCCAACTTCTCGTCGATCTCCTTGGGCTCCGGCGGCGGGATGATGTAGTCGCTCATGGCGGGAACCTACCCCCGCGCACGAGCGGCAGGTCGGCCATTGCCCGGCGCAGGATCGGCAGGATCAGTCGGAGGGCTGCTCGAGGCCGAGCGGCTCGATGCCCTCGTCGAGCACGTCGTCCCGGCGCGGCATCGCGCCGGCGAGGTAGGTGGCCCGGCTGACCATGTTCGACGCGGGCGGCGACGCGATCACCTGCAGCAGTGCAGCGAGCACCACGGTGGTCATGTCGTTCACGTCCTCGAGGTTCACGGCCGCGCCGCCGAGGAGCAGCAGGACCCCGAGGGTCGACGCCTTCGCCAGCGCGTGCATCCTCGCGAGGGGGTCGCTGAACCGGAGCATCCCGATCGACGCGAGGAGCACGAGGATGGCGCCCGCGAGCGCGAGGAGCTGGCCGATCACGGTCCCGCCTCCGTGGCCGCGTCGTCGCCCTCGCCCCGGTCGCCGACCCGCCCCGAGGGGTCCGTCACCGGACCCTCGTCCCTGGGATCGTCGGCGCCGGCCTTCTCGCCGGGCTCGCCCTCGGTCAGGACACCAGCGTCGTGCGACTCCGCCGGCTGGTCCTCCGCCCGGCTCTCGATGTAGCGGGCGGTCATGCCGTTCGAGATGGGGCCCACCAGGGCAACGGCCACGAGCACGGGCAGGAAGGCCCCCGTGCCGGTGTGGGCGGCGTTGGTCGCGATCGCGCCCATGCCGGCGATGATGAGGCCGCCGATCGCGTTCACCCGGTCGGTCAGCGTCGGCCCGCTCAGCAGCCGGTACACGAAGCCCATGGCGGCCACGACGAGGATCACCTGCGTTGCCGCGTTCACGTCGCCTCCTCCGCGGTCGGGGCAACCGGGCGGTCCGCCTGCCGCTTCGGGTCGATCGCGCCGACCACCAGCCGTTCGAGCCGTGCGAGGCCCTTGCGCGCCACCTCGGGGTCGTCGAGCAGCAGGAAGTGCACGTAGATGCGGTGCGGGTCGCGCGTCGCCTCCACGGTCATGGTGCCGGGGGTCAGGCCGATGACGTTCGCCATCAGGGTGATCGCCTCGTCGGACGGCCGGTCGAGGTCGTAGGCGAGCACCCCGGTCCGCACGCTGGCGTCGCGACTGAGGATCTGGCGTGCCACCAGCACGTTGGAGGTGACCAGCTGCGTCCCGATGTAGGCGAGCAGCCGGAGCACCCCGAGCGGGCGGATGCGGATCGCCGAGTGGGGCGCCGCCGGAGGGAACGCGACGAGCAGCACCGTCGACACGGCGAGCCCGCCGATCACCGTGCCGATCGCGAAGTCGCCCCACATCATCAGCCACAGCACCGTGAGCAGGACGAGCCGCGGGAGGTAGCGCCTCACCGGTCGACCACCTCCGCAGCGGTGTCGGCCCGGAGCAGGTCCTCGGCGGTGCGTTGGCTGAACCCGAAGATGGGCCCGGCGGCGACCGCCACCCCGAGGCTCATCACCACCACGATCGCGGCGGGCACCACCATGAAGACGGGGCCACCCAGCCGACCGGTCTTCGCAAGGCGTTCGGCGGCGTCGCCATCCGCCGGGTCCTCGGCCGGGTTCCAGAACGCACCGGCCCAGATGCGGACCATCGAGAAGACGGTCAGCAGGCTGACGAGCAGACCGACGCCCACCACCAGGTACTGCCGCTCGGCGAAGCCGGCGTCGACCAGCGCGTACTTCGACACGAAGCCGGAGAACGGCGGGATGCCGGCGAGGCTGAGCGCGGGGAGCAGGAACAGCACCGCCAGGGTGGGCGTCGTCCTCACCATCCCGCCGATCTTCGTCAGGCGCCCCGACCCGCCGGCACGCTCGATGAGGCCACCGACGAGGAACAGCGCCGTCTTCACCACGATGTGGTGCACCACCGAGAACACCGCGGCCGCCACGCCGGCCACGGTGAAGAACGCGAGGCCCATCACCATGTAGCCGATCTGGCTGACGATCGTGAACGAGAGGATCCGCTTCACGTCGTCCTGGGCGATCGCGCCCAGCACGCCGACCAGCATCGTGGCGCCGGCGATCACGAGCATGATCGTCCCGGGGCGGCTGTCGGGCGGGAAGAAGAGGGTCTGCGTGCGGATCAGGGCGTACACGCCCACCTTGGTGAGCAGGCCGGCGAAGATCGCAGTGATCGGTGACGGTGCGGTCGGATAGCTGTCGGGCAGCCAGAAGAACAGCGGGAACAGCGCGGCCTTGATGCCGAAGACCACCAGCAGGAACACGGCGAACATGGCGCGCACGCCCTCGGGGAGCTCGGCGATCCGCTCGGGCAGCTTCGCCATGTCGACGGTGCCGGTGGCGGCGTAGATGAGCGCGAGCGCCGCCACGAAGAGCACCGAGGCGAGGAGGCTGATGACCACGTACGTCATGCCCGAGCGCACCTGGTCCCTCCGGCCGCCCAGCGTCAGGAGCACGTAGCTGGCCGTGAGCATCATCTCGAACGAGACGAACAGGTTGAACAGGTCGTGGGTCAGGAACGACCCCGCCACACCGGCTGCCAGCACCAGGTACACCGACTGGAAGCCCACGTGGTTCCGTTCGGCTCCCGGTTCGCCGATGGCGTAGACGAGCACGGCGAGCAGCATCAGCGACGCCACCACCACCATCACGATGCCCAGCCGGTCGGCCACCAGGTCGATGCCCATCGTGGTCCAGCCGCCGGGGTGCGAGATCACCTCGCCGTGGCGGTCGACGTGCACGAGGAGCACGATCGAGATCACCGACACCGCGGAGAGCACCGAGATGCCGATCACGCGCTGCGCGAGCCGGGACCGCCCCAGGAGGATCGACAGGGCGGCGCCGACCAGGGGCAGCACGATGGGCAGGGGGACGAGAGAGGTCACCGGGGCGCCTCCTCGTCGTGGGGCCGGTGACCCGGGCCGGTCCAGTCGGGTCCGTGCACGCTGATGCCGGTCTCCTCCTGTTCTGCTTCCTCGGCGGCCGCGGCGGCCTGGTCGAGGACCTCCTTGCGGGCGACCTCACCGATGGCGATCGCCCGGTCACCGACGTCGTCCTCGACCTGGTCGTCACGGGTGAGCAGCCAGCTGCGGAACGCGAGCGCCAGGAGGAGCATGGTGACGCCGAAGGTGATCACGATGGCGGTCAGGGCGAGTGCCTGGGGGAGCGGGTCGCTGAGCGAGCTGATGTCGTCTTCGCCGACGAGCGGCGGCGACGCCCGCCGACCGGAGCCGATGAGCAGCACGTTGGCGCCGTGGGTGATCAGGCCCAGCCCGATGATGATGCGGCTCAGCTTCCGCTGCAGCACCAGGTAGGTGCCCAGGCCGAACAGGCAGGCGGCCGCCGCGGCGAGCGTGACGGTCATGCCTGGGCCTCCTCGGCCGGCTGGTCGCCGAACGCCTCGAACGCCATCAGCACGATGCCGACGACCACGAGGAACACGCCGGTGTCGAAGATCAGGGCGCTGGTGAGCGACGTCGTCCCGATGAGCGGCAGGTCGAGGGAGGTGTAGCCCACGTCGAGTACGTCACCCCCGAGGAGTGCCGGCACGATCGCGGTTGTCGAGGCGAGGAGCACACCGGTGCCGAGGACCGTCCACGGCTTGAACCGGGACCGGCCCCGCACCTCCTCGATCCCGCCCGCGACGTACCTGAGGGTGATGGCCGAGCCCGCGAGCAGGCCCCCCACGAACCCGCCGCCCGGCTGGTTGTGCCCGGCGAACAGCAGCCAGAGGGCGGCCATCAGCACGAGGTGGAAGATCAGGCGCACCGACACGTCCACGAACACCACGCGCTTGACGTCCCGCACCGGGGCGGGCGGCTCAGGCCGCTCAGCGGTCCGCCGGCCCACCCGGGCGAGCGCCACGGCGCCGATGGAGGCCACCGCCAGCACGGTGATCTCGCCCATGGTGTCGAACCCGCGGAAGTCCACGAGGATCACGTTCACGATGTTGCGGCCGTGCCCGTCGGGGACGGCCCGTTCCACCATCTCGCCGGCGTCGGTGGGCGCGATCCGGCTCCCCGATGCCACGATCGCCACCACGAACACCAACGCACCCACCCCGATGGAGATCGCGAGGCGGACGATCCTCCTGCGTGGCGACGACTGCTGCTCGAAGCGGTCGGGGAGGCGGCGGAGGACCAGCACGAAGACGACCGTGGACAGCGTCTCCACGGTGGCCTGGGTGAGCGCCAGGTCGGGGGCTCCGGCGAGCACGAAGAGCGCAGCCATCGCGTAGCCGGTGGCGCCCAGGAGGAGCGCCGCGGAGAAGCGCCGCCGGACCGTCGCTGCACCGGTGGCGGCCGCGAGCAGCAGCGCGGTGACGGCGATGGTCCCCGGAGTGCCGATGTCGGGCCATCCGCTCCAGTGCCAGTTCCCGATGAGCACCAGGCCGGGGAGGAGCGCCGCGGTCGCCAGGATCACGCCGGAGTACACGGGGAGCGAGCCGTTCTGCACCGCGCCGGTGACCCGCCGCGACACCACACCGGTGGCGCGCAGCAGGTAGGCGTAGACGTCGGAACCGCTCGGGATCACGCCGCCGGCGGCGAGGACGGGCTGCAGCTGGCGCTGCCCCAGGAACAGGAGGAGGCCACCCGCGATGGTGACGACCGACAGCGCGAGGGGGAGGCCCAGCCCGTGCCAGATCGACAGGTGCACGAAGCCCTCGAAGCTGACCCCGCGCAGCACCGCCGTGCCCAGGTCGTCGGCCAGCTTGGGCACCAGGCCGAGGACCAGGGAGGCGAGGGCCAGCAGCACCGTCGTGCCGCCGAACGCCCACGTGGGGGCCGTGACCGGCAGCGGTGAGCCGTCGGCGTCGGTGGGCGATGGGATCCACGCACCGGACGCACGCCGCCGCGGCCCGGGGAACACCGACCACCAGAACGTCGTCGCGTAGGCGACGGTGAGCATCGACCCGGCGACGAGCCCCGCGAGCACCCAGCTGCTGCCGGGGAACGGCCCGCCGGTCATCGCCGTGTAGGCGCCCTCCTTGGCGATGAACCCGAAGAGGAGCGGCAGGCCCGCCATCGACGCGGCGCTCAGGATCGTGGCGGCCTCGAGCCACCACCAGTCCCGACCCAGCGCCGGGATGCGCCGCCGGTCCCTCGTGCCGGTCTGGTGGTCGACCACGCCGACGACCATGAACAGCGCCGCCTTGAACAGCGCGTGCGCCACCAGCAGCACCCATCCTGCGGTTGTCGCCTCGGCCGTCCCGGCACCGAAGAGCACCGTCATGAGGCCCAGCTGGCTGACCGTGCCGAACGCGAGCATCAGCTTGAGGTCGTTCTGGCGGAGCGCCCGCAGCCCGCCGACGATCAGCGTGACGAGCCCGACGACGATGACGAGCGGCCTCCACACCGGCACGGCGACGGCGGCGAACGGCGCGATCCGGGCCACCAGGAACACCCCGGCCTTCACCATCGTGGCCGAGTGGAGGTAGGCGCTCACGGGGGTCGGGGCGGCCATAGCGCCGGGCAGCCACGAGTGGAACGGGTACTGCGCCGACTTCGTGAAGGCCCCGATCAGGATCAGCACCATCGCGGCGGTCACCTGCGGGCTGTTCTCGAGGTCGATGAAGGCGAGCTCGCTGAGGCGGTAGGTCCCGGTCGCCTGCCCCAGCAGCACGAAGCCGCCGAGCATCGCCAACCCGCCGGCGGTGGTCACCAGGAGGGCGTGGAGGGCGGCGGCGCGGGCAGCAGCGTCGGTGTGCTGGTTGCCGATCAGCAGGTACGACGTGATCGACGTGACCTCCCAGCACGTGTAGAGCAGCAGGAGGTGGTCGGCCTGCACCACGCCCACCATCGCCCCGGCGAAGAGCACGAGCAGTCCGGCCAGGCGGCCCAGGTCGGCGGCGGTCCGCGAGAAGTAGCGGGAGGCGTACCACATGACGAGCACGCCGATGCCGCTGACGATCAACGTCATCGTGGCGGCCAGGCCGTCCAGTCGGAGGTCGAGGCCCAGCCCGAGGCCCTGCACCCAGGTGAGGTGCTCGAACACCTCGTCGCCGTCGATCACCCCACCCACGTGCGCGGCCGTCCACACGAGGGAGCAGACCATGGGCACCGCACCGAGCAGGAGGGCACCGCGCCCCAGCCGGGCGCCGAAGGAGATCAGCAGCGCGCCGACGACACCGAACAGGACGAGGGTCGGCGTCACCCGGTCACCCGGTCTCCTGTCGACAGCGCATGGGGCCAATCATGGCCGAGCCGGCGTCCCGATCGAGAACGCGGCCCGGGCCGCATGGCACAGGTCGCCCCCCGGGTACCTCTCCTCCGACCCTTTGCAGGACTCGACCCCGGGAGAGGCCCATGCCAGCCAGCAAGGAGATGCCGAGCACCATCCGTCGCTCCGGGAAGAAGGCGCAGCGGACCTGGTCGGAGGCACACGACAGCGCCGTGGACAGCTACGGGGAGGGGGAGCGCGCGCACCGCACCGCCTTCTCCGCCCTCAAGCACACGCACGAGAAGGTCGGCGACCACTGGGAGCCGAAGGGGCACAAGGGCCCCTCGGACGACAGGGCCTCCGATCCGAAGGCCCGTCGCAAGGGCGGCGGCACCAGCACCGGTGGCGTCGACGTGAAGGGCCACACCAAGGACGAGCTGATGCAGCGAGCCCGGGACCTCGACATCTCGGGCCGCTCCTCGATGAACAAGAAGGAGCTCGCCCAGGCGATCAGCAAGGCCAACGACCGCGCCACCGCCAAGGCTCGAGGCGACTGACACCCCCGGCCGGCGGGGGTGCCTGCACCACCCGGAGACACCGGCAGGCGCTGTGGTCGGTCTCCCCGGCGATCTTCACGATGAGGACATCAAACCGGCTCGCACCAGCGGGCCACGTCCTCACAGGAGACCGCCATGAGCACCATCGAAGAGACCATCCCCACCTCCCACCGGGCACCGCAGCAGCGGCCGCTCGACCTCACGCCCCTCGGCGAGGGCCTCCCCGAGCGACGACGCCGACCCGTCTGGCCGGTCGCCGGCATCGTGGGCAGCCTCGCCGGGTTCGGCGGGGCGATGGCGGCGCTCAGCAACGGCGTCACCGAGGAGGACGCCCAGCGGGGCGTCGGCGTGATCGACCAGCTGGAGCGTGGCGGCTTCCACGTGGCGTTCGTTCTGGGCCTCGTCTCGGTGATCGCCCTGTTCGTCGCCGGCTCCGGGTGGCGCCGGTGGGCCGAACAGCGGGCGCCCGGCTCGATCGCCGCTCGCAACATCGGCGTGGGCATCACCGCCACCGCCACCATCAACGTCGTCTTCACCGCCCTGGCCGGGTCGATGGCGCTCTACCTCCCCGGCGGAACGGACCACGGGTGGCTGTCGAACGACGCGATGTTCGTGAACTTCACGCTCCTCGACTTCGGCAGCCTCCTGGGCTGGTGGGGCGTCACCGTGGCAGCGCTCTCGGCGGTGTCCCTGGCGTTCGGACGGCAGCGCTTGCTGCCCCGGTGGACCGGCGTGGCGGCGATCGTGCTCCTTGCCCCGGCCCTCGCTGCGGCAGTGATCACCGGGCTCCCGGGCCTCGTCGGGCTCACGATGCCGATCTGGCTGACCGCCGTGAGCGTGGGCGCCATCTTCGGCCGCCGCATCGACGCCTGAGCTCGGTCTCGACCCGACTCGCCTGCGCCCGGCGCCCCCTCGGGGGCGCCGGTTTCGCGCGCCCTGGAAGATTTTTCCGGGACGGGTGGAATAGATGAATCTTCAACCGAGTTGGACCCTCGTGAACCCGTTCAACCCCCTAGAGGAGACACGACATCATGACCACCGAGACGCTCACCCCCACCCTCACCGGGAACTACACGATCGACCCGACGCACTCCCGCATCGGCTTCGTCGCCCGCCACGCGATGGTCACCAAGGTCCGCGGCTCGTTCAACGAGTTCGCCGGCACCGGCTACCTCGACGCCGAGGACCCCTCGAAGTCCCGGGCCGAGCTGACCATCCAGGCGAAGAGCATCGACACGCGCAACGCCGACCGTGACGGTCACCTGCGCAGCAACGACTTCTTCGACATGGACACCTACCCCGAGATCAGCTTCAAAAGCACCTCGGTGGAGGGCGTCGACGCCTCGACCTACCGGGTCACCGGCGACCTCACGATCAAGGGCGTCACCAAGCCCGTCACCTTCGACCTCGAGTTCACGGGCGGCGCCCGCGACCCGTTCGGCAACGACCGTGTGGGCTTCGAGGGCAGCGTGGTCGTGAACCGCAAGGACTGGGGCGTGAACTGGAACGCCCCGCTCGAGGCGGGCGGTGTGCTCGTCGGCGAGAAGGTCACCCTCGAGTTCGAGGTGTCCGCGATCAAGGACGCGGCCTGAGGACAGGGAAGTAGGTTCCGTCGTGATGTCTGCCACGCCGTCTGAGGCCGAGCAGCTCCACGGCGGCGCACCCCACTGGCTCGACGCCGAGGAGGAGGCCGCGTGGCGCGGCCTCCTCCTCATGCACGCCCACGTGACCGCCCACCTGGGCCGACAGCTCGCACCCTCCGGGCTGTCGCTCCACGACTACGGGGTCCTGGTGCTCCTCGCCGAGAGCGAGGACGGGAGCCGCCGCCCCTACGAGCTGGGCGAGACGCTCGGCATCGAGAAGACACGGCTCTCCCACCAGCTCCGGCGCCTCGAGGAGCGGGACCTCGTGACACGACGCCGATGTCCCTCCGACCAGCGCGGCTGGCTGATCAGCATCACCGACGCCGGCCGCGTGGCGCTCGCCGAGGCCGCTCCCGGCCACGTCGACGCGGTGCGGGCGTCGTTCGTCGACCGGCTCACCCGCGACCAGCTGCGCACCCTCGCCGAGGTCGCCGCGGCGGTCGTGGACGACGCCGACCGCCACGCCGGCTGCTGAGCGCGCCCGGTTCCCGAGCCGAATGCGCCCGGGTAGAGGAGCGGCATGGCAACGTTGACCGCATGGAAGTTCCCCACGGCGGACGGCGCGTCCCGGGCCAGCGCCAAGCTGATGGAGCTCAGCAAGCAGCACCTCGTGACCATCGAGGACGCTGCCGTGGTCGAGTGGCCGCCCGACCGGAAGGGCCCCAAGACCCGTCAGGCGCACGACCTGGTGGCGTCGGGGGCGCTCGGCGGAGCGTTCTGGGGGATGCTCTTCGGGCTCATCTTCTTCGTGCCGCTCCTGGGCCTGTTGGTGGGGGCGGCCGCCGGGGCGCTCGGTGGAGCGCTGACCGACATCGGGATCGACGACGACTTCATCGCCTCGGTGCGCGACGAGATCACGCCGGGCACCTCCGCGCTCTTCCTCCTGACCGAGGAGGTCGTCGGTGACCGGGTCGCAGAGGCCTTCGAGGGCGTCGACGTGTCGCTCATCCACACCAGCCTCTCGAAGGACGACGAGGCGCGCCTCCGGGAGATGTTCGGCTAGGCAGCTCCGGCTGGTCCGCCCAGGCGATCCCACATGAGCTCCGTCGACGACCCTCGCCGCGTCCACCCGGTGGTGGAACGTCTCACGGCCTACGCCTGGCGCCTCCTGGTCCTCGCAGCCGCCACCGTCGGGCTGCTCTGGCTCGTCGCCCAGGTGTGGGTGCTCCTCCTGGCCCTCGTCATCGCGTTCTACCTGACGCGCCTGCTCGACCTGCCGGTGAGGTGGCTGCGAGCCAGGGGTGTCCCCGCCGGCCTCGCGTCGATCGCAGCGCTCACCGCCCTGATCGGCGTGTTCGTCCTGCTCGGCTGGATCGTGGGCCCTCGCGTGGTGGACCAGTTCGACTCGCTCCAGCCCACCGTCCGCGAGGCGATCGAGGACGTCGAGGACTGGTTGGTGGAGGACGCTCCCGTCATCGACATCGGGCGGGAGGACCTCGACCGCTACAAGGAGCAGCTGGGCGACGCCGCGGCGACGGCGCTGCGCTCGTCGGGCGGGACGCTCGTGAACGGCGCGGTGCTGGCGGTCGAGGCGGTCACCGGGCTGCTCCTCGGGCTGGTCACGACGTTCTTCTTCCTCAAGGACGGCGGGCGCATCCAGCGCTGGTCGCTCCACTTCGTCCCGAGGGAGCGCCGGAGGATCGCCGCCCGGATGGGCAAGCGGGCGTGGGCCACCCTCGGCGGCTACCTGCGGGGCGTCGCGATCCTGGGCACCCTCGAAGGCGCCATCATCGGCATCACGATCGCGCTGGTGGGCGGCGAGCTCGCATGGCCCGTGGCGGTGATCACGTTCCTCGCTGCGTTCGTGCCGATCGCGGGGGCGATCTTCGCCGGCGTCCTCGCGATCCTCGTGACGCTCGCCACCACCGGCGTCGCGGACGCGGTGATCGTGGCGATCGTGGCGCTCGTGGTCCAACAGCTCGACAACGACGTGCTCGCCCCCGTGATCTACGGCCGGTCGCTGCAGCTCCACCCGCTGGCCGTGCTGTTCTCCCTCGTGGCGGGCAGCGCGCTCTTCGGGTTCGCCGGCGTCGTCCTGGCGGTCCCGGTCACCGCGATCGCGGTGAACATGACCGCCGAGGCGCGCGCCGTCCGTGAAGAGGAGCGGGCAGCGCTCGTCGGCGACGAACCAGAGCCACCCTGACCCGCCGGGTCGTCAGCCGTCGGTGCGCTCCAGGCGGAAGACCCTGAGGTCCCTCCCGCTGCGCTCGGTGTACACCTGGTAGCTCGGCCACACCTCGAGGATCCGCGGCCAGAGCTGCTCCTTCTCGTCGGCGTCGAGGAGCCGTGCCGTCACGGGGAAGGTCTCGCCCTCGAACGAGACGGTGGCGTCGGGATGGGCCAGCAGGTTGGCGGTCCAAGCGGGGTGGTCGGCGCGGCCGAAGTTGCTGCCGATCACGTAGAGGCCGTCGCCGTCGGGCATGCAGGCGAGGGGCACCTCGCGGGGCTGCCCGCTCTTCGCTCCCGTCGCCGTGAGCACCAGCATCGGGACGAGGCCCCGGTCGGTGAGCATGAAGCGGCCACCGGTGAGGCGGTGGGTCAGCCGGTCGACCCGCGGCACCACCACCGGAGCGACCCGTGCGAACCACCTGCTGGAGGCGATGGCCTGCACCGCCCGGCCGATCGTGCTGTCGAGTCGCATCGCCGAACGGTAGCCAGCGGCCGGTCGGGGAGCGGCAGCCGGACGCGCCGACGTCGCGGCACCCGGACGGGGGATCCGGGCGCCACGACGTCGGTGGGGGGCAGGGCAGGGGGTGGCGGTCAGCCTGCGGGGAGGAGCACCGCGTCGATCACGTGGATCACGCCGTTCGAGGCCTGCACGTCGGTGGTGACCACGTTGACGGCGTTGCCGGCGCCGTCGACGAGCTGGACGCCGCCGTCGGTGACCTGGACCTTGAAGGTCGCGCCGCTCACGGTCTCGACGTCCTTCCCGTCGAGGCCGCCCACGTCCGCGGCGAGGACCTCACCGGGGACCACGTGGTACGTGAGGATCGAGGTCAGCTGACCGGAGGGATCGGCGAGGAGCGTGTCGAGCGTCCCGGGCGGGAGCGCTGCGAACGCCTCGTCGGTGGGGGCGAACACCGTGAAGGGGCCGTCGCCGCGGAGCGTGTCCTCCAGCCCTGCCGCCTTCACGGCGGTCAGGAGGGTCGTGAACCCGCCGGCCTCGCTGGCCGTGTCGACGATGTCCGCCTCCTCGGCTGCTGCCTCGGTGGTGGTCGTCTCCTCCTCGGTGGTGGT
>JBIQID010000009.1:0-23890 GCA_044508215.1 Actinomycetota bacterium | reverse complement strand
GTCTCCTCCTCGGTGGTGGTGGTCTCCTCCACCTCGGTGGTGGGGGTGTTGCCGTCCTCGGACGCCGTGGCGCCGTCGTCGCTGCACCCAGCGAGGGCGAGGGCCGGCACCGCCAGCGCGATCGCCCAGTAGCGGCGGGTCGTGTTCTTCATGGCTGTCTCCTGCTGTCTGTGCCGGGGGGATCCGGTCCAGAAATATTTAGCACTAAATTAGCCAAATGCAATAGTGTGTGACGAGGAACCTTCCCGGAACCTCGATGGAGCCCCCCGTGGACGACACCTCAGACCCACCTCAGAGCGACGAGCCGATCGGCCTGGAGGACGTCGCGCGGCGGCTGGGCGTGCACTACATGACCGCCTACCGCTACGTGCGCACGGGCCTGCTGCAGGCGCGACAGGACGGTGGTCGGTGGTGGGTCGAGCCGTCCGACCTCGATCAGTTCGTGGCGGACCGTTCGCGTCCCCGGCCGCGGAGGAAGCGGGCTGCGCTGCCCGCCGGCATCGTCGAGCGCCTGGCCGATCGACTGCAGGGCGGGGACGAGGAGGGTGCGTGGCGCATCCTCGACGACATGCGCATGCGCGCCGACGACCCGATCGGCCTGGTGATCCGCACCCTCTCCGGTGCCATGCACACGATCGGCGATCGCTGGGAGGCCGGGACGACCTCCGTCGGCGAGGAGCACCGGGCGAGCGTGGTGGCGATGCGCCTGTTGGGTCGCATGGGCGCAGCCGGCCGGCGTCGCGGCCGGACCCGCGGCGCCGTGGTCGTCGCCGCAGCGCCGGGAGACCAGCACGGCCTCCCCACCGCACTCGCCTCCGAGGTGCTGCGCCAGGGCGGCTTCACCGTGGTCGACCTCGGTGCCGACCTCCCGGCCGACCAGGCGTGGCGGGCCGCAGCGTCGGCCGATCGGCTGGTCTGCGTCGGGTTCTGCGCTACGACCTCACTCGACGAGAGGTCCGAGGCCGAGCTGGCGGAGGCCATCGATCACGTCCGCTCCGAGGTCGGGTGCCCGGTCGTGGTGGGCGGAGCGGCGGTGGCGGCGCCGGTCGCGGAGCGGGTGGGTGCCGACCACCGGACCTCGACCCTCCCGGAGCTGCTGGCGGTGGTGGAGGACCTCGCGTCGTCCCGGCCGCCGTCGGGAGAGGAGCGACGGTGAGCTACTGCGGAGCACCGCGAGCGGGAAGGAGGAGTCGATGTTCCTCGCCCTGACCGAGATCCGTCGCGCCTGGGGCAGGTTCGTGCTCCTCGCCGGGTCGGTGGCGCTGCTGGTCTTCCTCATCCTCTTCCAACAGGCGCTCCAGGACGCGCTGATCACCGCCTTCGTCGGTGGCGTCCGCAACCAGACCGCGCCCGTCGTGGTGTTCAGCGTCGACGGGCAGCGCACGCTCCAGGCCAGCCGCATCACCCCCGAACAGGTCGAGGGCGTGGCGGCGGTGGACGGCGTCGCAGCTGCCGTCCCGGTCACCCAGGGGACGTTCACCGTGCGGATCGACGGCGGCGAGCAGTCCGACGCCTCGATCATCGGCACCGCCGACGGCGAGGTGTTCGTGCCGCTCGAGCTGAGCGATGGGCGTCGCCCCTCGGCACCGGGCGAGGCCGTGGGCAGCGACGTGGACTTCGAGGTCGGCGACGAGGTGGAGGTCGTGGCTGGGGCGCCGGGCGCCCAGCCCGCGACGCTGACCGTCGTCGGCTTGGCACCCCAGGTGCAACTGAACGTGACCCCGACCCTGTTCACCGACCCCGAGACAGCGGCTGCCGCAGCCAAGGCCGTGAACCCCGACGCACCGGTGGGCATCCCGAACGCTCTCGGCGTGGTGCCGGAGGAGGGCACCGGCGCCGCGGCGCTCGCGTCGCGCATCGGGGGCGAGGTGGCCGACGTGGAAGCGCTCACCAGGGAGGAGGCGGCCGACGAGTCGCCCGGCGTGGCGCAGGTGCAGCAGTCGTTCCAGGTGATCTTCCTCCTCTACGCGCTGGTGGTGCCCCTCGTGACGGGCCTGTTCTTCCTGATCCTCACGCTGCAGAAGGCACGTGCGCTGACCCTTCTACGGGCGGTGGGCGCGCGACCGGCGGTGCTCGCCCGATCACTGCTCACGCAGGTGGCGGTGGTCCTCGTGGTCGGCATCGCCGTGGGCGTCGCGCTGTTCCTCCCCGTGTCCTCGCTGCGGGTGGGCAGCCTGCCGCTGCGCTTCGACGGCACCGTCGTGGCGGTGTGGGCCACGGTGCTCGTCGTGCTCGGCCTGCTCAGCGCGCTCGTCTCGTTGCGACGGGTGCTCCGCATCCAGCCGATCGCGGCCACCACCGGGGGAGCCGCGCTGTGAGGCTCGCACTCAGAGAGCTCCGTCGCCGTCCGGGGCGGTTCGTGGTCGCCACAGCGATCCTCGCCCTCATCGCCGTGCTGCTGATGTTCCTCGGGGGCCTGCTCGACGGCCTGCTCGACTCGTCCACCGGCGCCTACCGCGCCCAGGAGGCCGACGTCGTGGCCTACTCCAGCTCGGCGCGCCGGTCGCTCCCGCGCAGCCGCATCACCCCCGAGGTCCGCGAGGCAGCCGAGCGCGCCGACGGCATCGAGGCGGTGGGGGCGCTCGGCACCCTCCAGGTGGCTGCTCGGCCGGAGGACGACCCCGACACCCGGGACCTCATCTCGACGGTGGTGATCGGCTACGAGCTGGCGCCGCGCGGCCTGCCGGCCGAACCACCTGCGCGTGGCCAGGTGGTCGCCGACGCCTCGATCACCGCGGACGGCGTCGGTGAGGGTGACGTCCTCCTCCTGGGCGCCGGCAGGGTGCCGGTGGAGGTCGTCGGCCTCGTCGAGGACACGCAGTACTCCGGGCAGGCCTCCCTCTGGGGATCGATCGAGACCTGGCGCGAGGTCACCGAGGCGCTCCGCCCGGGCCAGGCGTCCGACGGGTCGGTGCAGGCCCTGGTCGTGCGCGGGACCGGCAGCCCCGAGGACACCGTCGCCGCCATCGAGGAGGCCACCGACGACGCCGTCGAGGCGCTCACCCTCGACGAGGCGATCGAGGCGATCCCCGGCGTCGAGCAGCAGCGTTCGACGTTCAACCAGATCATCGGCGTCACCGTGCTGGTGGCGCTGGTGGTGGTCGCGCTGTTCTTCGCACTGGTCACGGTGGAGCGGGTCGCCCTCTACGGCGTGTTGAAGGCCGTGGGCGCGTCCAGCAGGACCTTGTTCGCCGGCGTGATGGCACAAGCCCTGGTGGTCACGGTGGTGGCGTCGTCGATCGGGGCCGCGCTGGCCGTGGCGCTCGCGGCGCTGATCCCTGAAGGGTCGATCCCGTTCACCATCTCGCCGGGACGCCTCGTGCTGAGTGGAGCGCTGCTGCTCGTCGCCTCGGTGATCGGGTGCGCGTTCTCCCTGCGGAGGGTGCTCCGCGTGGACCCTGCGGCGGCGATCGGAGCGTGATGGGCGACGAGCGGAGCAACGGAGGACAGGTGGAGCAGAACGAGCCGGCACTGCGGATGGAAGGTGTCCGGAAGACGTACCCGATGGGCGACGACGAAGCCGTGGCGCTCGATCGGGCCGACCTCACCATCGCGAGCGACGAGATCGTGGCGCTCGTGGGCCCGTCCGGATCGGGCAAGACGACCCTCTGTTCGATCGCCGGCGGGCTGTTGAGCCCCACCGAGGGGAAGGTCGTGGTCGCAGGTCGGGACATCTCCGACCTCTCGTCCAAGGAGCTGACCGACTTCCGGCGCACGTCGGTGGGGTTCGTCTTCCAGTCGGTGAACCTGGTGCCGTTCCTCACCGCCCGGGAGAACCTGCTGGTGATCGCCGAGCTGGCCGGCCGCAACGGCGACCGGAAGGCAGCGAAGGAGCGAGCTGAGCAGCTGCTCGAGGAGCTGGGCCTCGCCGACCGGGCCGGCAACCTGCCCGACCAGCTCTCCGGTGGTCAGAAGCAGCGCGTGGCGATCGGCCGGGCGCTGATGAACGACCCGGGCCTCGTCCTCTTCGACGAGCCGACCTCTGCCCTCGACTCCCACCTGGGCGAGCAGGTCGTGAAGCTGATCCGCGACGAGATGAAGCAGCGTGGCACCGCGGCGATCATCGTCACGCACGACTCGCGGATCACCCAGTACGCCGACCGCACGGTCGAGATCGAGGACGGGGTGGTCGAGGGGTGAACCCGGGGCGAGACCGGTGAGCACCGTCCTGGTGGTGGTGGGCTGGTCGCTCGGATGGCTGCTCCTGTGGCGCATGCCCCGGCTCGACCGGAGCGCGACACCACCTTCGACGCGGGTGAGCGTGGTGATCCCCGCCCGGAACGAGGTGGATCGCCTTCCGCTCCTCCTCGCCGACCTGGCCGGCCAGTCACGCCCGGCTGACCAGGTGGTGGTCGTCGACGACGCGTCGAGCGACGGCACGGCCGACTGCGCACGCCGGTTCCCCGGGACCGAGGTGCTCACCGCGCCCGACCGCCCACCGGGATGGACCGGGAAGAGCTGGGCGTGCTCCGTCGGGGCCGATGCTGCGACCGGTGAGCTGCTCGTGTTCCTGGACGCGGACGTCCGCCTGGCCCCCGAGGCGCTCGGCGACGTGCTGGCGACCTGGCAGCGACGCGGCGGCCTGGTGTCGGTGCAACCGCGCCACGACATCGGCTCGGCGTCCGAGTCGCTGTCACTCGTCTTCAACGTGGTGGCCGTGATGGGCCTCGGCGTCGCGTCGGCGTTCCCGCCCAAGCACGAGTGGGGCGCTGCCGGCCCGTGCCTCGCGATCTCTCGGCAGGACCACCGGCAGATCGGTGGTCACGCCTCGGTGGCAGGGGACGTGGCGGAGGACCTGGCGCTCGCCGCCCGGTGCCGTGAGCACGGCGTCGACGTGACGTGCGTCGGTGGCGCCGACCAGGTGCGGTTCCGGATGTACCGCAGCGCGCGTGGGGTGGTGGAGGGCTGGTCGAAGAACATCGCCACCGGCGCTGCCCGCACGCCGCTCGTCCGGGCGATCTGCATCGCGCTGTGGATCGCCGCGCTGCTCACCGTGGCTGCTCGGGTGGCGATCGCGCCGTGGGCCAGCGACCACCTCGCGACGACGGGGGTGCTCTACCTGGCCGTCACCGCGCAGGTGGCGCTCCTCGGCCGGGCCGTCGGCCGCTTCGGTGCGGCGGCTGTGGCGTGGCCGGCCCTCGTGGCGTTCTTCGTGGCGGTGGTGGCGCGCTCCACGTTCAACACGGTGGTCACGAAGCGCGTCCGCTGGAGCGGTCGCACCGTGCCGCTCGGGCGAACCTGACCCGACGGCGTCTTCCCGTCAGCCCACCCGCTGCGCCGCTCGCCGGAGGATCCGGTCGAGCCGACCCCGGTTGTACCGCTGCACCACGATGAACGGAGCGTTGAACAGCACGCCGAACGCGGCCATGCCGGCGAACACCGTGGGTCGGCACCAGGCGAGGTGCAGCGGCGTCGACGCCAGGATCAGCCAGTGCACCCGCTCGGCGCGCACCGTGTCGCGCCGGAAGGCCCCGAGCGCCCCGACACCCGGGGGCCCGACGTGTCGCATCGACCGGCCACCGTCGAAGAAGCCACCCGCCTCCGGGATCCGGTCCTTCCAGGAACGCACCCGCAACCACCGCTGCCAGACCTCGCCGTCTCGCTCCCACCTGCGGCCGGTGGTGATCGGGCCGGTCCGGGACAGGCGCTCAGCCGACCAGTGGATCGCCCGCCAGCCCACGGCACCGCTGACCGCCGCCCAGGCGAGGGACGACAGCAGCACCGCCCACCCATCGGGCAGACCCACGATCACGTTGGGGCCCCTCGGCGGTCAGCGGGCGGTTGCCCACGGAGGCGGCCCGGTGTGGATCCTGTCGAGCGTCGACGCCACCTGGCCGAACCGCTCAGTCTCCGCGCTCCAGTCGGCGTGTGCTGCGGTGATCTCGTCCTGGGTGCGGCCCACGTAGTTCCACCACATGAGGATCCTCTCCGGGAACGGCTCGCCGCCGAGGAGCAGCAGGCGGGTGGGCTCGGCGACGTCGAGCGGCAACTCGTCACGCCCGGTGCCGAGGTACCCCAGGTGGCCGGGGGTGAGGTGGTGGGGCCCCACCGAGACCGATCCGCTGAGCGCCACCGCCGCGTACTCGTGCGCGGGGTCCAGGGGGAGCGTGGTGCGACCGGGCCCGAGCCTGAGCTCGACCCCCAAGTGTTCGGTGTCGGCCCGAGCGGGGGACGCGGCGCCCAGGTAGCGGCCCACGAGGACGGTGAGCTCGCCGCCGTCCACCTCAGCGACCGGCAGCTGGTCGAGGTGCTCGAAGGCCGGCGCGCCGTGGCGGGTGCCCTCCGGTTGGGCCACCCAGAGCTGCACCCCCTGGAAGTCGC
The DNA here is from genome assembly GCA_044508215.1 of Actinomycetota bacterium. Lineage (GTDB taxonomy): Bacteria > Actinomycetota > Acidimicrobiia > Acidimicrobiales > Microtrichaceae > JAEZFI01. Next base: position 17,569 of record JBIQID010000009.1, on the reverse strand, counting down.
CGGAGTACCCGCCGACCGGCTCCTCCGAGTGCGACACGCCCTGCCCGGCGGTCATGAGGTTCAGCTGGCCGGGCCGGATCTCCTGTTCGGAACCGAGGCTGTCGCGGTGGAGCACCGCGCCGTGCACCAGCCACGTCACGGTCTGCAACCCGATGTGCGGGTGCGGGCCGACGGACATGCCGCCGCCCTCCGGGACCTGCGTGGGCCCGAACTGGTCGACGAAGCACCAGGAGCTGACCATGCGCCGCGCTCGCCGAGGCAGCACCCGGTTCACCGTCATGGCACCCACCGCCGCCTCGCGGCCGGCGGTCACCTCCAGCTCGCACTCGCCCGGATCGTCCCCCGCAGGCACCGGTCCCGCATCCACCGAAGTCACAGGTCCACTCATCCGCTCTCCTCAATCGGCCGGGCCAGCTCCGGCTCAGTCTCGGCCTCGTTCCTCGGCCTTCTTCGTCCTCCGCTACCCGCCCATGGTTCTACCCGGGCGAACAGACCGCCGCATGAAGCAGGAGATGCTCCCTAGGGTGCGGCGGGTGAGGATCCGACGAGAGCCAGAGGACGACCTCCTGCACGAGCCTGAGGACGTCTCCAACTTCAACGAGAGCCGCTACTACAACTGGTTCGACCAGGCGGCGGGGACCGGCGGCTGGGTGCGCATGGGCAACCGCGTGAACGAGGGGTACGCCGAGATGTCGGTGTGCCTCTACCTGCCGGACGGCCGCGTCGGGTTCATGTACAAGCGGCCCACGATCACCTCGAACGACGCGCACGACGCAGGCGGGCTCCGCTTCGAGGTGCTCGCGCCCTACGAACGGCACCGGGTCACCTACGAGGGCAAGGTGTGCCTCCTCGAGCGACCCCGTGACATGGCGGAACCGCGTGAGGCCTTCTCGCAGAACCCGCACGTGGAGTGCTCGATCGACCTGACCGTGTCGGCGGTCGGTCCAGCCGAGGGTGGCGAGCCGGAGTGGGAGGAGGGCGACGAGAAGCCCGACCTCGACCCCGAGAAGATGTTCGCCCGTGGCCACACCGAGCAGCACATGGCGAGCAATGGAACCGTCAGGGTGGGTGACGAGACGTTCCAGATCCAGGATGCGTTGGGGCTGCGCGACCACTCCTGGGGCCCGCGCTACTGGCAGAACATCTGGTGGTACCGGTGGCTCACGGTGAACCTGGGGCCGGACCTCGGCTTCGGCGTGACCATCGCCGGCGACGAGGCCGGGGAACGGGGCGGACGCGGCTTCGTCTACGACCGCAAGCGCTACGGCGACGATCGGGTGGTGCCCATCAGGAGCGCCGACGTGGTGTCGGACTACGACGACGAGTGGTTCCCGCGCAGCAACGTGCTGACCGTGACCACCGACGACCACACCTACGAGGTCCGGGGTGACGTGTGGTCGAACATCCCGCTTCGCAACCGCCGCGACGGCATGGTCACCCGCATCACCGAGGGGATGACCCGGTGGAGCTACGAGGACCTCGAGGGCGCCGGTCTGTCGGAGTACCTGGATCAGATCGTCGATGGCATCCCGGTCGGCACCCGAGCGGGTCGCTGAGCTCCTCGGGGCTGCGCTCGGCCCGGTGCTGGGCGCGCCCGTGGAGATCGCATCGCTCCAACGCCTGAGCGGGGGAGCGTCGAGGGAGACGTGGGCGTTCGAGGCCGGCGGTCGCGAGCTGGTCCTGCGACGTGACCCGCCCGGCCGGCCGAGCCCCTACGCGTCGATGCGGGCGGAGGCCGAGGCGATGCGTGCGTGCCGGGCGCGCGGGCTCCGGGTGCCGGAGGTCCTCTTCGACGACGACGGGGACGCACTGGGGACGCCCGGGCTGGTCATGGGGAGGGTGGCCGGTGAGTCGGTCGCTCGGAAGGTCCTCCGGGACGACGAGTTCGCGGCGGCGCGGAAGGTGCTCCTCGGTCAGATCGCACGCTTCATGGCAGGGCTGCACGCCATCGACCCCGCGGAGGTCCCCGGCGCGCCCGACGGGGACGAGCTCGCCCGCTACCGGGCCGCCTACGAGATGGTCGACGACCACAGCCCGACGTTCGAGAAGGCGTTCGAGTGGCTCGAGGCCCACCGGCCGGAGAGGGCGAGGACCACGCTCGTCCACGGCGACCTCCGCATGGGCAACGTGATCGTGGACGAGGACGGCCTCGCCGCGGTGATCGACTGGGAGTTCATCCACCGCGGCGACCCGATCGAGGACCTCGCCTGGTTCTGCGTGAAGGCCTGGCGGTTCGGTTCGCCGCTGGGCGCCGGAGGGCTCGGGCACGTCGAGGAGGTGCTCGCGGAGTACGAGGCGGCTGCCGGTCACGAGGTGGACCGGGAGGCCTTCCACTGGTGGCTGGTGCAGAAGACGCTCATGTGGGGCGTGATCTGCATGGGCCAGGCGTGGGCGCACCTGGCAGGCGTCGTCCGCTCGCACGAGCTCGCCGCCATCGGACGCCGGGTGGCCGAACAGGAGTGGGACCTCGTGGGGCTCCTCGCTCCTGAGGCACAGATGGCGGCGGCGCAGGAGCCCGTGCCCGAGCCGCTACCGGACGAGCCGGGCATCCACGGGCGCCCCACCGCCCGTGAGCTGCTCGCGTCGGTCCGCGACTTCCTCGCCGAGGACGTGATGCCGGCCACGTCGGGCCGCCTCTCGTTCCATGCCCGTGTTGCGGCGAACGTGCTCGGGATCGTCGAGCGCGAGCTCGCCCAACCGCCGATGGGCCCCGCTGGCGACGACTGGGCCTCGCTGGCCCGGGTGGTCCGGGCGAAGCTCGCTGTCGCCAGCCCCCGATACGCCGTTCCCGATCGCGACGGGCGAGACGCCACGGACGGTTGACACGCGTTCAGAGAACGATCATTCTCGACGAGAACGTCGTTCACGGAGGAACGTGCCATGCCCCAGCGCCCCGTCAACGCTCTCCGGTCACGCGTGGTCCGGGCGGTCATGGCCACCGTCGTGGTGTGCGGCATCGCCGCGGCCTGCACGCCGCCCACCCCACCACCTCCGCCGGGCCCCCAGGACCTCCCCGCCGACCTGAACCTGATGACCGACGAGCAGGCAGCGGCAGCGCTCGGCTTCATGGCGGAAGAGGTCCTCGCGGGCTTCGACGATCCCCAGACCCGAGCCGACATCCCGGAGGAGGCCCGGGGCGAGGTGGACCGCATCCTCCGCCTCCTCGCGACGCCCGACGGACGGGCCGCCCTCGTCGACGACCTGCGCGCTGCGGCCGAGGGCGTCACCCGTGGCCTGCCGCTCCGCGACGCGATGGTGGACATCAGCGGGATGGGCATGGCGGTCGCGGACTTCGACGATCCACCCGGGCCGACCCACCCGCCGGGGGTGCGGGTGCCACCTCCGACCGGTCCGGGTGCCACCGACGGGGTGAACGTCGACGTCGGGCCGGACAGCTCGGCGACGTGTCGTGCCCCCGACGGTCCGGGCACGATCGCTGCCCCCGCCGACGTGCGTGCCGGCCAGCTCCTGACGCCGCAGCACGACGTCTACACGCGCACCTCCACCGGGATCGCGGTGGGAGAGCCCGGTCCGCTGAGCCCTGCCGGTGTGGAGCCGATCCCGGGGCAGGGTCCCGGGATCGAGCTGGGCCCGCTGCTGCGTGGCGGCCAGCAGATGCGGGTGAGGGTGGCGCTCGAGGACCCGAAGGGCTTCGGTCCCGCCGCCCTCTACCCGCTGATCAACCTGAAGCCGATCGGCGGGACGCACGCGGATGAGCGCCGCGCGACCGTCACCGACGCCCGGATCCACTGCTACGCCGGCGACACGAGCACGAGCCGCGGCTACTTCGAGGGCTGGGTGACCGTCCCCCGCACCGAGCCCGGCTTCCAGGTGATCGTCGAGGTGGTGGAGAACGACTGGTGGTTCCGGTGCACGCGGGAGAACCTCGACCGCTGCGACCTCCTGCTCTCGGCGGCTGGCCCGCAGTACTTCGCCGGCGCCGACCGTGCGACCGTGCACGCTGGCCCGGCGCCCCTCACCTCTGCTGCAGTGCTGCCGGACTCGGTGGGTGCCTTCGCCACCGGCGTCCCCGACGGGAGCGCCGGTCCGAGCGTGCTCAGCGAGACCAACGGGGAGCGGGCCGACGACATCGAGGCGGCCGTCACTGCCTTCGTCGACCGGATGATCCGCAGCAAGGTCAACGCGGCGCTGGCCGGTGACCTCCTCCAGATCTACGTCGCCACGGTGCAGGCCCAGCTGAACCGGCCGCTCGAGACCAACCTCGACCTGCGGTTCACGACGCCCCACGACGGCTTCTCGGTGCCCGACGAGCCGGTGGGGGTCACCGGCGCGCTGCGGGCGGACGTCAACGTGGAGGCCGGCGCCGACCTCTACATCCAGATCGCCGGGGTGCCCTGCACGGCCATCACCGCCACGGTGGACGTCTCGTTGCAGGGCAACGCGTGGGTCGACGCCGTCCCCGGGGGCACCGGCCTGACGCCACGGCTGGTCTACGACGTCGACTCCGACGTTGACCTGGACATGCCGAAGTGGGCCTGGCTCGACCCCACCTGCGTGATCGCCCGGGGCCTGAGCGCCCTCTCCATCGGCGAGTACTTCATCGAGGACGCGGTCGAGGACGGTCTCGACGAGGCGTTCATGCCGTCCATCGCACCGAGCTGCCTGGGGAACCCCACCCTCTTCCACCCGAACGGGCAGCCGGTGAACCCCAACACCCCGCTTCCGGCGCACTGCACGGTGAAGGGCACGCTGCAGGCGCTGCTCGAGGGGTTCGACCTGAACGACCACCTGCCGACCGTGTCGATCGGGGGCACGCAGATCAGACCCGTCGTGACCGACCTCGACAACACGTGGTGCAAGGTGGCGGGCGCACCTCCTGGCTGCACCGGCGACCAGGACCTGATCGGGAAGGACGGGGTCGGCGTCGTGGCCGACGCGACGATCGTCTCGAGCCTGGGCGACGCGCTCGGGCTCCCGCTCAGCGGACGCTTCAGGAACGTGTTCGCCCCCACGACCCAGTCGACGGCGGCCGAGCTGACCAACTCCCACCGCGACGCCCAGCAGCGCCTGGCCGGCCTCGGGGTGGTGGTCGACCCGCGCCTCGTGAACCTGACGCTGCGCCACCTCACCCAGGGACCGAGCACCGACCGGACCACCGACGGGCTCTTCGACGTCGCCGACGTGGCGCTGCCCGCCGACGGCTGGAAGGTCTCCACCCGGCCGGAGGTGGCCCCGATGGTGCTGGGCGTCCCCGACCCCGGGCCCGTCGTGTGCCCCGACGCGTGCCCGCCGGGCCCGTTCCCGAACCCTCCCAGCCGTTCGCTCGCAGCCGTCTCGATCCCCGACCTGCGCATCGAGCTGACCACCGGGCCAGGTGACCCGATCGAGCTGTCGGTGGCCACCTCGGTGAACGCGGGCGCCGACTTCGACGCCCACACCAAGAAGCTCCGGCCGGTCATCGACGCCGCCCAGATCGACGTGCAGGTGACCGCCGGCTGCCAGGCCGACTACGGGAGCGGCTACGCCGCCTCGTACGCGCTGTGCGGGCGCGGGACCGGCGGATCGGGGGGACCGACCTCCCTGACCGACCTGATCACCTACGTGGTCAACCGTGTGGTGCTGCCGGCTGTGACCGACAGCATCGGCGGGATCGGCCTGCCCTCGCTCGACGGGATCGTCCCGGGGATGCGCGTGTCGCTGGACCAGGTGCGGTTCGCGCAGCGCGGTGGCTTCCTGACCGTCGCCGCCGATCTGCGCCCCACGCCTCGCATCGAGATCGCCGTGAGCACCGAGGGGTACGGCGACGCCACCCGCGTCCGCTTCTTCCCCCGCCTCTGGAACATCGACGTGGGCCAGGCGACGACGTACACCTGGGCGGTGTCCGACGCCGTGACGGGGCAGCCGGTGGCGACGACCCCCATGCCCGGCACTGGTGGGTCGGGCGTGTCCGCCCCGATCACGGCGTTCACCGAGACGCCCACGAACTTCGGTCCCGGCAAGATCGTGGCGGCCACCCTCACGGTGCGGCAGCCCAACCTCGAGGTGACGGCGTCCACCACGTTCGACTGGTGGCCACCGGCGCCGCCGCCGAACAACCCGTGCGCGCCGAGCGGCTTCCCACTCCGCGCCGGTCCCGCAGCGGTGGCCGCGCCGGTGGGCCCGGTGACGCCGAACGCCGCACCGGGCTGCTGAATCAGGGGGCGAGTGGGCCCTCGTCGGCCAGCCGGTCGACGAGGGCATCCGCCCGCGCCAGTGCCTCCGGCTGCGCGCCCCACCCGACGAGCAGGTCCCTGTTCGCCTGCAGCGCCAGCCGGCCGCCTCCGAAGACGTCGGGCAGGTAGCGGTCCAGGTCGTCGGTCTCCAGCACCCCGCTGAGCGCGGAGGCCCACATGGCGGCGCGCTCGATCGGGTTCGCCCGCGAGATCACCCCGGCCTCCTGGGCGCGGTCGATGACCACGACGGCACGACCCAGGAGGTCCATGGCCAGCGGCATGATCCGCTGTCCGCCCTCGGGATCGAGTGCCGACGCCCGCTGCGACATGATCAGCTGGAGCAGGCGGAGCTCCTCGGGGTAGCGGCGGGCGCACGCGCAGAACCAGCGCCCGAACACCACCAGCCGGGCCAACGGTGCGTCGGCCTCATCGACCTCCGCCCGTTCGATCAGGCTGTCGGCGGAGAGCGTCACCGCGTCCAGGCTCGCGGCGAGCCGACCGATCGCCTCCGCCTGCAGCTCGGCGATCATCGCCCCCTTCGAAGGGAAGTAGCGGTAGACCGCGCTGACCACGGTGTCGAGCTCCGCAGCGAGCCGGCTCATCGTCAGCCCCTCGAACCCCTCGGCCGCGATGATCCGTTGCGAGGCGTCGAGGAACTCCCTGCGCCGGCGGTGGCGACGGCGCTCGGAACGCGTCGGTCCCTTCTCGTCGACCGGCATGCGCCCGACGCTATCGAACGACCCGGCGAGCGGATCGTGTGGGAGGCTGTACGGGTGGTCGGCACCCGCCGACGGACCCACCGGGAGGCAGCCATGACGATCATCTGCAGGACCATCGACAGCCCGGTCGGTCCCGTCACCATCGCCGGTGACGGGCGGGTGGTCAGCCACGTCCGGATGCAGGACCAGGCCCACCCGCCCGCCGGCCTGGAGGGCTGGGTGGAGGACGACGGGGCGTTCGTGGAGGCCGTCCGCCAGCTGCGCGAGTACTTCGCCGGGGAGCGCACGTCGTTCGACCTCGAGCTGGCACCCCAGGGCACCGACTTCCAGCGGCGCGTGTGGAAGGCCCTCGAGGACATCCCCTACGGCGAGACCCGCTCCTACGGCCAGCTGGCCGCAGCGATCGGTTCGCCGGGCGCGGCGCGCGCCGTGGGCCTCGCGAACGGCCGCAACCCGATCGGCATCGTCGTCCCCTGCCACCGGGTGATCGGCGCCAACGGCAGCCTCACCGGCTACGGCGGCGGGCTCGACCGCAAGCAGGTGCTGCTCGAGCTCGAGCGCTCGCTCCGGGAGCCGATGCTCACGTTGAACGTGGGGTGAGCGGCGCGTCGGCGCCCGACCTGCGCATCGGGACGCCGGCGGCCCGCTGGACGCTCCTCGCGACGGTCCTCGGGTCGGGGATGGCGTTCCTCGACGGAACGGTCGTCAACGTCGCCCTCCCAGCGATCGGCAGGGACCTCGACACGTCCTTTGCCGGCCTCCAGTGGACGGTCAACGCCTACCTGATCACCCTCACGGCCCTGCTGCTGTTGGGCGGGAACCTCGGTGACCGCCTCGGCCGCCGAGCGGTGTTCGTGTGGGGCCTCGGCGCGTTCACGGTCGCGTCGGTGGTGTGCGCGCTGGCGCCCGGCGCCCCCACGCTGATCGCCGCCCGTGCGGTGCAGGGGGTCGGCGGGGCCCTGCTCGTACCGGGCAGCCTGGCGATCATCGGATCGGTGTTCCACCCCGACGACCGGGGGAAGGCGATCGGAGCGTGGTCCGGGCTCTCGGGCGTGGCCACCTCCATCGGCCCGTTCCTGGGTGGCTGGCTCGTCGACTCCGTCAGCTGGCGTGCCGTGTTCTTCATCAACGTGCCCCTGGCGGCGGTGGCGATCGCAGTGGCGATCCGTTGGGTGCCCGAGACCAGCGCCGACGACGCCGGACCGCTCGACATCCCCGGTGCCGTGCTGGCGACCGTCGGCCTGGCGGGCATCTCCTACGCCGCGATCGAGCACCGCGGGACAGCAGCCGTCGTCGCCGCAGTCGGCGGGGTGGCGGCGCTCGTGGCGTTCTTCCTCGTGGAGCGGAAGCAGCCGGCTCCGATGGTGCCGCTGCGGCTCTTCCGGTCCAGGCAGTTCAGCGGCACGAACGTGACCACCCTCGCCGTCTACGCCGGACTGGGCGGCGCGATGTTCCTCGTGGTCATCCGGCTGCAGGTGTCACTGGGCTACTCGGCGCTCGAGGCGGGAGCCTCCATGGTCCCGTTCTCCCTCCTGCTGCTCCTGTTCTCTCCCTCCGCCGGGCAGCTCGGCCAGGCGATCGGGCCACGGCTGCCGCTCACCGTCGGGCCGATCGTGGCCGGGCTCGGGATCCTGTGGCTGGGATCCGTGGGACCGGGCGACCGCTACCTCACCTCGGTCCTGCCGGCGGTGCTGGTGTTCGGCGGCGGGATGACCCTCGTGGTCGCGCCCCTGACCACAGCGGTGCTGGCGAGCGTCGACGACCGCGTGACCGGTACGGCTTCCGGCGTGAACAACGCGGTGGCGCGGCTCGCCGGCCTGCTGGCGGTGGCGGCGCTGCCGGGGCTGGCGGGGATCACCACGGGCTCGTCGTTCGCCGACGACCTGGCCGAGGGGTACGCCACGGCGCTGCGCATCGCGGCCGCGGTCACGGCGTCGGGCGGGGTCGTGGCCTTCGCCATGGTCGGCTCGCAGGCCCGCAGCGGGACGGTCGAACCGGCGTAGCACCGCCCCGGCGCAAGATGAGCGAACTCTCATCGCCGCCTCATGGAGGGTTCAGACGCCGTTGAGATCGTGTCGTCATGGCAGATCGACACGACATCCCAGTCCCCACCGATCCGAGGGTCGCCACCGAAGCACTCCTCGGCGACGGGGTGACCGACCTCCTCGCCGCTGCGGTCGAGGCGGGTGGCGGTCGGCTGCAGGGACGACCCGTCCCGCGCCAGACCACCTACGAGCCCGGCCGGTCGCTGACGGTGCGCTACGACGCCGTCGTCGCCGGGCCCGACGGCCGGACCGCAACCGAGATGCTCGTGGCCGAGAGCCGGCGTCGCCTTCCCGAGGGTGCGCTGATCCTCGACGACGGCACCCACCGGGTGGGCGTGTGGCGAGCCCTGGCCGACCCGCGTCTGCCCGGGCTCGCCGCTGCGATGGACCCCGACCGCCTCGGCCGCCTGTTCGCCGACCTCGACGCTCCCGTCGACGGCGAGATCACCCCCCGCCTGCGGGCCTACCGGCCCGGTCGACGGGCGGTGGTCGAGGTGACCGCCCCTGGCCGCCGACTCTTCCTGAAGGTGGTGCGCCCGCAGAACGCCGAGGCGCTGCACCGGCGGCACCAGCTGCTCTCCGCCACCTCGCCCGTTCCCCACTCCCATGGCTGGTCGCCCGAGCTGGGCATCGTGGTGCTGCAGGCCATCCACGGCCGGACCGTGCGCCAGGCCCTCGAGGCTCGTCGTCCGCTCCCGTCGGGCAACGGCCTGATCACGCTCCTCGACGGGCTCGTCGATCCTGGCGAGCTCGCGACCGGAGCCAGCGCCTGGGGCACCGACCGCTTCGCAGCGCTGATCGCCGGCGTCGCCCCGGAGCTGGCCGGACGGGTGACCGACCTGGCCGGCCGGATCGGTGAGTACGAGGCGCTCGTCGCCGAGGAGCCGCTGGTGCCGGTGCACGGCGACTTCCACGAAGCGCAGATCCTCACCGACGGCGGCCGGATCACCGGACTGCTCGACGTCGACACCTTCGGCCTCGGCCACCGGGTGGACGACCTCGCCACGATGATCGGCCACCTGGCGACGTTGGCGCTGACCACCCGCCGCCGTCCCGCGGTCGAGCGCTACGCCGCCTCGCTGCTCGACCGGTTCGACCGGAACGTCGACCCGGTGCTGCTGCGAGGGGCCGTCGCCTCGGTCGTCCTCGGCATGGCCACCGGCCCGTTCCGGGTGCTCGAGCCCAACTGGCGGCGGAACACCGCCCAGCGGGTCGCCCTGGCCGAACGCTGGCTGGAGAGCGCCGCCAAGGTGCGCCACCAGCTCGTGGCCGCCTGACCCAGATCTCGATCTCCCCCAACACAACGACCCCCCCAGAAGGAGAGAACCCCAATGAAGAAGAACTGGAAGATCGCAGGAGCCGCAGTGGCCGTCACCGGGCTGGGCCTCGGTGGCCTCATCGGTGCGACCGTGGCGAACGACGACGACACCGTCGAGTCGATCCGGCTGAAGGACGCCAACAGCGTGACCTCGGCCGACCAGCCGCCCGCGCTGGACGATCCCGTCGACCTGAGCGACCTGTCGCCCGACGGCGAGTCGCTGGACTCGCCGCTCCAGTCGGCGGACGACTCGCCGGACGGCGGCGACTCCGTCAACACGCCCGGTGACCCGGACTCGGTCAACAGCCCGGCGTCGGTCGACAGCCCGGATCGGGCACCCGCGCCGGCACCGGCGCCTCGTCCGGCTCCGGCCCCCGCACCGGCCCCCGCACCTGCGGTCCGGCCCGCCCCCGCCCCGGCGCCCAAGCCGGCTCCGGCGCCTCGTCCGGCGCCCGACTCCTGGGACAGCCCCGACGTCCAGTCCGTCGACAGCCCCGACGGCACGAGCATCGACACCTGACCCGCCCGAACCCCCCACGTTGCGGTGGGAGATCGCCATCTGGTGGTCTCCCGCCGCACCGTCGCGTCCGGGCCCGGCCGCTGCAGGTCGGCGCCTCCTACGACGGGAGCCGGTACCCCATCCCGCGGACGGTCTCGATCACGCCCTCGCCGAGCTTGCGCCGCAGGTAGCGGACGTAGACCTCGACCACGTTCGAGCCGGGGTCGAAGTCGTAGCCCCACACCATGTCGAGCAGCTGCTCCCGCGAGAGCACCTGGTCCGTGTGGCGGAGGAACGTCTCGAGCAGGGCGTACTCCCGTGCGGTCAGCTCGACCGTGGTGTCGCCGACGGTGGCGCGCCGGGTGCGGACGTCGAGGCTTACCTCCCCGGCTCGGAGCACGGTGGGTTCGCTCGTCCCCTGTCCCCTGAGCCGCACGCGGACCCGTGCCAGCAGCTCCTCGAACCGGAAGGGCTTCGTGACGTAGTCGTCGGCCCCGCCCTCGAAACCCGCGACGGTCGACGACACCTCGCTGCGGGCGGTGAGGATGATGACCGGGAGCGTCTCACCTCGTGCCCGGATGCGAGCGAGCACCTCCATGCCGTCCAGCCCGGGCAACCCGAGGTCCAAGATGAGCAGGTCGAAGTCGCCGTCCCGCGCGAGCGACGCGGCGAGCTCGCCGTCGGACACGACCACGGGCGTGTGGCCCTCCGCCTTCAGCCCCTTCTCCAGGAAGCTGGCGATGCGTTCCTCGTCCTCTGCGATCAGGATCCGTGCGATGGCTCCAGCCCTTCCGGTTCGGTCGGGCTCGCTGTCCCGTCCAGTTCGTCGATCGTCGCGTCGGGCAGCACCAGCGTGAAGGTGGATCCGGCGCCCAGCTCGCTCTCCAGTTCCACCCGGCCGCCGTGCCCCTCCGCGACGGCTCGCACGATCGCCAGCCCCAGGCCCGCGCCGTCGGACCGTCGCCGCGCCCCGCGCCCACGGGCGAACCGCTCGAAGATCTGCTCCTGCTCGTCAGCGGCGATCCCCATGCCCTCGTCTCGGACCCACATCCTGATGTCGGAGCCGCTGCGCTCGCTCCCGATCGCGACCACCGCCCGCGGCGGGGAGTGCTCGACCGCGTTCCGGGCGAGGTTGAGGATCGCCTGGCTCAGCCGCTGGGGATCCACCGAGACCATGCCTTCACCGCAGGACTCGAGCCGCCAGTCCCGGTCGCCCAGGGTCCGGGCCTTCATCAGCAGTTCGGTCGTCAGGTCGCTCAGCTCCACCGGTTCCGGTTGGACGAAGTCGGGCTGCTCCACCTTGGCGAGCACGAGGAGGTCGTCCACGATGCGCGCCATGCGATCGAGCTCGTCGGTCACGAGCTCCAACGTCTCGGCGCGCTCCTCGGGGTCGTCGCCCATCAGCTCCAGGTGACCCCGGATGATCGTGATCGGCGTCCGCAGCTCGTGTCCGGCGTCGTCGACGAAGCGGCGTTGGACCTCGAACGCTCGCTCCAGACGGTCGAGCATGTCGTTGAAGGTGGATCCGAGCACCGCCACCTCGTCATCGCCCTCGACGTCGATGCGCCCGGAGAGGTCGGTCTCCGAGATCGCTCGGGCCCGTTCGGTCATCGCCTCCAGCGGGCGGAGCAGGCGGCCCGCGATGAACCACGCGGCCACGGTGGCGACCAGCAGCATGACGAGCGACGTGGCGAGCGCGATGCGTCCGGTGGCGGCCAGCTCGTCGAGGCGATCCTGGAGGAAGAAGGCCACCACGAAGACGCCGAGCGTCTCGTCCCCCTGGCGGAGCGGTGTGACGAGGTACCGCACCGGTCCTGCGGGCGTCTCGATGTCGGTGCGGCGGCCCTCGGCGGCGGAGTGCCAGGCCTCGACGAGCTCGCGGTCGCGTTCGAGGCGGTGCGGTGCGGGCGTGGTGGCGTGGAGCTCGCCCCGGTAGAAGGTGATGTACACCTCGTCGTCTGCCGGGACGTTGCGCCGGAGGAAGGTGTCGAAGATGGCGCGCACGTCCCCGGCGAAGGCCTCGCCGGTTGCCGGGTTGCGGCCGGCGGCGAGCAGCTCCATCTCGTCGCGCTCCTGCTCGAGCGCTGCATCGATCTCACGATCGAGGCGATCCAGTCGGAGCGCCCGCTGCACGAAGACGCCCCCGATGATCGCGAGGGCGAGGAGGCCCACGGTGAGGCCCAGGACCCGCCCCCGGAACCCGGGCCGGAGCCGGCGACGCCGAGACGCCCGCATCAGCGCCTAGACGTCCGCGCCGGCGCCGGACCAGGTCACTCGCACCGCGACGCTCCCACCCGGATCAGCCGCCGACGTCCGCGTTGTAGCTCTGGAGCGCCTCGGTGATCGTGTCGTCGGCCTCCTTCACCGCCTCGTCGATCGAGGCGCCGTCGAGGAGCACGCGGTCGAGGCACCGCTCGATCGCCCGCCGGACCTCGTCGTACGGCCCGATCACCGGTCCGGGGAAGTCGGTGGGGATGTTCGCCAGCACGTCGTACGCCACCTTCCCCCAGCGGCCGGCCAGCGAGCTGGTCCACGCCTGCTGCATGGTGGGGTCGGACTCGATCGACTTCAGCACGGGCGACACCGAGCCCTCGGTGCCCCACCGGATCTGCGACGCCTTGCTGTTGATGAACTTCATGAAGTCCCAGGCAGCCGCCTGCTGCTCCTCGGGCACCGTGTTCGTCATGTAGAGCACGTTGCCGCCGACCTGGCCTCGACCGGCCTCTTCGACGCCCGGGTAGGGGCCGACGCCGATGTCGAGCTCCAGCTGGAGCCCTTCGGGCAGATCCACGCCGAGCTCCTCCTTCAGGTCCTCGGCCCGGATCGTCCCCTCGATCACGCCGGCGACCGTCGAGGTGGCGGCCGACGACTCGACGGTGATCGACGACTGCTGCGTTGCCATCGCCAGGAGGTGGTCGACCTGGCCCTCGGTGCCCGGGACCACGTCGAGGACGCCCTCGTCCTTCGCGGCCTTCAGCTGCTCGAGGATCGCCCGCGTGGTGGGGTTGTCGAACTCGGCCTCGGTCGGCAGCTCGCCGCCTCGTCCGTTGTCGGAGCTCACGAGCGCCTGGCGGGCGCCGGAGAGCCACCACTCGAAGATGAACGACTGCGCCTTGATGACGAGCGGGCGTGCCGTCTCCGGCACCTTCGCCTTGATGGTGCGAGCCCAGTCGATCATCTCGGTGATCGTCGTGGGCGGGTCGTCCGGGTCCAGCCCGGCGGCCTCCACGTGGGACCGGTTGAAGAACACGAGCGCGGTGTAGGTGAGGAACGACGCGGGCCACAGCTTCCCGTCGAGGGTGTACGACGCCGTGGCGATCGGGAGCAGGTCGTCGAGCGTGTCGGCGGCCTCGGGGTCGGCGTCGAAGCAGTCGGACGCCGCCACGAACAGGCCGCTGTCGGCCACGAAGCGGGTCTTCGTGTCGTCGGGCATCACGAGCGCCGGCAGCGACTGGTCGGGGATCGCCTGGTCGATCTTCCTGTGCAGCTCCGTGGGGGTCGTGCCCTGGTTCTCGATGGAGACGACGACCTTCGACTGGGACTCGTTGTACTCCTGGGCCAGGCCCTCGAGCGTGCGCTTCGGCAGGGCGGTGAGCGAATGCCAGAGCGAGATCTCGATCGGTCCGTCGGCCGACTCGAGCGCGTCGACGGGACAGCCCGACGTCGACGCGCCCTCGCCCCCGCCTCCGCCGCCTCCGTCGTCGGAGTCGCCGCACGCCCCGGCCACGAGCGCCATGGCCACGAACAGGGCCAACGCCAACCGTCTGCTGCTCCGCATCACCGTGCTCCTCTCTTCAAACTGCTCAACCCTTCACCGCGCCAGCGGTCAGACCCCGGATGATCTGCTTCTGGAAGAAGACCAGCATCGCGAGAATCGGTAGCGATGCGACGATCGCCGCGGCGACCCCCACGTTGAACCGCTCCGGGTTCTGGACCGACACGCTGCGCAGCGCGACCTGCACCGTCTCCCACTGCTCGCGGGTGGTGATCGCCCGCGGCCACAGGTACTGGTTCCACGTGCCGAGGGCGGTGATCAGCGCGAACGAGGCGATGATCGGCCGGTTGAGGGGGATCGCCACGCGCCGCATGAACGCGAAGTGGCCGAAGCCGTCGAGGCGGGCGGCGTCACGCAGCTCCGACGGCACGCCGAGGAAGCCCTGGCGGATCAGGAAGATGCCGAACGCCGACGCCAGGAACGGTGCGCTCAGGCCTTGGACCGAGTCGAGCCAGCCGAGCTCGCGGATCGTCCGCACGTTCGCCACGAGCGTGACCTCGATGGGCAGGAGGAGCGACGCGACGATCAGCACGAACAGCACGTTCTTGAGGGGGAACCGCACGTACGCGAACGAGTAGGCGGCGAAGACCGAGGTGACCAGCTGCGCCACCGTGACCAGCAGGGTCACGCCCAGCGTGATGAGCATCGACCTGCCGAGGTTCCCCTCTCGCCACGCATCGCCGAACACGCCCCAGTCGAGCGCCACGGGGTGGTAGGGCTGGCCCCGCTCGATGTACACGAACGGCTCGGACACCGCTCGCACGATCGTCATCCACACCGGGAACAGGACGAGCAGCGACAGGCCGCTGAGCAGCACGTACCAGCCGGCGCGCCCGAGGAGCATCCGCCGCCGCACCTCCGCGGGGACGAGCGGCGTGCCGGTGCTGCGCTCGACCGGAGCCTCAGTCGCCATAGTGCACCCGGCGGTTGAGGATCGTGAGCTGGACGAGGGTCACCACGAAGGTGAGCCCGAAGAGCCCGAGGGCCATGACGGCACCCTCGCTGATGCGCCCTGGGTCCTGGCGGCGGAAGATCTTGAACACGAGCGTCTCCGTGCTGCCCGCCGGACCCCCCTGCGTGAGGAACTCGATCGGCGCGAACGCCTGGAAGGCGAAGATCATCAGCACCACGACCAGGAACATCAGGGTCGGTGCGAGCAGCGGCAGGGTCACCTTGAAGAGGCGGCGGACCGCGCCGAACCCGTCGAGCTGCGCCGCCTCGCGGATCTGGTCGGGGATGGCCTGCAGCCCTGCCAGCACGATGACGAAGGTCAGCCCGATGTTCTGCCAGATGGACGTGAGCGCGACGCCGCGCAGGGCGCTCGACGACCGCGACAGGTCGATGAAGTCGATCTGGCCGAACTTGCCGATCTTCGGGTTCACGAGCCCGAAGAACACCACCGATGCGACGGCGACCGAGGTGGCCACGGTGGAGGAGAAGATGCCCTGGAACACCTTGATCCCTCGGAGCGGACGGTGCGCTGCGAGCGCCAGCAGCACCCCGAGGACCAACCCCGGCGGCACCGTGTAGAGCAGGAACTTCACGGTGATCCACAGACCCTCGCCGAACTCGTCGCCGCCGAGGACCCGCGTGATGTTGCTGGGACCCACGTAGACCTCCCCGCGCCCGAAGCGGTTGGGTCGGTAGAGCGCGAAGTGCACCAGGCGGTACAGCGGGTAGTACGCGAACGCGGCCAGCACGATCAGCGCCGGGAGCAGGAGCGCGTAGCCGAAGAGCGCTTCCTTGAGCCGTGACGATCGGCGCCGGCGCGGAGGCGCGGTCGCCGCTTCTTCGGTCGCGGCGACCGCCGGAGCGGCAGCAGCGGGAGCCTCGGCGTGGCTCATCCCAGTCGTTCCCCGCTCTCCGGGTCGAAGAGGTGGAGCTGGGCCGGGTTCACGGCCACCCTCACGGTCGATCCCGGCGCAGGGGCCGGGAGGTCACCCGACTCCCTCACCACCAGCAGCTCCCCGCCCACCTCGCAGACGACGTGCTGCTCGTGGCCGATCAGCTCGACCGCCCGCACGACGGCCTCCATCCGACCCGCGGCCGGGTCGCCGGGGTCGCCGCTCTCGGAGACGAGGTGGAGGTGCTCGGGTCGGGCGCCGAGCACCACACGGCGACCGGGTGCGACCGGCGATCCCGGGGGGAGGGGGACCGTCGCCGTGCCGACGGCCGCCGCAGGTCCGTCGACGCCCGCGACCACCTCGGCCTCCATCGTGTTCATCGGTGGGCTCCCGATGAACCGGGCCACGAACAGGTTGGCGGGGCGCTGGTAGACGTCCTGGGGCCGCCCGACCTGTTGGAGCCTCCCCTCGTGGACCACCGCGATGCGGGTGGCCATCGTCATCGCCTCCACCTGGTCGTGCGTGACGTACACGAACGTGGTCTGGAGGCGGCGCCAGAGGTCCACCAGCTCCAGGCGGGTCTGCGTGCGCAGCTTCGCGTCGAGGTTCGACAGCGGTTCGTCCATGAGGAAGGCGCGAGGCCGGCGCACGATCGCACGGGCGAGCGCCACCCGCTGCCGCTGGCCACCCGACAGCGCGCCCGGCTTGCGGTCGAGGAAGGGCTCGAGCGCCAGGGTGGCTGCGGCCTCTCGCACGCGCTCCGCCCGCTGGGCCTTGTCCAGCTTCCGGGGCGGCCCGCCGTTGACCGACATCGGACGGCTGAGGAGCGGCGCCTCGATGTTCTTGAACACCGTCATGTGCGGATAGAGCGCGTAGCTCTGGAACACCATCGCCACGTCGCGGTCCCGCGGGTCGATGCCGTTCACCACGTCACCGTCGATGCTGACGGTGCCCTCGGTCGGCTCGTCGAGCCCGGCGATCATCCGGAGGGCGGTCGACTTGCCGCAGCCCGACGGGCCGAGCAGCACGAGGAACTCCTGGTCCTCGATGGTGAGGTCGAGGTCGTCGACCGCCACCACGTCGCCGAAGCGCTTCGTGACGCTCTCGAACCGGACCTCACCCATGCTCGTGACCCATCGCTCCGGCCGGGCTCCATCCGGCATGCCAACGCGTGGGCCGCACCCTACAAGTGCTCC
>JBIQID010000130.1:5010-8802 GCA_044508215.1 Actinomycetota bacterium | reverse complement strand
GACACCAGGACGGACGCGAACGGCTGGTCGGCCAGGTGCAGGCGCACCGCGGGACGCCCCTTGGTCACGGCGACGAACTCGCGGCCGTGCCGGCGGCTGCGCCAGGTGCCGGCCTTGATCCGACCGGGGAGGGCGAGACCGGGAGCGCGGATGCCCCGGGTGGCCCGCAGGCCCGTCTCGAACACCTCGACGCGCTCCACGGAGGACTTCGGGAACCGCAGCCCGCCTCGCAGCGCACCCAGCTTCTCTGCGGTCGTCAACCGGACCACCACGTCGCCGTTCGTCAGTTCCACCTTCGCCATATCGGGCCTCTCCTTCTTGGGGGACGGCCAATGATATCAACAGTGAGAACGTTCGCAAATCGGATAGCGTTGCACCCATGGGTGAACGACGGAGCTCGGCCGAGCTGCTCCTCCATCCGGTGCGGCTCCGCATCGTGCAGGCGCTGCTCGGCGGCCGCCGTCTGACCACCGCCGATCTGGCCGAGGAGCTGCCCGAGGTGCCGCCGGCAACCCTCTACCGCCAGGTGTCCACCCTCCTCGCGGGTGGCGTGATCGAGGTGGTGGAGGAGCGCCGGGTGCGAGGGGCGGTCGAGCGGACCTTCGCGCTCGTCGAGGTGGCGGCCAGCGCGCAGGCAGCCGACCTCTCCGACCTCGACGCCGACGAGCACCGCCAGATGTTCACCACCTTCGTGGCCACCCTGCTCGCCGACTTCGACCGCTACCTCGAGCGGGGGCACCCCGACCTCGTCGCCGATGGCGTGGGGTACCGCCAGGCCGCGCTGTGGTTGAGCGACGAGGACCTCACCCGGCTCGGCGCCGATCTCGCGGCGGCACTCGGCCCCTACATCACGCAGGGCCCCGGGGAGGGCAGGATCCGGCGCCTCTTCAGCACCATCCTCATGCCGGGAGCGGACGATCCGGCCCCGTTGCCTGATACCCCCTAGGGGTATATGGTGGTCCGGAGGCACGCTCGCATCGGAGGACCCCCATGGAGACCCAGACCCTCACCGTCACCGGCATGACCTGCGAGCACTGCGTGCGCTCGGTCCAAGAGGAGGTCGGCGCGATCCAGGGTGTCCAGCGGGTGGAGGTCGACCTGTCCACCGGGGCCGTCGCGGTCCACTCCGACCGGCCCGTGGAGGACGCTGAGATCGAGGCCGCCGTCCGCGAAGCGGGCTACGAGGTGTCGGGATGAGCACCGCGCCCGCCCGATCCGGGTCTTCGGAGGGCGCTCCCACCTCCGTCGACGTCGACCACCAGCTCCGCCGGATCGACCTCGACATCGCCGGCATGACCTGCGCCGCCTGCGCGAACCGGGTCGAACGGAAGCTGAACCGCCTCGACGGCGTGGAGGCGACCGTCAACTTCGCCACCGAGCGCGCCAGCGTGTCGGTTCCCGACGGGACCGACGCCGACGAGCTGATCGCCGCGGTCGAGGCGGCTGGGTACGGGGCCAGCCTCCCGACACCTCCGCAGCAGACCGACCCTTCCGACGGGACCGCCGAAGGCGGACCGGGCGCGACCACGCCGCTCGACCCCGAGACGAAGGACCTGCGCCACCGCCTGCTGGTCTCGGCGCTCCTCAGCATCCCGGTCATCGCGCTGGCGATGGTCCCGGCGTTCCAGTTCGACAACTGGCAGTGGGCGTCGCTGACCCTGGCCGCACCCGTGGTGGTCTGGGGCGCAGCGCCGTTCCACCGCGCCGCCTGGACGAACCTCCGCCACGGCGCCGCCACGATGGACACCCTCATCTCGATGGGCACGCTGGCCGCGTTCGCCTGGTCCCTCTACGCACTGTTCCTCGGTGACGCGGGGCACCCCGGGATGCGTCACGGCTTCAGCCTCACCGCCGACCGCGGCATGGCCTCGGCGAACATCTACCTCGAGGTCGCCGCGGGCGTGACCGTCTTCATCCTCGCCGGGCGCTACCTCGAAGCCCGGGCCAAGCGCCGTTCCGGTGCCGCGCTCCGCGCGCTCCTCGAGCTCGGCGCCAAGGACGTGGCCGTGCTGCGCGACGGCGTCGAGCAGCGCGTGCCGGTGGGCGAGCTGCAGGTGGGCGACCGCTTCGTCGTCCGCCCGGGCGAGAAGATCGCCACCGACGGCCTGGTCGAGGAGGGTCACTCCGCCGTCGACGAGTCGCTCCTCACCGGCGAGCCCGTCCCCGTGGACGTCGGCCCGGGGTCCGAGGTCACCGGCGCGACGGTGAACACCAGCGGCCGCCTCGTCGTCGTCGCCCGCCGGGTGGGGGCCGACACCGCGCTCGCGCAGATCGCCCGCCTGGTGGAGGACGCGCAGACCGGGAAGGCGCCGGTGCAGCGGCTGGCGGACCGCGTCTCGGCCGTGTTCGTCCCTGCCGTGATCCTGCTGGCCCTCGGCACCCTCGTCGGATGGTTGGTGGCCGGTGAGCCGACCGCCACAGCGTTCAGCGCAGCCGTCGCCGTGCTGATCATCGCCTGCCCGTGCGCCCTCGGCCTCGCCACCCCGACGGCGCTCCTGGTGGGCACCGGTCGTGGCGCCCAGATGGGCATCCTCATCAAGGGTCCCGAGGTCCTCGAGTCGACCCGTCGGGTCGACACCGTGGTGCTCGACAAGACCGGCACCGTCACCACAGGGGAGATGGCGCTCCACGACGTGTTCACCGCCGACGGCGTGACCCCCGACGAGGCGTTGCGCCTCGTCGGCTCGCTCGAGGCGGCTTCGGAGCACCCCATCGCGCGAGCGATCGCCGCCGGCGCCACCGCCGAGGGCATCACGCTCTCGCCGGTGGAGGGCTTCGCCAACACGGAGGGCCTGGGCGTGAACGGTGTGGTGGACGGCCATGCGGTCGTCGCCGGCCGGGAGCGCTTCCTGGCCGACTGGGCCCTGCACCTGCCGCCCGAGCTGGTGGAGGCGAAGGAGCGCGCCGAGTCGCTCGGCCGCACCGCGGTCGTGGCCGGGTGGGACGGTCGGGCCACCGCGGTCCTGGTCGTGGGCGACTCGGTGAAGCCGACGTCGTCGGAAGCCGTCGCCGAGCTCCGTGGGCTCGGGCTGCGTCCCGTCCTGCTCACCGGCGACAACCGTTCGGCCGCTGAGGCGGTCGCCCGTGAGGTGGGCATCGACGAGGTGACCGCGGAGGTCCTGCCGCACGAGAAGGTCGAGGTGGTCCGCCGGCTCCAGGACGAGGGGCGGGTGGTTGCGATGGTCGGCGACGGGGTGAACGACGCCGCCGCGCTGGCGCAGGCCGACCTGGGCCTGGCGATGGGCAGCGGGGCGGACGTGGCGATCGAGGCGAGCGACCTCACGCTCGTGCGCGGCGACCTCCGATCGGTCCCGCAGGCGATCTCGCTCTCCCGCCGCACCCTCGGCACCATCAAGGGCAACCTCTTCTGGGCCTTCGCCTACAACGTCGCAGCGCTCCCGGTCGCCGCGGCCGGTCTGCTCGACCCGATGCTCGCCGGTGCCGCCATGGCGTTCTCCAGCGTGTTCGTCGTGACCAACAGCCTGCGGCTCCGCCGCTTCGGGAGGCCGTGATGGCGACGCGGGGCTACTCGATGCACAAGGACGACTACCAGAAGCGCCTCCGGCGCATCGAAGGGCAGGTCCGCGGCATACAGCGGATGATCGACGAGGACGCCTGGTGCGTCGACGTGCTCACCCAGATCAGCGCGGTGACCCGGGCGCTCCAGAGCGTGTCGGTTGGCCTGCTCGACGAGCACGTCCGCCACTGCGTCGCCCACGCCGCCGAGGACGACCCCGAGCGCGTCGACGAGCTGATCAGCGAGGCGATGGGAGCGATCGAGCGCCTGATCCG
>JBIQID010000130.1:0-4910 GCA_044508215.1 Actinomycetota bacterium | reverse complement strand
GGGGCCGGGACTGCGATCAGGTCGAGATCATCTCGTCGCCGTCGGCCCCTGCCCGCTCCTCCGAGGCACCGGTGGGCATCGGGACCTGCCAGGTGAGACGTGTCCCGCCGCGGGCGTCGGGCCCGATCTCCATGGTGCCGCCGAGCGACTCCGCGCGCCGCGCGAGGTTCACCAGCCCCATCCCTCCGACGACCTGGGACGGCATGCCCACCCCGTCGTCCGCGACGCTGAGCTTCACCCAGCCGTCGACGAGCAACGTGACCCGCACCCGGTTCGCACGAGCGTGCCGCTCCACGTTCGCGAGCGCCTCCCGCAGCACCGGCACCAGGTGGTCCGCGATCTCGTCGGGGATCTCCTCGACCAGGCCGTCGAACTGGAGGCGCGGCTCGAAGCCGGACCGCTGGCCGGCCTCCGTCGCCACCTCGACCAACCGGCCCTGCAGCCCGCTGAGCGCCGGGGTGGTGCCCTGCAGCGAGAAGATCGCGGCCCTCAGCTCGCGGATGGTGTCGTCGAGGTCGTCGATCGTGGACTCGAGGCGCCCTCGGGCAGGTTCGGGGACCAGGGGCAGCGTCGCCTGCAGCGCCAGGCCGGCCCCGAAGAGCCGCTGGATGACGGTGTCGTGGAGGTCCCGGGCGATCCGATCGCGGTCATCGGCGATGGCCATGATGCGTTCGGCCTCGTTCAGGGCCTCACGGCTCCGCTCCAGCCGTGCATCGGCTTCGACCCGCTGGGTCACGTCCCTCATCGCGGCCACCACGAACGGTCGACCACCGAGGTCGAGCGGGCTCAGGCTGATCTCCACCGGGAACTCCGTGGCGTCCTTCCGGCGGGCTCGGAGGAGCAGGCCGACACCCATGGGCCGGTTCACCGGCTGCTCGTTGTACTGGTCGCGGTGCCGCTCGTGCATGGCCCGGAGCGACTCCGGCAGCAGCACCTCCACGGGCTGGCCCAGCAGCTCGCCGGTCTCGTAGCCCATCAGCGACTCGGCGTGGGTGCTGGCGAACTCGATGGCGCCGTTCGATCCGACGATCAGGATGCCGTCGGGGGTGGAGTCCAGGAGCGACCAGGAGAGGTCGTCGCCGAACTCCGAGAGCGCCGCCGAGCGGGCCGCCATCAGCGAGCTCCGGTGCGCTGCCCGACCGGGGTGAGGGTGGGCGGGTCCGGATCGACGAGCACGCAGCGTGTGCCCGAGTAGATCGTGGGGAGGCACTTGTTGCAGTGGATGCACAACCCCTCGGCCCGGTGCTCCTCCCGCATGCGGTTGGGGAGGTCCGGTTCACGGAGCAGCGCCCGTGCCATCGCCACGGCGTCGAACCCTTCGGCCAGCGCCTGCTCGATCGTGTCCCGGCGGTTGATGCCGCCCAGGAGGATCAGGGGCATCGACAGCGCCTCGCGGAACTGGCGGGCCATCGGCAGGAGGAACGCCTCCTCGAACGGGTACGACGGGAAGATCTTGTGGCCGAACACGCGCAGGCCCAGGCCCACGACCTTCGGCTGGGAGGCGATGAACTCGTCCATCGGCACGTCGCCCCGGAAGTAGTACATGCCGTTCTGGTAGGAGCTGCCCGCCGTGAGCTCCAGCGCGTCGAGCTGGCCGTCGGCCTCGAGCAGCTGGGCGATCGGCAGCGTGTCGTCGAGCCACAGCCCGTTGCGGACGCCGTCGCTCATGTTGAACTTCGCCGTGACCGCCACCTGGTCGCCCACCGCGCTGCGCACGGCGTCGATCACGCGTCGCGCCAGCCGGGCGCGGTTCTCGATGCTGCCGCCGTACTCGTCCTTGCGCCGGTTGAGGGCGGGGCTGAAGAACGAGCACAGCAGGTAGGCGTGGCCGAGGTGCAGCTCGAGCGCGTCGAAGCCGGCCGACACCGCCACCTTGGCGGCGCGGGTGAAGTCGTCGACCACCTCGTCGATCTGCTGTCGGGTGGCCCCCTTCACGAGCCCCATGGCGGGAGCGCTGATGCGGGTGGACGGGGCGAGGGTGGGGAGGCGGTTCGAGCGGGTGTTCGCGACGAGCCCGGCGTGGCCCAGCTGAGCGGCCACCGCAGCGCCCTCTTCGTGCACCGCGTCGGTGAGGCGGGCCAGGCCGGGGGTGGCCTCCTCCCGCATCACCATCGTGTTGCGGTGGACTCGCCCGCCCTCGGACACGGCGCAGTAGGCGACCGTGGTCATCGCCGCACCGCCCTGCGCCACCCGACGGTGGAAGTCGATGAGCTCCTCGGTGATCGCACCCCGCGGCATGAGCCCTTCGAAGGTGGCGGCCTTCACGATGCGGTTGCGGAGGCGCAGCGGGCCGAGCTGGAAGGGCTCGAACGGCGACGGTCCTGGGGGCGTCGGCGACGTCTCGGTCATGGTTCGACCACTCCTCGAGCCCGCGGGTGGTTCGACGGCGGTGTGCGGACCCCCGGGCGCGACGATCGTACCGCCCCTCCGGCCCTCACCTGCCGGCGTCGGGCGCTGCGGTGATGGCGTCCGGGAGGCGGTTCGGGGGGAGGGGGACCTCGGAGCCGCTGCGATCAGGCGGTGGTGGCGACCAGCTCCGGCTCGAGGTGGCCGTCCTCGGGGATGCCGTCTGCCGGGTCCAGCTGGCTGAGGTCGTGTGCCTGGTCGGGGAGGAGCAGCCAGGCGACCAGGCCGGCCGCGGCGATCACGCCGGCGCCGACGCCGAGGGACAGCCGGAAGCCGTCCATCCACGAGTCGCGGGCGACGGCAGCGAGGGCCTGTCCCTGCTCGCCTGCCTGGCCGGCGACGGCCAGCGCCCCGCCGAGCGAGTTGCCCACCGCGGTGCGGGCGGCCTCGGGGATGGACGGGAGGATGTCACGCAGGCCGGCCGTGTACTGCGAGGCGAGGAGGCTGCCGAACACCGCCACGCCCAGGGCGCCGCCCAGCTCGCGGGTGGTGTCGTTCATGGCGGAACCCATGCCGGCCTGCTCGCGGGGCACCGCCGACATGAGCAGGTCGGTGGTCGGCGACATCGCGATGCCCATGCCGAACGCCATCACGAACAGCCCTGCGACGAGGAGCAGGTAGTCGGGGGTGGTGTCGAGCCACACGAGCGACCCCACACCTGCGGCGACCACCCACATGCCGACGGCGACCACCCGGCGCTTGCCGAAGCGCTCGGCCAGCTTCGCCGAGGCTGGCGCCGCCAGCATCATCGCCAACGAGATGGGGAGCAGGCGGACCGCCGACTCGAGCGGCGAGTAGCCCCAGACGAGCTGCAGCATCTGGCTCATCGAGAAGAACATCCCCATGAGGGCGAAGAACACGAGCGTCAGGGCGAGCGCCGACACGCCGAACGCGCCGATGCGGAACAGGCGGACGTCGAGCATCGGGTGCTCGCAGCGCAGCTCCCAGGCGATGAAGGCCGCGATGAAGAGGAGGCCGAGGGCGGCCACGGCGAGGGTCTCGGGCGACAGCCAGCCGTGGGTCGGGCCCTCGATGATGGCGTAGACGACCGTGCTGAGGCCGATGGCCGACAGCAGGCCACCCATCACGTCGAGCTTCGAGTGGTGCTCGCCGCGGGAGCGGGGGACCAGGAACGCCCCGAGGAGCAGCGCGAGGCCGATGAACGGGAGGTTCACGGCGAACACCGCGTTCCACTCGGCGTGCTCGAGGACGAAGCCGCTGAGCAGCGGGCCGATGGCGGCACCGCCACCGCTGATCCCGGCCCACATCGCCACGGCCTTCGCCCTCTCGTGCGGCGGGAAGATGTTCGTGATGATCGAGAGGGTCGCCGGCATCACCATCGCGGCAGCGGCGCCCATCACCAGGCGGGAGGCGATCAGCTCGCCGGCGGTCTCGGCCATGAACGAGGCGTAGACCGTCGAGAGGCCGAAGAGCGCGAGGCCCAGCTGGAGGATCCCCTTGCGGCCGTAGCGGTCACCGAGGTTGCCCGCAGCGAAGAGGAGCCCGGCGAAGACCAGGGCGTAGGAGTCGACCATCCACTGCAGCTGGCTGTTGGTGGCGTGCAGCTCCTCGCTCAGGATCGGCAGCGCCACGTTCAGCGTGGTGTTGCCGATCATCACGATCAGGAGGCTGAGGCAGAGCGCGCCGAGCGACCACCAGCGCCGGCGGTACACGTCGGGGTCGATGCCGGCCGAGGCAGGGTCGAAGTCGGCCGTGGGGGCGGCCGAGGAGGAAGGGGCGGATGCGAGGTCCAAGGGGGGAGCTCCGGGGGAGGGAGGGTGTGCTTCGTGGCAGACCAGACAACTGGCAGGACTGCCGGATGGCAAGAGTGACAGATGTCAGTCCTGACATCAACCGGATCTCCGGTAGCATCGGTCACATGGCAGCAGCGGAGGCCGCGCTCGACCAGGAGGTCGCCGGAACAGCGAACGCTCCGTCGCGCCGTGAGCGCCAGACGGCGTCCACCCGGGCGGCGATCCTCGCTGCTGCCCGCGAGCTGATCGATCGGCAGGGCTTCGCCGAGACCACAGTCGACCAGATCGCCGAGCGAGCCGACGTCGCCCCTCGCACCTTCTTCCGCTACTTCCCCACGAAGGAAGCGGTGCTCTTCGCCGGCATCGAGGAGATCCAGGAGAAGGTCTTCGCCGGCCTGGGCCTCCGGCCGGTCGACGAGCACCCGCTGCGCTCGCTGATCGTGGTGCTCCACGAGATCGCGCCATCGATGATGGAGTACCGCGAGCAGCTCCGGTGGGGCTTCCGGGTGGCCGAGGAGCAGCACGTGGCCCCGCCGCACGAGCAGTCGCCGATGAAGCGCCGCTTCACCACCGCGGTGGTCGACTTCGTCGCCGAACGCCTCGGCAGCTCCGCCGAGTGCGACCCCCGCCCGTCCGCCTGGGCGCTCGTGGTGACGTCGCTCTTCGGTGCGGCCATGCGCACCTGCATGGAGGTCGGTCCCGACGCCGACTTCGCGGGTGACTTCGTCCGGCTGGTCGACGAGACCGCCG
>JBIQID010000129.1:0-8811 GCA_044508215.1 Actinomycetota bacterium | reverse complement strand
TAGCGAGAAATCGTTCACTTTTTTGCGATCACGTGACGACGTGGAAGGATGCGCGGAGCCGTCGGCCCCCCAACGAGGGGGATCGGGGGCTGCGATCCCTCCACCATGCATCCTGCCGACCGACCACGATCCCACCGCTCCACGGCCCTGCGTGCCGGCCGCCGTGTCATCGCGTCGGCCCTCGTGGCGCTGGTCGCAGGTGGGTTCGCAGCGGCGGGTGCCGCACCGGACCAGGTGGCTTCCGCCGAGGAGCGGTTGCGCGCCGCCACCGCGGCGCGGGTGACCGCCGAGGCGCGCCTGGCCAAGCTGCTCGGCGAGCGCGCCGAGCTCGAAGTCGCCCTGCAGGCGCTGTCCGGAGACTCGGTCAACATCGCCGGGTCGCTCGCCGACGCGCGCCGGCTGGCCCGTGAGCGCGCCGTGCACGCCTACACCACCGCCGGCAGCGCCGACCGCCTGGTGGGGGTGCTGAACTCCGCCGGCCCGACCGACGCGTCGATCCGCACGGTGATCCTCTCCGCCGGCACGCAGGACGCGGTCGACGCCGCCGAGGCGTACCAGCGCCTGAAGGACGAGAACGAGCCGAAGCTGGTGGCCCTGGGGGAGCGGATCGAGCGCGTCGACCACGAGATCGAGACGGCTCAGATCGACCTCGCCCAGGCGTCCGCCCACGAGGCCGACACCCAGCGGGCGGTGGCACAGGCTCGCCAGGCGCGGGCGGTCGCCGCCCGGGCCGCCGCAGCGCGGTCCGTCGCTCCCACCTCGGCGCCGACACCTACGCCGCCGGTCGCTCCCAGCCCCGCGGTCGCCCAGGCCGCTCCGGCACCGATGGCGGCGGGGATGCGTCCCTCGGCGGCGGGCACCGGCCCGTCCGACGAGCAGTGGGCGAGGCTCCGCCAGTGCGAGTCGAGCGGCAACTACGCCGCCGTGTCGCCGAGCGGTCGCTACCGGGGCGCCTACCAGTTCGACCTCCGGACCTGGCAGTCGGTCGGCGGCACCGGCGACCCCAGGGCTGCCTCGCCGGAGGAGCAGGACATGCGAGCGCGCCTCCTCTACGAGCGGCGCGGGTCCCGTGCCTGGCCGCACTGCGGCCGCCACCTCCGCAGCTGAGGCTGCGGCGGGGGTCATCCGGTCGACGGCGCGGTCTGCGCGATGCTCTCCGTGCGTGTTCGAACGCACAGGGGAGGACGATCGCCGTGGAGCGAAGTGGCAGGAGACATGACGGGACTGCGTGGAGGTTCGCCGCTGCGCTGATCGTCGCGGCGCTCGCGCTGGCCGGCTGCAGCGACTCCGGCGACGACGTCGCCGGCACCAGCACCACCGCCGCCGCGCCCGAGGCGACCCCGATGGGCGCCGCGGACGCCGAAGCGCTCGCCGCCCTCGTCGAGGAGGCCGGGCCGTGCGACGTCCTCGACACGGCGAGCTGCCTCCTTCCGTTCCCTTCGAGCCACTTCACGGAGGGGACCGGGGAAGAGGTCCGGGTCGCGCTGCCCGAAGGGCAGCTCGCCAACACGGACGGGACCACCCTCGACCCGGCGGTCTGGAACCGCAACGACGGGTTCAGCCCGGTCACCCCGATCCTCACCAAGGTCCCGGGTGTGGACCCGGAGGCCTCCGGCCTGCCTCCGATCGGCGACATCGGGCAGTCGATGGAGCCGTCGTCGGCCTCCGTGCTCCTCGACCTCGACACCGGTGAGCGGCTGCCGCACTGGGCCGAGCTCGACGCAGGCGCCCCCGACGACGAGCACCGCCTGCTCATCCTCCGCCCGGCGAAGGCGCTCCCCGAGGGCCACCGGGTCGCCGTGGGCCTCGTGGGGTTGAAGGACACCTCCGGTGCCGACATCGAGGCCTCGCTCGCGTTCCGTGCCTACCGCGACAACCTCTCCACGGAGATCGACGGGATCGAAGAGCGACGCGACGCCATGGAGGAGGTGCTGTCGGCGCTCGGCGAGGCCGGTGTGGAGCGCGAGCAGCTCACCCTCGCCTGGGACTTCCCGGTGATCACCCAGGAGAGCCTGAGCGGCCCCATGGTCCACATGCGGGACACCGCGTTCGACCAGCTCGGCGACGACGCCCCCGCCTTCACCGTCGACGAGGTCGTCACGGCGGACCTGAAGCCCGGCATCGCGCGCCTCGTGCGCGGGACCTTCGAAGTGCCCAGCTTCATGACCGGCGACGGCGCTCCGGGCTCGACGCTCCAGCGGGACGAGGACTGGCTGCCCGAGCTCAGCGGCTCGGCGCTGACCGCGAGCTTCTCGTGCCAGGTCCCGCAGGCCGCCCTCGACGGCGGCGCCGGTTCGGCCCGTCCCGTGATCTACGGCCACGGCCTCCTGGGCTCCCGCACCGAGGTGGAGAACTCCCAGGTCGCGAAGATCGCCTCGACGAACAACATGGTGTACTGCGCGACCGACTGGATCGGGATGTCCCGCGACGACGTGGGCAACGCCGTGACGATCCTGGGCGACATCACCAAGTTCCCATCGCTCGCCGACCGCTCGCAGCAGGGCATCCTCCACGCCCTCTTCCTCGCCCGGCTGATGGTCCACGACGACGGGCTGGGGTCGGACGCTGCGTTCCAGGCGGCCGACGGCTCCAGCGTGATCGACGGGACCGAGGCGTACTACGACGGCAACAGCCAGGGCGGCATCATCGGAGGCGCCGCGACAGCGGTGGCGACCGACTGGAAGAAGGCCGTTCTCGGCGTGCCGGGGATGAACTACTCCCTGCTCCTCAACCGCAGCGTCGACTTCGACACCTACTTCGCTGTCCTGAACGGGGCGTACCCGGACCGCGTCGACCAGCAGATCATCTACGGGGTCCTGCAGATGCTGTGGGACCGCGGGGAGACGAGCGGCTACGCCCAGCACCTCACCGACGACCCCCTGCCCGGCTCACCGGAGCACCAGGTGATCCTCGACGTGGCGTTCGGCGACCACCAGGTGGCCCAGGTCGCAGCCGAAGTGGAGGCCCGCACGATCGGGGCGAAGCTCCGCACCCCGGCGCTCGCCGAGGGGCGCCACCCCGACGCGAAGCCGTTCTGGGGCCTCGACCCGATCGAGGAGTACCCCTTCGACGGTTCGGCGCTCGTCTACTGGGACACCGGGACGCTCCCGCCGCCCGCCACGAACACGACCCCGCGCACGGGCGAGGCCTGGGACCGCGAGTGCGGAGCGCTCTCCGAGGACGAGGCGAAGCAGTCCCGCACCTGCGCGGACCCCCACGAGGACCCGCGCCGGCAGCCGGGCACGATCCGTCAGAAGGACGCGTTCTTCCGTCCCGACGGCCGGATCATCGACACGTGCGACGGTGAGCCGTGCGCGGCGACCCCGAGGTTCGAGCTGGACTACTGACCCCGATCCGCCGGAGGGCGGTCAGGTCGAGATGTCGAAGAGGGCCATGTCGGCCTCGAGGTTGGCGCGCAGCTCGTCGGCCAGGGCGCCGCGCACGTTGGTGCGGGTGACCTTGAACGGGACCGGGTGCACCGTGTCGGCGAGGCGCTGAGCCACCTCGACGGCCCGGTCACGGACCGCCTCCGGGGCGACCACCTCGTCCAGGAACCCGGCTGCTGCAGCCTCGTCGGGCGAGCAGATGTGCGCGTGCTGGACGCAGCGCGTGAACCAGGTGGGCGTGAGGCGGTCGCGGCACAGCTCCACCGCGAACGAGGGGACCGGCATGCCGATGGCCACCTCGTTCAGGCCGATCTTGAAGGGGCCCTGGGCGCCGACCCGGTAGTCGGCGGCGGTGGTGAGGATGCCGCCCATGGCGAGTGCGTGACCGGTGACCCCGAACACCACCGGCAGAGGGTGGGTGTACACCTGCAGGCCCAGGAGCGCCCCGTTGGCGAGCAGCCGCCGTGCGCCGTCGACGCCGCCGGTCATCACCGAGAGGTCGAACCCGGCTGAGAACTTCCCCTCCCGGCCCACGACCACGACGGCCTTCGCCTCGCCCTCGGCGGCGGTGAGGGCCCCGGAGAGCGCGTCGATGAGCTCGAACGACAAGGCGTTCGCCTTGCCGTCGTCGACCGAGACGACGGCGACGTCGCCGACTGTGGTGGTGGTCACGTGTTCCGACATGGGCTGAACCCTACGGCGAAGGCATGGCGACAGAATGGAGCCGTGTCGTCCGCCGCCCGCTCTCGCGACCTGCTGGCGTTCGGCGATCAGGGGAAGCTGACGCACCTCGGCGGCCTCGACGGGTTGCGGGGGCTGGCGGTCGCCGCGGTGGTGCTGTTCCACGGTGACTGGCCGTGGATGACCGGCGGGTTCCTCGGCGTCTCGCTCTTCTTCACGCTCTCCGGCTTCCTCATCACCTCGCTGCTCCTCGCCGAGCACGCACACCACGGTTCGATCTCGCTCCGTGCGTTCTGGACGCGCCGGTTCCGGAGGCTGCTGCCGGCTGCCTGGATGACCCTCGGCCTGGTGCTCCTGGTGGTCTGGGTCACAGGCACCGCGAACGAGGTGTCGACCGTGAAGGGGGACCTCCTCGCGTCGTTCGCGCAGGTGGCCAACTGGCGGTTCTTCGTCGACGGCCAGAGCTACGGCGCGCTGTTCGAGACGCCGTCCCCGCTCCTCCACTACTGGAGCCTCTCGATCGAGGAGCAGTGCTACCTGGTGGTGCCGCTGCTCGTCGCGTGGCTGGTCGGCATCACACGCGGGATGCGTCGCCTGCTCACCCTGGTGTTCGGCGCCCTCGTGGTGATCTCGTGGTCCGCGCCGCTGGTGCTCGACCTGTCGACCGACCGGACCTACTACGGGACCGACACCCGCCTGGGGGAGCTCCTCGCAGGGGCGCTGCTCGCGATCGCCGTGGCCCGGCCCCGGGTGCGCCGGGCGCTCGCCCGCTCGTGGCCGGTCAGGACCGCCGTGGCGTCGCTCGGGGTGGTGGGCGCTGCCGTCTCCCTCCTGCTGTGGGTGGCCGTCGAGGAGTCGTCAGGCTTCGTGACAGGTGGCGGCCTGGTGCTCCAGTCGCTCTGCAGCGTGGCGATGATCGCTGCCGTCATCCTCCCGACCGGCCCCTTGCGCGCCCTCTGCGCGGCGTCGGCCCTCCGCTGGCTCGGGCGTGTGTCGTACGGCGTGTACCTGTTCCACTGGCCGCTCCTCGTGTGGCTGGACCGTGAGCGGACGGGGCTCGATCCGGCGCCCCGCTTCGCCCTCGTGGTCGGGCTCGCCCTGGTGCTGGCCCAGCTCTCCGCTGACTGGGTGGAGCAGCCGATCCGTTCGGGGCGCGGCCTGCTCCGCGTGGGGGCGCTCCGGCCCGCGGTCCTCGCGGTTCCCGTCGCCGTGGCGCTCGTCGCCGGCACGCTGGCGCTCGGGACGGAGGGCCGGGAGGTCGGCGCCTTCGACGCCGAGAGCGCCCAGGACCGGATCGAAGCCCTGCGCGAGGGTCGGCCCGACGCCACCACGACGACCGTCGCCACCGCCACCACGGTGGTGCCCGACCCGCCGGTGCCCAGGATCGCGGTGTTCGGCGACTCGGTGGCGCTGTCGCTCGCGCTGGTGCTCGCCGGGTGGGAGCAGCAGAGCGGCCTGATCTTCGGCGTGGACGGCATCACCGAGCTGGGGTGCGGGATCGGGCGCGGCGGGGACCGCCGGTTCCAGGGGGTCCAGTCGCTCGCGGGACCGTGCGAGGAGTGGCCCGAGAAGTGGGGCGCTGCCGTCGCCGCCGGTCGCCCGGACCTGGCCGTCGTGACCGCCGGTCAGTGGGAGCTGGTCGACCGGCGGCTGCCCGGCTCCTCGACGTGGACCCACGTGGGCGACCCCGTCTACGACGACTACCTGCGCTCCGAGCTGCTGGCCGCGACCGACGTGCTCGCCTCGTCCGGCGCTGTGGTCGTGTGGCTGACGCTCGCCCCCTACAGCGACGAGCTGCAGCACAAGGGCACCCGGGATCAGCGCCGCAGCCACCTCCCGGAGCGGGTCGCGCGCCTCAACGAGATCATCCGCGAGGTGGTCGCCGCACGGCCCGAGGTGGCTCGCCTGGTGGACCTCGGTGCGTGGATGGAGCCCCGGCGCAACGACCCCGCGTTCCGAGACGACGGGTCCCACTACGACTGGTCCCCCGACAACAGCGTGGTGTCCGAGTTCCTGGGGCCCGAGCTGCTGGCCACGTGGGAGTCGGTCTGGCGCGAGCGGAACGGCTTCGCCCCGGCGGGAGGCGGCTGAGCCGAGGGGAGCGCTCCCCACGGCGGGGGCTGGGCCGCGCCGATCCGCTGTTGGTACCGTCCCGCCAGGCGACGGAGGGGGACGAGGGTGGCTCCAGGGCGGCGGTGGAAGACGTTCGGATGCGCGGCGATCGCGCTCGTGATCGGGCTCACCTCGGTCCCCGCCGGTGCCAGCAACCGCCCGGTCCAGAAGCCCGGCCGCCGGGCCGCGGCCACGCCGTCGATCCAGGCGGTCCCGGGCGCCAAGGCGACAGCGGGACACTCCTGCAACAGCCAGGCGGTGGTGTCATGCCTCCTGCCGTATCCGTCCGAGCAGTACCTCCGGCCGGATCCCACCTCCGCCACCGGGTACCGCGTCGACGTCCCTGCCGACATCCTGCCCGACGCGCTCCTCGAGCAGTTCGGTCCCGGGGCCTCCGTCGACGACGCGTACGGGGACGCCGACGGCTTCAGCGTCCTCAGCCCGGTGATCTTCGAGCTGCCCGACGTCGCCGACCCGCAGTCCCTGCCGGTGGACGGTGGCGAGGCGTTCGTGGTGGTGGACCTCGACACGGGCGCCCGCGTCCCCATGAAGGTCGAGGTGAGCCGGGACGCCGAGCGGCTGTGGGCCAAGGACCGCATCGTCGTGGGGTTCCCGAGGGACCGGTTCCGCTACGGCGGCCGCTACCTCGCCGTGCTCACCGACCAGCTCCGTGGACCTGGCGACGCCCCGATCCGGCCCGGTCCCGGCCTCGACCCGCTGCTCGCCGCCACCTCGGAGGACCGCCTGTCGGCCAGCCGCCTCCGGTCCCAGATCGCCTCGGCGCTCCCGGAGCTGCCGCAGCGGAACGTGCTCGCAGCGACCTCGTTCGTGGTGCGGAGCGAAGCTGACGTCACCGACGACATCGACCGCATGGCGGCGATGGTCCGGGCGGACGAGCACCCCGTCAAGGACCTGTGGGTCAGCCCCTCGTGGGTGCCGGGGGCTCCCCAGGTGGTCACCGGGAAGGTGCGGGTCACCGACTTCCGCGACGAGAACGGTGTGATCCCCCGCGGGGATGCGATCACGCCGCGGCACCACTGGATCGACTTCATGCTGCTCCTGCCGGAGTACCCCGCCTCGCGGAGCGGGGCGCCGGTGGCGATCTACGGCCACGGGCTGGCGGTGCAGCGAGAGACGATGCTCACGGTTGCTGCCACGAACGCCCGACGTGGCATCGCGACCGTGGCGATCGACATCCCGAACCACGGGTCCCGATGGTGGGCCGAGGGCGGCTACCTCACCGACCTGGCCACCCCCTACCGGTTCGGGCGGATGGCGTCGATGCCGCTGCAGGGCATCCTCGACAACCTGTCGCTCTTGCAGGCGGTGAAGACGAGCTTCGCCTCGATCGACCTCCACCCCGTGCGGAACTGGTGGTTCAACGCGTTCGGGAACGGGGTGCCGGACCTCGACACGCGCCACGTGATCTACCAGGGCACCTCGATGGGCGGCTTCCTCGGTGCGTCGTTCGTGGCGTTGGCCCCCGAGCTGGACGGCGCCTTCGTGCAGGTGGGCGGCACGGGCATCGTCGACACGATCTTCCACTCGCTGCTCTGGCCGCTGTTCTCCGGCATCGCGCCGTGGGGGTCGACGGCGGGGGATGCCCACGCCCTCGTCGGGGCGGCGGGGATGCTCCTGGACCGGGCCGACAACGTGTACCTCATCGAGCGGATCCGCCAGAACGGCACACCCTTCTTCTTGGTCTACGGCGACCAGGACGGCATCGTCCCGAACACGTCGAGCATGCGCATGGTCCGACTGATGGACCTGCCGCTCGTGGCCCCGACCTACCACGACGCCCCCGGGATCCGGGTGGTCGACCGGTGGCCGGCCGACGGCTCGGGCGCCTCGCAGTTCGACACGTGGGGGGCGGCACGCCAGGGCGGCAGCCCCATCGGGCACGGGTTCCTGGCGCACGTGTGGTTCAACACCGGTCGCCCGAGCGCCGAGATGGACCGCTGGCTCGACGAGCGACTGGCGGAGATGCGCTCGCAGGGGTGATCCTCGCGGTCGCATGATCCTCGTCGACGTCGCGGGCGTCACCGCCCGCCGGCCCACCAAGGACCTCTTCGTCGATGCGTCGCTCACCGTGTCGACCGGTGACCGCTTGGCGATCGTCGGGATCAACGGTGGCGGCAAGTCCACCCTCGTCCGGGTGCTCGCCGGCCTCGAGGAGCCGGAGAGCGGCACCGTGCGGACGGGGCGCGACGTCCGGGTGTCGACGCTGGTGCAGGACCCGGCGCTGCCGGCGGGCACGGTCCGCCAGGCAGCCGGAGGCACGTGGGAGAGCGATTCGGTGCTCGATCGCCTCGGCATGGGGGAACACCTCGACGCTGATGTGTCGACCCTCTCGGGGGGCCAGGCGAAGCGCGTGGCGCTCGCTGCGGCCCTGTGCGCGCCCGCCGACCTGCTGATCCTCGACGAGCCCACGAACCACCTCGACGTCGATGCCATCGCGTGGCTCGAGGACCACCTCGCCAACTTCGCCGGCGGTCTGGTGCTGGTCACCCACGACCGCCACGTCCTCGACCGCCTGACGACCCGGATCGTGGAGCTCGACCGGGGCCGCATCCACGTGCACGAGGGCGGCTACGCCTCGTACCTCGAGGCGAAGGCCGAGCGTGAGGAGCGC
>JBIQID010000128.1:0-8997 GCA_044508215.1 Actinomycetota bacterium | reverse complement strand
CACCGAGCGCTCCGGCCCCGGCTTCGCCCTCCGCTGCGAACGCCGAGCCACCTGCCGCCGGGGGAACGCCTGGTGGCGGCGCGCTCACCATGGAGGGCGCGAAGCAGGCGCTCGACCAGGTCCTCGGGTCGGTGCTCCGGGGCGCCACCCGAGCCATCTATGCGAACGGCCGGCTCGCTTCCGTCGAGGGCTCGACCGTCACCATCGCGATGGCGAACGCCCCCACCCGCGCCCGCGCCGAGCAGAGCAGGGCGCAGGTCGAGGCGGCGCTCTCCGACGTGGTCCGCTCGCCCGTCACGATCCACCTCGTCGACGAGGCCGAGGCGCCTCGAGGCGGTGGCGGCGGCTCCCGGCCTGATTCCGGCGCGGGCACGTCGGCCCAGGACGACGACGAGGGCGAGGAGCTGGTCGACGTGGCCGAGCTCGACGACGCCCCTCCACCCGCGGCCAGCGGGTTGGAACGGATCCGCCAGGCGTTCCCCGGCGCCACCCTCGTCGACGAGGAGACACGATGACCGACGACAGCCCGCAGTTCGACCTCGGCTCGCTCATGGGCATGGCCCAGCAGATGGGCGAGCGGATGGCCGCAGCCCAACAGCACCTCGCCACGACCGAGGTGGAAGGGTCGGCCGGCAACGGCCTGGTCCGCATCACCTCCACCGGCGACGGCCGCTTCACGTCCGTGACCGTCGACCCCGACGCGGTCGACCCCGACGACCTGACGATGCTCGAGGACCTCGTCCTCGCCGCCCTCCACGACGTGGCGGCGCAGGTCACCGAGCTGCAGGCCTCCGCGTCACCCCTCGCCGGGCTCGACGCGTCCGGTCTTGGCGGTGCCCTCGGTGGCTTCGGCGAGATCGAGGTGGAGGGCAAGCCGCTCCCGGGGGACAGCGGTCCCTGACACATGGCCGACTACGCCGCACCCATCCAGGACCTCGTCGACGCGCTCGGCCGACTGCCGGGCATCGGCCCCAAGTCAGCGCAGCGAATCGCCTTCCACCTGTTGAAGTCGGACCCTGCGGAGTCCACTCGCCTCGCCTCCGCGGTGGCCACCGCCCGCGAGCGGGTCACGTTCTGCGAACAGTGCTTCAACCTCGCCGAAGGGCCGTTGTGCGGCATCTGCGCCGACCCCGGCCGCGACCAGACGGTGATCTGCGTGGTGGAGGAGCCGCGGGACGTCGTGGCGATCGAACGCACCCGTGAGTTCAAGGGCCGCTACCACGTGCTGGGCGGAGCGATCGACCACCTGCAGGGCGTCGGCCCCGACCAGCTGCGCATCAAGGAACTGCTCACCCGGGTCGGGGAGCAGGGCGTCAGCGAGATCATCCTCGGCACCAACCCGAACATCGAGGGCGAGGCGACCGCGCTGTACCTCACCCGGGTGCTCGACGTGCCGGGCCTCGTCGTCAGCCGCATCGCGTCGGGTCTTCCCGTGGGGGGCGACCTCGAGTACGCCGACGAGCTGACCCTGGGCCGGGCCCTCGAAGGCCGCCGCGTCGTCGAACGCTGACGCGATTCGCGGGAGCCTCGATGCCGCTCCCCGAGGGGAAGCGGCACTCCGGCTCCCGCGGATCGAAGGTTCAGACCGTCTTGACGATCAGGGCGTCGCCCTGGCCGCCGCCACCGCAGAGGCCGGCGGCACCGGTGCCACCGCCACGGCGGGCGAGCTCGAGGAGCAGCGTCAGCACGATGCGGTTGCCCGACATGCCGAGCGGGTGCCCGAGCGAGATGGCGCCGCCGTTCACGTTGACGATGTCGCTCGACACGCCGAGGTCGGCCGTCGCTGCGAGACCCACCGCGGCGAACGCCTCGTTGAGCTCGAACAGGTCGATGTCGGAGATGGCGAGGCCGGCACGGTCGGCGGCCTGCTTGATCGCACGAGACGGCTGGGTCAGGAGCGAGGCGTCGGGGCCCGCGATCTGACCGTTCGACACGATCTCACCCAGCGGCTGGACACCCAGGCGATCGGCGACGGCGCGGCTGACGATGACCGTGGCGGAACCGCCGTCGGAGATCTGGCTGGCGTTGCCGGCGGTGATGTTGCCGTCCTTCGCGAACGCCGGACGCAGCTTCCCGAGGCTGTCGATCGTGGTCTCGGCGCGGACGCCCTCGTCGGCGGAGAAGACCACCGGGTCGCCCTTCCGCTGCGGGATCTCGACGGGGACGATCTCCTGGTCGAACAGGCCGTCCTTCTGGGCGCGAGCGGCGCGCTCGTGGCTGGCGGCGGCCATCTCGTCCTGCTCGGCACGACCGAACGACTCGGCCTCGGCGTACTTCTCGGTGCCGGCGCCCATCGCCACCTTGTCGAAGGCGCAGAACAGGCCGTCGGTGACGATGGCGTCCTGCAGCTCGGTGTGGCCGTAGCGCGCACCGGAGCGGCCCGACGGGAGGAGGTACGGCGCGTTGGTCATCGACTCCATGCCGCCGGCCACGACGATCTCAGCCTGGCCGCTCTGGATGAGCATGTCGGCGAGCATGATCGCGTTCATGCCGGACAGGCAGACCTTGTTCACGGTGGTCGCCGGGACCGACATGGGGATGCCACCGGCCACGGCGGCCTGGCGGGCGGTGATCTGGCCGGCGCCGGCGCCGATCACGTGACCCATGAAGACGTAGTCGACCTGGTCGCCGCTGAGGCCGGCCCGCTCGAGGGCGGCCTTGATCGCGATGCCGCCGAGGTCCGACGCGCTGAAGCCCGAGAGCGCCCCGGACATCTTGCCGATGGGGGTACGAGCCCCGCTCAGAATGACGCTTCCAGCCATGACGTCCCTTTCTCGTCGCGCCCCCCGGACGGCGGCGTCTCCGTTGACGTGGCGTCGAGGTTACCCGCGGGTAACAGGAATCGGCCACCGGTCCCTCTCGGCCCGGTAGAGGACGTGGAGGCGCATCGGGTGCCGTTCGCGGGCGAGCCGCACGTGCTCGAACTCGCCCGAGAAGGCGAGCCCGATCTTCTCCATCACCCGCCGGGACCGGAGGTTCTCCGGCACGGTGAAGCTCACGATCTCGTCGAGCCCCAGCTCGTCGAACGCGAAGCGGACCGCGGCTGCCGCCCCCTCGGGCGCGTAGCCGTGGCCCCACCACCTCCGGGCGAGCCGCCATCCCACCTCGGTGCACGGCCTGCCCAACGCCTCGTCGCCCGGGTTCAACCCGACGAACCCGACGAAGTCGGAGACCCCGGGCACCTCGACCGCCCACAACCCCCAGCCCTGCGCCTCCATCCGCTGCCGGATGATCTCGGCCGTCCGGGTCGACTGCTCGGAGGTGAGGGTGGCAGGGAAGTGCTCCATCACCTCCGGGTCGGCGTTCAGATCCGCGAAGGCCGGCAGGTCCGAGTCGCGCCAGGCGCGCAGCAGGAGCCGCTCCGTGCGCAACGTCGCAGGCTCCCCCACGAGCGCCAGTCTGGCTCGTTCGTCTCCCAAATGGGCCACGGATAACCTTCGCGGCCATGTCGACCCAGCAGATCCTCGAAGCCATCCAGGCCGGTGCCACCGGCGACGACATGGCGAACGTGCCGCTGCCCGAGGCCTACCGGGCCGCCCACGTGCTCCGCAGCGAGACCGAGATGTGGGAAGGCGTGGCGTCCGAGGACAAGGACCCTCGCAAGTCGTTGCACGTCAGCGATGTCCCGCTCCCCGAGCTGGCGCCCGACGAGGTCTACATCGCCAACATGGCGAGCTCGATCAACTTCAACACCGTCTGGACGTCGATCTTCGAGCCGCTGCCGACCTTCGGCTTCCTCGACCGCCTCGGCAAGGAGTCGATGTGGGGTGCCCGGCACGCCCAGGACTTCCACGTGGTGGGCTCCGACAGCGCCGGTGTGGTGCTCCGCGTGGGTTCCGCGGTTCGCAACTGGAAGCCGGGCGACCACGTCACGGTCCACTGCAACCACGTGGACGACCAGGACCCCTCGGCGCACGACGACTCGATGCTCGCCGCCAACCAGCGCATCTGGGGCTTCGAGACGAACTACGGCGGCCTGGCCGACCTCAGCATCGTGAAGGCGAACCAGCTGATGCCGAAGCCGACGCACCTCTCCTGGGAGGAGGCAGCGGTCAACGCGCTCTGCGCCTCGACCAGCTACCGGATGCTCGTGGGCCAGCACGCCTCGCGCATGAAGCAGGGCGACAACGTCTTCGTCTGGGGCGCCACCGGCGGCATCGGTGCCTACGCCATCCAGCTCGTCCTCAACGGCGGCGGCACGCCGGTCGGTGTGGTGTCGAGCGAGGACCGCGTCAAGCTGCTCAACGCCATGGGCTGTGAGAACGCCATCGACCGCCGGGCCGAGGGCTACAAGTTCTGGAAGGACGAGCACACCCAGGACGAGTCGGAGTGGCGTCGCCTGGGCAAGAAGGTCCGTTCGCTGGTGGGCGACGACCCCGACATCGTCTTCGAGCACCCGGGACGATCGACGTTCGGCGCCTCGGTCTTCATCGCCAAGCGGGGCGGCACCGTGGTGACCTGCGCCGCCACGTCCGGCTACATGATCGAGTACGACAACCGCCACCTCTGGATGAAGCTGAAGCGGATCGTCAGCTCGCACTTCGCCAACTACGCCGAGGCCTACGCCATGAACCGCCTGATCGACATGGGTCGCATCCAGCCGGTGATGTCGAAGGTCTACGAGCTGGACCAGGTGGGCGAGGCAGCGCTCTCGGTCCACCGCAACGAGGCCGAGGGCAAGCTCGGCGTGCTCTGCCTGGCACCCGAGGCGGGCCAGGGGATCACCGACCCCGAGAAGCGCGAGCGCGTCGGCGAGGACAAGATCACCCTCTTCCAGCGCCACGCCCGAGGGGAGCTGTAGTCCTGTCCATCCCCGTTCTGTTCCTCTCCGGGCGCCGCAGGCTGCGCCCAGGGAGGAACGTTTCGGGCGGTGGGCCCCGAGGTCCGGGAGGACGGGCGTGATCGAGGCGGTCGTCTTCGACCTCGACGGAGTGCTGCGCCACTTCGACCGGGCCGCTGAGGCGGCGCTCGAGGACCGCCACGGCCTCGAGCGTGGCGCACTCCTGACCGCCGCGTTCGGCGACGACCTGGGCAACCAGCTCGTCGTCGGCGAGATCGACTGGCCGGAGTTCACCGACCGGCTCGCGCAGCGGATCGGCATGGACGCGGTGCGGGAGTTCGAGGAGCTGCGTGCGGTGCTCGACCACGCGGCGATCGAGGTGCTCGAGCGCCTCCGCCACGGCGGCACCACCGTGGCGTTGCTCACGAACGGCACCCTCCGGACCGAGGTCGAGCTGGTCGAGCACGGCATCGCGGACGCGTTCGACCACATCTTCAACACGGCTCGGCTGGGGGTGGCCAAGCCGCACCCCGATGTCTTCGACCGGGTGACCATCGAGCTGGGCCGGCCGGCCTCGACGGTGGGCTTCGTGGACGACCGGGAGGACAACGTCGCCGCAGCGATCGCGCACGGCTGGACCGGCCACCACTACCGGTCGCTCGAGGGGGTCGTCGAGTGGCTCGCCTCGCTCGGACTGCTCTGACCGGCGGCGGTCGCGGGTACCGTGCGGACCATGCTGCTGACCGAGATCGACCACGTCGCCATCGCCGTCCGTGACCTCGAGGCCGCGATCGAGTACTACCGGAACGCCTTCGGAGCCGAGGTCGCGCACCGCGAGATCGTCGAGAGCGACGGCGTGGAGGAAGCCCTCATCAAGGTGGCCGACAGCTACATCCAGCTGACTGCTGCCACGCGGCCCGACTCACCGATCGCCAAGTCGCTCGAGAAGCGCGGCGAGGGGCTCCACCACATCGGCTACCGCGTCGACGACTGCAAGGCGGCGCTCGAGGCGATGGTCGCCGCTGGTGCCACACCCATCGACAAGGAGCCGCGTCCGGGCAGCCGGGGCACGACGGTGGCGTTCGTCCACCCGAAGGGCAGCTTCGGCACCCTCATCGAGCTCGTCCAGGAGTGAGCACAGCCTCCTCCGCCCCGGCGACCCGACCGATGTGGCGGACCGCCTGCTCCGCAGGGACGGGTCGACCGAAGAGGTAGCCCTGCCCGCACCGGCAGCCGAACGAGCGCAGTCGAGCCCACTGCTCCGGCAGCTCGATGCCCTCTGCGACGGTGCGGAGACCGAGCGCGTTCGCGAGTGAGGTCACGCCTTCGCAGATCGCGTCGGCCTGGGCGTCGATACCGGCCCCCTCGGTGAAGCTGCGGTCGATCTTCAGGCCGTCCACGGGGAACCGGCTGAGGTAGGTCAGCGACGAGTAGCCGGTGCCGAAGTCGTCCACGGTCAGGTGCACCCCCAGGCGGTGCAGGCCGGCCAACACCGACTCGGCCTGGCGCACGTCCACCATGAGTGCGGTCTCGGTGATCTCGAGCCACACCGACCGCGGGTCCACCCCGGTCCGCTCCAGCACCCCGCGGACCTGGTCGACGAACGGCTCGGTCAGCTGCCTGGCCGCCACGTTCACCGAGATCGTCAGCGACTCGTGGGGGAAGCGTGAGCGCCAGGTGCGCAGCTGTCCCACCGCCTCTGCCAGCATCCAGCCGCCGACCTCGACGATGAGGCCTGACTCCTCGGCGGCGTCGATGAACGCGGCGGGGGCGAGGAGCCCGTGGCGCGGGTGCTGCCACCGGACGAGGGCCTCGAAGCCCACGGTGCGACCGGACGCGAGGTCGACGATCGGCTGGTAGTGGGCCCGAAGCTCCTGGCGCTCGAGCGCCCGGTGGAGGTCGGACACCACGCGCAGGTGCGCCTCGGCGTCGTCCGACGCAGCGTCGTAGAAGTCGATCTGGTTGCGGCCCTTCGCCTTCGCCCGGTACATCGCGGCGTCGGCGCGGGCGAGCGCGGTCTCCGAGTCGCCCTCGCCGGCCGGCAACCAGCAGACCCCGATCGACGCGGTCGGATGGTGGAGCACGCCGTCGCCGACGGGCACCGGCTGGGCCAGGGCGGCGCGGACCTCGTCGAGCAGCGTCCGGGCCCGCGAGCGATCGCAGTCGGGGAGGAGCAGCGTGAACTCGTCGCCGGCGAACCGGGCGACGAGCCCGCGGTCCCCGAGGGCTTCGCGGATGCGCTCCGCGAGGACCACGAGCACCCGGTCCCCGACAGCGTGCCCGAGGCTGTCGTTCACCACCTTGAAGCGGTCGAGGTCGAGGAAGCCGACGGCCACGCCGGCCCCCTCAGGCGACTCGAGCGCCTCGTTGAGGCGTTCCACGAAGGTGCGGCGGTTCGGCAGGCCCGTGAGCTGGTCGAACACGGCCAGGTGCGCCAGCCGCTCCCGAGCCGCACGCCGCTCGGTGGTGTCCTCCACGATGGCGATGAACCGTGGAGCCGGGGTCTCCTCGCTCCGCGCCACCGTGACACGGCACCAGGTCGTGGTGCCGTCCGGGTGCTCGAGCGGGACCTCCGCCGACCGTGTCGAGGTCTCGTCGGTCAGCAGGTTCCAGTCGCTCTCGATCGCAGGCGGGAGGGTCTCCTCGCTGACGAGGTCCCGGTACGGCGAACCCACGAGCTCGCGCCGCGACCGTCCCACGATCTGTTCGAGCGCAGGGTTCACGTCGGAGAACAAGCCGTCCTCCAGGATCGCGATGCCCACCGGGGCGCCGTCGAAGGCGGTGCGGAAGCGGGCTTCGCTGGCACGGAGACGTTCCAGGTGCTCCTCGTTCAAGAAGAGCAAGCCGTCGATCTCCGCGGACACCGCCAGCTGGTTGACCACCACGGCGATGCCGAGCAGCAGGAGGAGGGTGATGACGACGGTGTCGTCGAGCGAGCCGCCACGCACGAGGAGGCCGACGATCGCCACGACGTTCAACAGGATCGACCCGAAGACGTGCGCTCGCCGGCGGCCGGGCCGACGGTTGCCCGACGGCTCCTGGCTCCCCACGGTCATGACCGCGCCCAGGAGCATGTACGGGGTGAGCGCCCACGACAACAGCACCAGCAGGTGGGGCTGGTCGGTCGGCCCCATGTCGAGGACGGCGGCGGTGTCGCAGACGAGCGCCGAGCCGGCGGCCGCAGCGACCCATCCCAGGCCGCGCTTCGCGTGGCGGGACGCCATCACCGCCGCCAACACCCCGAGCGCGGCGACGTAGCCGAACGACGGGAGGAGCGAGGCGATCCGCAGGCCGTCGAGCTGCCCGGTCTGCCGGGGGACGGCGAACCAGGTCAACCACCCGGTGAACAACATCGCGGATGCCACGACGAACGCATCGCTCGCCAGGCGGAGCCACGACGTCCGGTTCAGCCCGCTGAAGCACAGCACTCCGAGGCCCACGACGCCCAAGGGCAGCGCGGCGAGGAAGACGATGTCCCACGGGTTGCCGGCGCCCAACGGTCCGTTGATCTGCCCCGTGAGCGGCCAGGCGACGGAGCAGACCGCGGTGATCCAGGCGTAGACCGAGACGAGCGCCATGGACCCGGACCGCTCGTCTCTCCAGCGTCGTGTGGCCCAGGCGGGCAGCAGGAACGATCCGAGGAGCTGCACGACCAGGTGGGCCAGGTGGCCGGCCGGGGAGGGCCAGAGGTGTTGCGCGACCACCACGACGGCCGCCACGCCGAGCAGCCACCTGACGGCGCGCGTCGGAGCGTTCACGGGTGTGCCATCGGCAGAACCGGGCCTTGACTCAAGCCCTGATCCCCTGAACCCAGGGGGAGAGCCGACCGCGGCGCGCCGCGGGTCGGTTCAGGCGCGGGGACCCTGCAGGCGGGCGACCTCCTCGGTGCGCGAGCGCACCAGGTCGTTGAACGCCTCACCGGGGCCGATGTGGTCCCACAGCGTCGGCGGGTAGTACGTGACGTACATGGTGCGACGCCCGCCACC
This sequence comes from Actinomycetota bacterium, assembly GCA_044508215.1. GTDB lineage: Bacteria > Actinomycetota > Acidimicrobiia > Acidimicrobiales > Microtrichaceae > JAEZFI01. The sequence continues at coordinate 231 of JBIQID010000128.1, read as the reverse complement.
GCCGGCCGGGCGGGGCGACTCGTGCATCACGTCGGCCACGTGCACCGTCACGTCGCCGGGCTCGGTGTCGATGGCGACGACAGGGACGTCGGCGAAGCGCCGCTCCCACTGGTTGTGGAGCGACTGGCCGTGGCTCCCGGGGACGACCCGGAAGTTGCCGGAGGCCTCGTCGGACCCGGTCAGCTGGATCCCCACGCTGACGTTCGGGCAGAGGATCGCGTGGCCGCCCAT
>JBIQID010000127.1:6409-9046 GCA_044508215.1 Actinomycetota bacterium | reverse complement strand
CTGGTACCCCCACGAGCACGTGCCGTGGGGCGAAGGCACCGACTTCTCCCCCGGCGAGCGCATCGAGGAGTTCCAGCTGCCCGACGCGGTGCGGTCGTCGCTGATCGTGAACCTGCTGACCGAGGACAACCTCCCCTACTACACGCTCGCCCTCACCTCCCTCACCGGGATGGACGACGTGTGGGGCGAGTGGATCCGCCGCTGGACCGCCGAGGAGGGCCGCCACTCGATCGCCATCCGCGACTGGCTGACGGTGACCCGCCAGGTGGACCTGCGTGACCTCGAGGACGCGCGGATGGCGCAGGTGCAGGCCGGGTTCCAACCGACGTCGATCCCCACCGTGGCAGACCTGTTCGTCTACCTCTCGCTGCAGGAGCTGGCCACCCGCATCGCCCACAAGAACACGGGCACGCTCCTGGGCGACCACGCCGGCTCAGACGTGATGACCCGGGTGGCGACCGACGAGAACCACCACTTCCTCTTCTACCGCGACCTCGTGGCCGCGGCTCTCGAGCGCTACCCCTCGGTGATGGTGCCGGCGATCGAGCGCCAGGTCCGCAGCTTCGAGATGCCCGGCGCCGGCATGCCGGCCTTCAAGGAGCACGCCCGTCGCATCGCCGACGCGGGGATCTACGACATCCCGACCCACCACAGCCAGATCCTCGTGCCCGTGGTGCTGCGGGAGTGGAAGGTGGCGGCGGTCGAGAACCTCTCGGGCGCGGCGGAGAACGCTCGGGAACAGCTCATCACGCTGGTGAACCGCATCGGCAAGGTGGCCGAGCGCATGCGGCAGCGGCGCGCCGAACGCGAGCCGAAGCTCGCCCGCCTGGGCTCTCGCCTGCACAACGCCTGACCGCGCTGGGCCGCGGGGCTGCGGGCCCCGTGGTTCTCGTGCACCTGGGCGTCGGTTTCCGATCGTCTGGTGCACGAGAGCGCCGGGGCGGGGCGGTTGGAGGGAGCCGACGAGGCGACTGACAGACTGGTCCGATGCTCACCGCCTCGGGCCTCGGCGTGTCGCACGGCGCCCGCACCCTGTTCTCCGACGTGTCGCTGCGCCTCGCCGCGGGCCAGCGCGTCGCGCTCGTGGGCGGGAACGGGGCCGGCAAGACGACGCTGCTCGAGATCCTGGTGGGCGACCGGGCACCCGACTCGGGTGAGGTCCACCGGCCGAAGGACCTCCGCATCGGCTACCTGCCGCAGGAGCTGACCGACCGCCCCACCGGCAGCGTGATCGACGAGGTGGTCGCCGGCGCCACGCACCTCGCGGAGATCGCGGCCGACCTCGACCGGTTGACCACGGCGATGGGGACCGCGAGCGGGGCCGACGCCGACCGGTTGCTCACCCAGTACGGGGAGGCGCAGAGCCGGTTCGAGGCGCTCGGCGGCTACGGCCTGGAGGCGAAGGCGCGGCGCATCCTCTACGGCCTCGGGTTCCGTGAGGACGACATGGACCGCCCGTTCACCGAGCTGTCCGGTGGCTGGCGGATGCGGGCGGCGCTGGCGCGGCTGCTCCTGGCCGAGCCGGACCTGCTGGTGCTCGACGAGCCCACCAACCACCTCGACACGGACTCGGTGGCGTGGCTGGAGCAGACGCTGCGCGACTCGCAGGGCGCGCTGCTGTTCGTGAGCCACGACCGTGACTTCATCGACGCCGTGGCGAACAAGGTGGTCGAGCTCGCGGGTGGGACCACCGCCGAGTACGTGGGCGGGTTCGCCGAGTTCGTGGTCCAGCGCGAGGAGCGCATCGCCCAGCTGGAAGCCGCCGCCGCGCAGCAGCAGCGGCAGATCGCCCAGGTGGAGCGGTTCATCGAGCGGTTCCGCTACAAGGCGACGAAGGCACGCCAGGTGCAGAGCCGCATCAAGACGCTGGAGAAGCTCGAACGCATCGAGCTGCCGGAGCGGGAGGAGCTGGTCACCCGGTTCGGGTTCCCCGAGCCGCGGCGGTCGTCCCGGGTGGTGGCCGAGGTGCAGGGCGCGGACGTGGGGTACGACGGCACGGTCGTGCTGCGCGACGTCGACCTGGTGGTCGAGCGCGGCCAGAAGCTGGCCGTCGTCGGACCGAACGGCGCCGGCAAGTCGACGCTGCTCAAGACGCTCACCGGGGAGTTGCGGCCGAAGGAGGGCACGGCACGCCTCGGCGCGAACGTGGACCTCGCCCAGTTCGCGCAGCACCAGGTGGAGGCGCTCGACCTGGAGCGGACCGTGCTGCAGGTGTTCCAGGGGGCTGCGGGCCCGCAGCCGAAGGGCCGGAACCTGCGGACGGTGCTGGGGTCGTTCGGCTTCTCGGGCGACGCGGTCGACCGCCGCGTGGGCGACCTGTCGGGCGGCGAGCGGACGCGGCTGGCGCTGGCGATCTGCCTGGTGAACCCGGTGAACCTGCTGATCCTCGACGAGCCGACCAACCACCTCGACCTCCCCAGCTGCGACGTGCTGGAGGACGCCCTCTTGGCCTATCCCGGGACCGTGCTGCTGGTGAGCCACGACCGGCACCTGATCCGCTCGGTGGCCGACCACCTGGTGGAGGTGCGCGACGGGCGGGTCACGGTGCACTCGGGTGTGGACGAGGCGGTCCTCAGCCCGAGCTTCCAGGGCGGCACCGCCACGGCGTCGACCGAGGCGACCGCTCCCCCGGCGGGG
>JBIQID010000127.1:0-6309 GCA_044508215.1 Actinomycetota bacterium | reverse complement strand
CGCCAGAAGCGGTCGGCCGACATCAAGCCGCTGCGGGCACGCGTGCAGAAGGCCGAGCGAGCGCTCAACACCGCCGAGCAGGTGGTGGCCGACCTCAACCGGCAGCTGGCCGACCCCGAGGTCTACGCAGATCCCGAGCGGGCGACGCAGCTCGCCAAGGAGTTCGGCGAGGCGAAGGACCGTGCCGCCGCCGCCATGGACGAGTGGATGGCTGCCGCCGAAGCCCTCGAAGCCGCCGGCGGCGGCTGACCGCCACGCTCGACGTAAAAAGTGACTTGTCACTTTCTAAGTTCTCCCGTACCGTCGGACCCGTGACCTCGACAGGACCGGCCGCTCCCCCACGCCGCACGCAGGCCGAACGACGGGCGGCCACCCGCGGAGCCCTCCTCGACGCAGCGCTCGAGACCTTGGTGGAGCACGGGTCGGCCGGCTTCACGACCACCGAGGTGTGCAGCCGCGCCGGGCTCAGCCAGGGTGCGCTGTTCCGCTACTTCCCCACGAAGATCGACCTGCTCGCCGCCGTGTGCGAGCACCTCTTCGACGAGCTGCGCGCCACCTACGAGCAGCGGTTCGTCGACCTGCCGCCCGATCACCGCACCATCCCCCACGCCCTCGACCTGCTGTGGAGCGCGATGACCGACCAGCGGCTGGGCGCAGCGTTCGACCTCTACACCGACGCCCGCACCGACGAGGCGCTCCGCTCGGGCATCGCTCCCGTGGTGCGTGCCCACCTCGACCGGATCGCCGAGCTGGGCGGGCGACTGCTCGACGAGCTGGGGATCCCCACCGACGACACCACCCGTGCGGCGGTCGACCTGGCGATCGCCGCGATGCAGGGCCACGTGCTCGACGCGATGGTGCTCGACGACCCCGACGCTCGCCGGCGGCTGGACGCCGTGCTCGAGCGCATCGTGCCCGCCCTGATCTCCGGAGAGGCGACGTGATGGACGCACCGCTGCTGGCGGCCGAGGTGGTCGACCCGACGCTCTACGCCATCCCGGCCTTCCTGGCGCTGATGGGCGTCGAGATGTGGGTCCTCGCCCGCCGCCGCCGTCGCCGCGACCCCCGGCCCGCTCTCGGGTTCGAGCGGCGCGACACGCTCGCCAGCCTCGCCATGGGCGTGGGCTCGGCCCTCCCGGTGTTCCTCCTGAACCTCGGAGTGTTCGCCATCGCCACCTGGCTCTGGCAGTTCCGCCTCTTCGACCTCGGCACCGACTGGGTGGCCTGGACCGTGGCGATCGTGGGCTGGGACCTCTCCTACTACTGGCAGCACCGGGTGGAGCACGAGGTGCGGATCCTCTGGGCCTGCCACGTGAACCACCACTCGAGCCGGAAGTACAACCTCTCGACCGCGCTCCGTCAGCCGTGGACGCCGTGGACCCACCTGCTCTTCTATCCGGTCTGGGCGCTGGCGGGCGTGCCGCCGTGGATGATCCTCGTCGCCGAGGGGATCGACCTGATCTACCAGTTCTGGGTGCACACCGAGGCGATCGGGAAGCTGCCCCGGTGGTTCGAGGCCGTCTTCAACACGCCGTCGCACCACCGTGTGCACCACGGGTCGAACCCGCGCTACCTCGACCGCAACTACGGCGGCATCCTCATCGTGTGGGACCGCCTGTTCGGCACGTTCCAGGCGGAGGACGAACCGGTGGTCTACGGGCTCACGAAGGACATCGAGACCTACAACCCGCTGCGGATCGCGTTCCACGAGTACGCGGCGATCGGCCGCGACCTGCGCTCGACGCGGCGTTGGCGCGACCGCCTCGGCATCCTGCTGCGGGGCCCGGGCTGGCGACCCGCCGAGGCGACCTAGCTAGGACGCCTTCGCTGCGGCCCGGCGACCCGAGCCGGCGGTGGCGATCTCGCCGTCGCCGTTCTCGAGGTGCGCCCGCACGAACCACTGGAACATCTCGAGGCGACCCGTCTGGCTGATCAGCAGGTCCTCGGTGACCGGGTCGATGTCGCTCACCTTCTCGATGGCGGCACGGTGGGCGCCGATCAGACCCGAGTAGGCGACGTCGAGCTCGGCGAGGTGCTGCGGGACCACGGCGAGCCCGAGGCTGTAGTCGTCCCAGGTGCGGTTCTGCACGAGGTAGCCGGCGAGGCCGTTCGGTGCGCCGCCCATCGTGGCGATGCGCTCGGCGACCGCATCGACCATCTGCGACGCCTCGGCGTACTGCGGGTCGAGCATCTCGTGGACGCCGATGAAGTCACGGCCCACCACGTTCCAGTGGACGTGCTTCAACGTCAACGTGAGGTCGATGAGCGCGACGAGGCGCTCCTGCAGGATCTCGGTGACCTTGCGGGCGTCGCCCTCGCTCACGCCCGGGACGGTGTAGGTGCCCCGGTCGGCAGCGCCGTCGCGGGCGGTGCCGGTGCCGGCGCGAGCCGGGCTGCGGCGGGAGCGGCTGCCCGAGCTGGAGCCGTTCGGCTTCGCAGCCGCGGCTCGGGTGTTGCTCGACTTCTTCGTGGCGGTCTTCTTCGTGGCCATGGCTCCTCTTTCGGCAGGGTCGCGGGAAAGCGCGTCGGGAGGTGTTCCCACCCGGGCGGTTGCTACCCGGCCCCCCGGGGCGGCAAACCCCGGCGTCGGGGCTGGTCTGCTCCCACCTCGACATGGGAAGGTGTCCAACGTGGGCCGCGAACCGCGGGTGATCCGCCTTCCCGACGCCGGGAACGGCAGCGCGCCCCACGAAGGGTCGGAGGCCAGCATCCGCACCCTCCGAGAAGACGAGTCGTGGGTCGTCCACGTCTCGGGCGAGCTCGACGCCTCGACTGCGAGCGTGCTGGTGGCGGTCACCTGCGAGCTGGCCGGACCCGGCGAACACGTGCGGCTGTCGGCGGCGGGGCTGAGCTTCATCGACTCGGCCGGGCTGAGGGCGTTCCTCCAGATCCACGACCGGGCGCGCCGGTCCGGGGCGAAGGTCATGATCGTGGAGCCGTCCGACGCCACCCGCCGGCTGCTCGAGCTGGTCGGCCTGGCCGAGCACCTGCTCGACGAGTCGGTCCGCTCGTAGCGCTTGGACTCAGTGCCGCTCGGCGGCGGCTGCGCGCAGCGTCTCGAGCGACGAGCGCAGCAAGCGCGACACGTGCACCTGACTGGTGCCCACCACGGCGGCGATCTCCGCCTGGCTGCGGTCCTCGAAGAAGCGGAGGTAGATGATCTTGCGCTCGCGCTCGGGCAGCGACTCGAGGAGCGACGCCAGCTCGGCCCGGTCCTCCTTCAGCGCGGCGAGCGCGTCCTCTGCTCCCAGGCGGTCGGCACCGGTCGAGTCGCCGCCGACCGACGGCTGGTCGAGCGAGTGCGTCGAGTACGCGGCGCCCGCGTCGAGGGCCTCGAGCACGTGCTCCTCGGGCACCTGCAGCTCAGCGGCCAGCTCGGCCGGGGTGGGTGCACGGCCGTACAGCTGGTGCAGCCGATCGAGCGTGGGCCCGATGCGCACGTGGAGGTCCTTCGCCCGCCGCGGCACCCGGATCGCCCACGTGGCGTCGCGGAAGTGGCGGCGCAGTTCTCCCATGATCGTGGGGGTGGCGTAGGCCGGGAACGGGATCCCCATCTCGGGATCGAACCGCTCGACCGCCTTCATCAAGCCGATCGACGCCACCTGCACGAGGTCGTCGAGCGGCTCGCCGCGGTTCGCGAACCGGCGGGCGCACCGTTCTGCGATGAAGCGGTGGTCCGCGACGATCGCGTCGCGCTCGCGCTGGTCGCCCGACGCGATGGCGCGCCGGAACCGCTCGATGACCGCTCCGTCCTCGGACGACAGCGACCCCTCCCCGCGGCCGGGCGCGTCGTCGATGGAGCCACCGGAGGGCGATTCAGGCATCGGCACCCAACGGGTCCACGGTGCGGGAGAACGTGAACGCGGCGACGCCGTCGTCGATCTGGAACGAGTGCTCGTCGGCCATCACGTCGAGGATGCGGTGGGAGAGGTCGGCCCGGACCTCGTCCAGCTGCCCCTCCCCGACCCGCACGCGGCCCTGCACCAGCAGGCCCGGGGGCGTGGTCATCTGCAGGCTGACGGTGACGTCGCGGTCGCCGGCCAGCTCGATCAACGTGGAGCACACCTCGTCGACCGCGACCTTCAGGTCCTCGATCGCGTCGAGGTCGAAGCCGCACATGGACGCGAGGCCCGAGGTGGTGAGCCGCACCACCCGCACGTACCTGACATCCGGCGGGAAGCTCACCACGACCGGTCGCTCTTCGCTCACGTTCCTCCTCGATGTGGGCAGGTGCCGACACGGTCGGTGACGGCACACGCGGTGCGGCGCCTTGACCGCCGCCCGCATCTTCGCGCACGCCCGGCGCCCCTGCGGGCACCGGCGCGCACAGCTCCTGGTGTCAGACGATCTTGCCTTCGCCCTCGGTGTTGGCCCCTCGCTCGGCCATCTCCTCGTAGTGCTCGCCGACCTCGTCGACGTCGACGGCTGCAGCGACCTGCTCCGCCATGTCCTCTTCCTCCTCGGTGGGGGGACGATCGGCGTGGCCGTAGGACGTGTCACTCATGTCGCGCTCCTGTCACGGGTGTGTGACCCGACCCCTACCCGTGGCGCGAGTGGCCCTAACCCCGAACGGGTCGAGCGAAGGGGCAGCGGCGCGGTGGCGGCGGAGCGGCGTCAGGCCGAGGGCGGCATGAGGGTCTCGGTGAGACCCGTGACCTCGAAGAGCCGCACGACCACGTCGGAGGCTGCGGCGACCTTGAGGCGGTCGCCGAGGTCGCGCTGGGCGACGATCAGCGAGCGGAGGCCTGAGCTGTCGATGAACGACACGCCGCCGAGGTCGACCGCCACGGGGCCGTCGCCACTGCCGGCTGCGGCGATGATCGCCTGCTCGAGCGTGTCGCTCGTGGCAGCGTCGATCTCACCTGTCGCCACGACGACCGGCCCATCGGGCCCCGTCTCCGTCCGAAGGTCCAGGTGGGTCTCGGCTGCATCCATCGGACGCAACCCTACAGGCTTCGCCGCGAGGTCACTGAGACGGAACCCGACGAATCGTCGGTGACGTCGACCTCGAACCAGACCGTCTTGAACCAGGCGGCGTCCGGCGAACCTTCGTGGACGCCCCACCGGGTTGCGAGCGCTGCGACGATCGCCATCCCGCGGCCCGTCACGTCCTCGGGCCCGGCGTTGCGGGGCGCCACCTCGCCGGCGCCCTTGTCGGAGACCTCGACGCGCAGACCGGTCGGCACCTCGGCCATCACCATCTGGCCGCCGCTGTGGGCGTGGCCGACGGCGTTCGTGACCACCTCGCTGACGAGCAGCTCGACCGTCTCGCACAGCGCCCCGAGGCCCCAGTCTCCCAGCGTCGCCCGAGCGAACCGCCGGGCGGTTCCAGGTGCTCGATCGTCGGGGCCGAACCGATGCACGGCGTGACGGGGCGACATCGGCGGCAATGGTACCGATGGGTCGCCGTCGAGATGCCATCCGTCACGCGGAGTGCCACTCGGGGAGTCGCGGCCGGGCTCGTCCTGCGTCATGGTCGCCACTCGATCCTTGGGGCGTATAGCCGCCTTCGCTCGGGGGAACATCCGCTCACCTCGCCGTGGGCGCCCATGCCCACGCACCTCCGTCGGGGGGGACCGGAGCGCAGGGACCGGTCCTCCCCGGCGCAAGGTCGCCGGGGACCCGCAGGGCGCTGAGGACCGGGACCCGGATGGACTGGTGGAGCTCGCGAGCCGACGCCTCAGGAGACGTGGCGCGAGAGAGCCCCCCGAGAGGCTGGGGGGCGACGGGAGCGAAGCCTGTTGGTGGGGCGGCGGGTCCAGTTCGGGCTTCGGTTGGGGCGCGCCGACCGGAAGGTGGAGGGAGAGGTGTGGGCAGGGGGGGTGGGTTGGGCTTGGTGCTCACCGAACCTCGCTGGAACCGTCGCTCGGATCTGAGGTCGTGTCGTCGTCCGCGGCGTCGTCGCTGCTGTCGTCGGTCCGGTAGCGGTCGATCAGCCCCGTGAGCTCGAGGATGCGACGGGCCGCGGCCGACAAGCCGCTGAGCTCCAACCGCCCGCCGCGGGACTCGAGCTCGTTGCCGAGCGAGACGATCACCCGCAGGCCGCTCGAGTCGACGAACTCGACCCGGCTGAGGTCCATCACCAGCAGCACCGCACCGGCCGAACCGCTGATCAGCTCCTCGGCCTTCGCCTGGAGCACCGGGGATGTCGACGAATCCACCTCGCCCGAGAGGGTGAGCACCCACCCGGGCACGCTTCCCGCCAAGGGGCGTACGTCGGCGTGGAAGGGGACGTCGGTGATCTGCATGGGGGTTGTGCTCCTCGATGAGTGCCGCCGGGATCCCGGGGTGTCGGCCAGCGACGCTGTA
>JBIQID010000126.1:0-9160 GCA_044508215.1 Actinomycetota bacterium | reverse complement strand
GGGAACATCCGCCGCCGCAGCCGCTGCGCCGGCTTCTCCACGAGCCGCATCGACAGCACCGCGGCCAGCACGGTGAGCGCGGCGCTCACGGCGATGTGGAGCAGCAGGTGCCCGGGCACCACGTCGAGGCGGTCGTAGGCCAGCGAGTCCGGGATCAGCCGCGGCGTGATCTGGTGCTCGAGCGGATAGTGGTACAGGTACATCGCGTACGAGTGCACCCCTGCCCACTGCAGCGGCCGCGTCGAGAGCACCCGGCCCACAGCGCTGTCGGGCGTCGAGGTCGTCGTGTGCAGGATGAACGCAGCGACGCCCACGATGCCGAAGAGGTAGCCGGGCCCGCCGAGCACACCGAAGAACTGGCCCACCCAGGCCGGCGCCGGCAGGGCGTCGGTGATCTCGCTCACCGAGCGGCCCACCAGCTCGGGCTCGGGGCCCGGGTAGCGGTAGTCGGGGTACGCCGTGCCGAACAGCGCTGACAGCACGAAGCTGGAGACGCCCAGCCGAGCGACCCATCCGATGGTCCGATGGATGCGCTCCGTGCCTCGTTGCAGCACTGCGACACGGGCGAACGCCGCGAGCGAACCGAGGAACAGCACCTCCGGACGCAGTTGGATCAGCGCCCGGGCCGCGTCGGAGGGATCCGACATCGTGAACTTCAGGACCAGGCCACCCAGATAGGCGGCCGCCATCGCCCCGATCAGCACGCGGAGGTTCGTGACCGACCGCCTCCGAAGGATGAGGATCGTGAGGAGCGGCGGCATCGTGAAGTAGAACCACTCCTCCACCGACAGCGACCACAGCGGGACGAGCAGCGCTCTCTCGGCTCCCCGCACGAGGACGCCCGGGTACACGTAGAACGCCGCGGCGAACGATTCGGCGAGCGCGCGCTTGAACCCCCACAGCCCTGCCGCGCCGCCCAGGACCACCAGAGCCAGCAGCGCGTACAGCGCCGGCAGCAGGCGGAACCCGCGGCGGATGTAGAACGCCTTCAGGTCGATCCGCCCGTGCCGGTACCACTCCTCCAGCAGCAGTGTCGTGATGAGGAACCCACTCAGGACGAAGAACGCGTCGAGGCCGATGATCAGCGCGAGGTTGAACCGATCCCGGCCGAAGTGGACGAGCATCACCATGAGCACGGCGATGCCACGGATCCCGTCGAGCGGCCGCACGTGACCGAGCGGTCGCCAGCCGTCCCCCTCGATGAGCCGCGCCGCAGCCCACCGCCCCTCTGCGGTGCTGGACATCTGGGCGACAGTAACGAGTCCGCTCGGTGACCGCTCGCCTCAGGTGGCCGGACCGGTCACGCCGCTCAGGGGTCGTGACGTGACCCGGCTGCCTCGGACCCCGAGATGATCCGGCTGCCGCGGTCGTACGTGACGTAGTTCCAGGCCCAGTTCACCAGCACGTTCAACCGGTTGCGGAAGCCGATCAGCATCACGAGGTGCAGGCCCAGCCAGGCCAGCCACCCGAGCGTGCCGGTGAGGCGCACACCTCCGGGGAGCTGGGCGACCGCGTCCCGACGGCCGATCGTGGCCATCGAGCCCTTGTCCACGTAGTGGAACGCCGTGGTCGGCTCGCCGCGCAGCTGCGCCTGGATCTGCTCCGCCACGTGGCGTGCGCCCTGCATCGCCACTGGGGCGACCTGCGGCAGCAGCCCACCGTGCCCGGTGGTCCCCGCCATGTCGCCGATCACGAACACCTCGGGGTGGCCCGGCACCGACAGGTCGTCCCGCGTCACGACCCGACCGCCCTTGGTCAGCTCGACCCCCATCGACTCGGCCAGCGGGTGCGCTCGCACGCCGGCGGCCCAGATCATGGTCGCGGTGTCGATCGACCGGCCGTCGGAGAACCGGACGCCGGTGGGGGTCACCTCGGCGACGGTCGTGTCGACGAGCACCTCCACGCCCCGCTTCTCGAGCGTCTCACGGGCGTTCTGGCCCAGCTCCGGGTCGAACGTGCCCAGCAGGCGGCCGGTGGCCTCCACCAGCACCACGCGAGCCCGGCGGGTGTCGAGGTGCGGGAAGTCCTTGTTGAGGACGTTGTGGAACAGCTCGACCATGCCGCCTGCGAGCTCCACCCCGGTGGGGCCGCCGCCGGCGATCACGATCGTGAGCGCTCCCTGCTCGACCAGCTCCGGGCGGGCGTCGGCCCGCTCGAACTGCAAGAGGACGTGCGTGCGGATCGCCATGGCGTCCTCGAGCGACTTCATCCCGAACGCGTGCTCCTCCACACCGGGGATGCCGAAATCCGCGGTGACCGCGCCGGCCGCCACCACGAGGTGGTCGTAGGCCAGCCGCTCGCCGTCCGCGAGGTGGACCGCCCGCGCCTCGAGATCGATCGCAGCGACCTCGCCCAGCCGCACCTCGGCGTTTCGCTGTCGGGCCACGATGCCGCGGACGGCGTAGCAGACGTCGTCGCCGTCGAGGCCGGCGGTCGCCACCTGGTAGAGCAGCGGTTGGAACGTGTGGTGGTTGCGAGAGTCCACCAGGACGACGTCGACCGGTGCCTCGGCGAGGGCGCGCGCGGCTGCCAGCCCTCCGAACCCCGCGCCGATCACCACCACACGGTGCCGGCGTGACGCCACGGCTCAGCCCTCCATGAAGTCGATGACCACCGCGGCGAGCTGGGGGCCCCGGTCCTCCTGGAGGAAGTGGCCTCCGCCTTCGATGGTCACGTGCTCGACCTTCTGTGCCCCGGGGATCTTCTCGCGGAGCACCCGGTCGGCGCCGGCGGTGATCGGGTCCTTGTCGCTGAACGCGCAGAGGAAGGGACGGTCGAAGCGCTCGAGCGTCTCCCATGCGGCCCGGTTCGGTGCGGAGGCGGGGTCGTCGGGCGACGCCGGGACGAGCACCGGGAACTGGCGCGCGCCCTCCTTCATCGCCTCCTCGGGGAACGGAGCGTCGTACGCCGCGATGACCTCGGGCGGGAGGTCTGTGGTGCAGCCGCCGTTCACGATCCCGCCGACCGGGAACACGTCGGTCTGCTGGGAGAAGTCGCGCCACGCCTCGAACGCCGAGCCGAGCGGACGGTCGCCGGTGGGGAGGAACGTGTTCGCAGCGACCACGCGAGCGAAGCGGTCGGGGTGCTCCCCCACCAGGCGCAGGCCGATGAGGCCACCCCAGTCCTGGCACACCAGCGTGATCTCGCGGAGGTCCAGGTGGTCGACGATCAGCTCGCGCATCCAGTCGACGTGGCGGCCGTAGGTGTAGTCCTCACGGTTCGCCGGCTTGTCGCTGCGGCCGAAGCCGACCAGGTCGGGGCACACCACCCTGTGACCAGCATCGGTGAGCGGCGGGATCATGTGCCGGTAGAGGTACGACCACGACGGCTCGCCGTGCAGGCACAGCACCACCTCGCCGTCGGCCGGACCCTCGTCGAGGTACGCCACGCGCAGCGTGCCTCCGTCACCGGACGCGACGTCCACGTACTTCGACTGCCACGGGAAACCGGGCAGGTCGGCTGTCGCTTCGTCGGGCGTTCGCAGCACCTCCATGTCAGAACCGCCTCGATCCGAGCAGCGACAGCACAGTTGCCTCCACGATCCGTCGGGCCCGGGCAGCGGAGAGACCCTGGTCGCGCCGCAGCGCATCCCAAGCTCCCCACCCCGTGGCCATCTCCAATGCCTCCACCAGGTCCTTGCGCCCGGCACCGCTCCGCTTGGCGAGCTCCTTGCCGAACAGCTGCACCACCTGCCGTCGCAGGAGGGACCGGCGCTCGTCGAGCACGTCCGCTCCCTCCGGCCGGCCGATCGCCACGGCGCGGGTCGAACGCAGGCGGTCGTAGGCGCGGGCGCGGCGCGAGATCAGCTCGCTCACCCGCTGCTCGAGCGGAGCCGTCGGTGCGACGTCCAGCTCGAAGAGGGGACCGATCGCCTCGGCCTGCGCCGCCACCGCCGCGGCGACGAGCGAGTCGGTGTCGGGGAAGAGCCGGTACACCGACCGGACCGAGACGTCGGCTGCCGCGGCCACCTCCTCCACCGTGGGACGTCGGCCCGTCTCGTCGACGAGGTCGACGAACGCCCGGACCACAGCAGCCCGGCTGCGGGCCGATCTCGCCCTTCGCCCGTCGGTGGGGAGGTCCGGTTCGGTATTCGCACGGGGCACGCCACAACCCTACGACCAGAAGCGACGTTTTTCCGACGGAACTTCTCGAAGTTCCAGGTCCGAAATCGGCTCTTCCCGCCGTACGGGGTGCGGACGTATGTTCAGGAGGTCGGCCCTCAGGGCTCGAGCGGCGGGCCTCCGGGCGGAACGGAGGATGAGGATGCGACGAAGCCAACGGATTGGCGCCTTGGCGGGCTTGTGCGTGGTGGCGACACTTGCGCTCACAGCGGCCCCCGCACTCGCGGGAGGCAACGGGAAGGGGGGTCACCGCCACCGACCGCCGAAAGGTGACCCGATCGAGGTCATCGCAGAAGGGCTGGAAGGCCCCTTCGGCCTGTCGGCCGTCGGCGGGCACCTGCTCGTCACCCAGCAGGGCTCCGGGCCAGGCACCGGGGAGCTCACCCTCATCAACCCTCGCGGCGGCAAGACCTGGACGGTCCTCGACGGCCTCACGGGCGCCGTCGCTGCGGACGACGTGGACGGTCGGATCGCGTTCGTGACCGGCGAGGCGCAGGAACCGGGAGCGACCGGCGGTTCGACCGTCTACGTCACACGTCGCGTCGGCCAGACCCCGAAGGCCCTCGCCGACCTGCTGGCCCACGAGCTCGCGAACAACCCCGACGGCCAGTTGCAGTTCGACCCGGAGACCGGCGAACCGCTGGACGCGCTCTCGAACCCGTTCGACGTGGTCGCGCAGCCCAGCTGGAGCTGGAAGCGGTACGTCATGGTGGCGGACGCCGGAGCGAACTCGGTGCTGTCGATCGACAGCAAGGGCGGGGTGAAGACGTTCTTCGTGCCGCCGCTCGTGACCACCGGTCCGTGCGCCGGTGCGCCGAACAACGATCCCGAGCACCTCGGCTGCGACTCGGTGCCCACCGGCCTCGCCTACGGCCCACGGAACACGCTGTACGTCTCCACGCTCTCGGCGGAGGCCCCGGGTGAGGGCCGCGTGTACGTGCTCGACGCCCGAACCGCCAAGGTCAAGAAGGTGATCAGCGGGCTCACCGGCCCGACGGGCGTGGCCGTCGGCGACCACGGCGAGGTCTACGTGTCGGAGGCCATCCACGGTGCGCCCCCCGGCCCGCCGCCCGGCGAGGAGCCGCCACCTGGTGAGGGACCCGAGGGCGAGGCACCCCCCGCCGAGGGCGAGGAGCCGCCGTTCGACCCGTCGACCATCGGGCGGATCGTCCGGATCGACCGTGACGGCACCCGCACCTACGCCTCGGTGACGATGCCGGTCGGGCTCGAGTTCCACCACGGTTCGCTGTACTCCACGGCGTGGTCGTTGGCCGGTCTGTTCCTCGGCATCCCCGAGGCCGGCCAGGTGGTGAAGGTCAACCGTTCGGCGTTCGGGCCGGAACTGCCGACTCCGGGTCAGACCTGAGCGTCCCCCAGCGGTGAGGCTGGGGTCCCGTCTCGCGCGAGACTGGGGCCCCAGCCTCCGTAGCTCAGGGGATAGAGCATCCGCCTCCTAAGCGGGTGGCCGCAGGTTCGAATCCTGCCGGGGGCGCTGGCAGGCGGAGGCGGTACCCCTCGACGGTTGCGGCGTTCCGTCGGGGTCAGCCGTCGGCGACGAGCTTGAAGACCGCACCCATCGGATCAGCGGCGATGGCCATGCGCCCGTAGGGCGAGTCCTCGGCCGGCATCACGACCTGACCGCCCAGCTCGACGACCCTCGCGAGTGCCGCGTCGGTGTCGGCCACGCCGAAGTAGACCTGCCAGTTCGGCGGCACGCCCTCGGGCAGCATCGCGCTGGCGTCCATGAGCCCGGCGATGGCGGACTCCTCCTCGCCGGCGGTCGAGTAGCGGAAGCCCTCCTCGTCGGCGACGGTGTGGAGGTCCCAGCCGAACGTCTTGGCGTAGAAGGGCAGGCTGACGTCGTAGTCACGGGCGTTCAGCTCGAACCAACTGGGCGCCCCCGGCTCGGCCACCAGCCCGAAGCCCTTGTGGAGCCCGGGCTGCCAGAGCCCGATCGCTGCCCCACCCGGGTCACCGAGCACCGCCATCGTTCCCAGTTCGCCCACGGCCATCGGCGCCACGATCACGTTGGCGCCGTTCTCCACGGCGGTCGCGACGCTCGCGGCAGCATCCGCCACCGCGATGTAGACGGTCCAGAAGTCGGGCGTGCCGTGGGTGCCGTCGTTGAGCATCCCGCCGGCGACCATGTGCTCGCCTCGCGAGAAGTTGAAGTAGCCGCCGTACTCCTCGCCGCCGGGTTCACAGGTCCAGCCGAGGACCTCGCCGTAGAACGCCTGGGCGCGCTCCGGATCGCTGGTGAAGACGTCCACCCAGCAGGGGTGCCCCGGGGGGATGTGGTCGGTGGTGGCCATGGCAGGTGCTCCTTCGGCGCGGTGGTCACTGGCGGCACCCTCCCCCTCTGGAAGGGCGCATGCAGTGGTGACGGACCGGAGCGCTCGCACTCATCGGTGAGAAGCGAGCCGCTCTTCCGTCCTCAGGGGGTGGAGAGCGCGTCCGGGCTTCCGAGAGCGGTGATCGTCCTCGTCGGGCGGCGCCGCGCCCGCGTCCTGGGCCACGTCCGGGCGTCCACCCGCTGCGACCTGGGCCTCGTGGACGACCTCCTGCGACTCCTGCTGGCGAGCAGGCGGATCGACCGTCGCCTCGTGCTGGAGCGAGTGGACCCGGCGCTGGCAGCGCTCCTGCGACTGGTCGGCGTCGCGTCGCTCTTCGGTCAGGACGGTCAGCTGCCGGAGGTCTGCTCCTCCACCGACCCGTCGACCAGGCGGGGCGGCAGTCCGAAGTCGGCGAAGCGGTCGGGATAGAGGAAGTTGTGGTGGCCGACGATCCGGCCGCCCGCCACCTCGATGACCTGGATGGCGAACGGCTCCCACACCCCCGGGCCGGCGGGCTTGTAGCTGCCGAACCCGGCGGTGCCGTTGACGGCCACCGGGAGCAGACGCGAGCCCTTGCAGGCGATGCCCTGGCCGAGGAACCACCCGGCGAGGTCTTCGGGGCCGCGGAGCCACAGCTCCCACGGGGGCATGGAGAGGACCACGTCGTCGCGGAGCAACCCCACCAGCTCGGCGATGTCGTAGCGCTCGAACGCGTCGACGTAACGGGCGAGTAGTTCCTGGTGGGCGGGGTCGACCGTGGCGTCGAGCGGTTCGCCCTGGTGCTCGGCGAGGGTGGCCCGGGCGCGTTGGAGCGCGCTGTTCACGGACGCGGTGCTGGTCTCGAGCAGCTCTGCCACCTCGGAGGCCTGCCACCGGAGCACCTCGCAGAGGATGAGGACCGACCGCTGCCGGGCGGGGAGGTGCTGGAGCGCGGCGACGAACGCGAGCCGGATCGACTCACGCGCTGCGGCGACCTCGGCCGGGTCACCGGAGAGGTCGACGACCTTGTCGTCGGCGATCGGTTGCACGAACACGTTCTCCGGGCTGGTTTCGCCCAGCACCGCGTCGGCGGTGCGGGTGGACGGCCCGAGGTCCATCGGCCGGGCACGCCGCTGTGGGCTGCGCGCCATGTCGACGCACACGTTGCCGGCGATCCGGTAGAGCCACGACCTGAGCGAGGAGCGGCCCTCGAACCGGTCGAGCGCTCGCCACGCACGGACCATCGTCTCCTGCACCGCATCCTCTGCCTCGGAGGGCGAGCCGAGCATCCGGTAGCAGTAGCCGGTGAGCTGGCGGCGGTGGGCCTCGAGCTCGGACTGGAGGTCGGCTGGGAGCTCGCCCCCGCGGCCGGCGCTGGACAGGGTGGAGGTCACCTGCAGATCGTACGACCGGCCTGCGACAGCGTCACGGGCGCCGGCGGTCAGCTGGTGGAGAGCGCGGAACCCCGGCGCGCCAGGATGCGCGAGCCGACGCCGGCACCTCGCACCGGACGCAGGTGCAGCGGCCGATCCCTCTGGAGCTGCATCCGCGACGGCATCCGGCGGATGCGAGGCGGCACCACCCGGCCGGCCCGGGCGCCGGCGAAGAACAGCTCGGCCCGGGCGGCCACCCGCGGGTTCCACTCCAGCCCGTAGGCCTCGCGGAGCTTCGGCGGGAGCAGCGCGGTGGTCACGGCCGAGTTGAACGGTCCCAGCACCTGCCGCAGCGGCGTGGGCAGGGGCGGCACCTCGGTGGCGATCAGCACGTCACGCGCCGCATCGCCCACCACCAGCTCCTCGGCCACCATCCGGTCGAAGTACTCGCGCAGTTCGCCCCACGTGTCGGGGACGTGCTCACGCGGCGCCCCGCAAGCGACGGCCACCGGGATCTGCTCGGCGTGGAACCTCTCGAGCTCGGCGGCGGACAGGCGGCCGAACACTCGCTGGTACACGTCGACGCCGGTGTCCACGAGCGTTGCCCAGACCCACACCAGGAGGTCGGGGTCCATCGCGTGGTACTGCCGCCCCAGCTCGTCGACGCCCTGCACCCTCTTGTGGCGTGCAGCGAGGATCTTCTCCTGCCGCCGGCTCTCCTCGGGCGTGCCGAAGGCCAGCTTCAGCATCACGTCGACGGTGCGGAAGAGGCGGTTCCACGGATCGCGGCGGTAGTCCGAGAACGCTGCGACGCCCGCTGCGACGGACGGGTGCGCCACCTGGAGCAGCACGGCGCGGGCGCCACCGGCGAACAGCACCGGCTCCAAGTTCACACGACGCGAGATCGAACCGGCAGGGAGCGGGAGACCTTCGGTCATCGCCTGATGGTAGGGCGGGACCCGGTTCCTGCCAACGGGTTCGGCGTGGGCTCAGAGGCCGGCGTCGCCGAGCAGCTGGACGGTCCGCCGGAGCACCGCTGCGAGGTCGGGGTGGTCGACCTCGAAGTGGACCGCTGCCTCGGCCAGCTTGTCGCCGAGACCTTCGTGGTCGTCCTCCTCCACCGCGGAGCGGACCCGGTCGGAGAGCTCACGACCGCGTTCCGACCGTGCCCCTTCGTGGCGCTCGAGCTCGCCGGAGAGGTCGGACAGGGCCTTGCGGGCGTCGTCGGCCATCGACCCCACTCTACGCAGCGCGCTGCTGCGACGGGATGGGACCCGCGCTCCACGGCGGGAGAGGACTGCCACCGGTTCTGCAAAGATGACGCCGTGTCCTCACCTGTCCGCGCTTGCCGCTC
>JBIQID010000125.1:0-9174 GCA_044508215.1 Actinomycetota bacterium | reverse complement strand
GGTGTCGGGTGATGCACCGGTGAAACTTTGATGAGCCGGGCCAGCTTCCGCTCGGCTCGCTCGCTGGCGCTCGCTTCCTCGTCCTCCGCTGCCCGGCTCTCGTAGCGGTCAGCGGCGCAGGTCGGGACGGTCAGTCGCTGGGCCGCTCGCGCTGCTGCAGCTGGACGAACGCCATCTGCAGCTGCTGGAGCGCCTGGCGCATCGTCGCCTCGTGCTCGCCGAGGCGCTCGCCCAGGACGTCAAGCACGGCGCGCATCGCGTCGATCGCCAGCGTCGCCTCCTCGAAGTGGGGCGGCTCCTGCTGGAGGTGGATGGCACCCAGCTCGTAGATCCCCATGAGGTGGTTGGCGACCACGTCCTCGGCGGGCGCCTGCGCGATGCGCTGCTGCACCTCGGCCATCTCGGCGAGCAGGGCCTCGGCCCTCGCCCGGTCCTCGGGGGTCAGTGCGGCGAGCTCGGCCTCGATCTCGGGCGGCAGCGGCGAGCCGGCCAAGGGCGCGCCCTCGTCGGGTGGCGGGGAGCTGGGAGCGCCGCCTCCGGCGCCTCGCTGAACGGGGCGTTCGCCGTCGGGGGTCCAGAGGCTCATCGGGTCCTCGCAGTGCGCTGGGAGAGGGCGGATGCCCGGACGGGAGGTGCCGAGCCGGGTCAGGGCCTGCTACCCTATCCGGTCACAACTCCATGGAAAGCGGGGTGCCCTCGGGCGATCCCCACCCGTCCACGACCAGCCTGTGGGTTGGATCAGTGCGCCGGGTCGACTGCGTTCGGAGCGGATGCTCCGCGGCGGATGTCGGCGTTCCGGCATCCGCTCGTTTCGTTTTCGGGCGTGGTGGGGGTTGGGCAGCACACATCGGACGAAGAAGGACGTGCCATTGAGCAGTGATCGGTCATAGCACCGCCGCCGAGCGACGAGCCCCGGATCAACGACAGGATCCGGGCACGTGAAGTTCGCCTGATCGACGTCGACGGATCCCAGCTGGGGATCAAGCCGCTCCCAGAGGCGCTCTCGATCGCGAGGGCAGCGGAGCTCGATCTGGTCGAGGTGGCAGACAAGGCCAACCCGCCGGTCTGCCGCATCATGAACTACTCGAAGTACAAGTTCGAGGCGCAGCAGCGAGCCAAGGAATCCCGCAAGAAGTCGACCAACGTCGTCATCAAGGAGATGAAGTACCGGCCGAAGATCGGCGATGGCGACTTCGAGACGAAGACCCGAAAGGTCGAGCAGTTCCTCGGCGAAGGGCACAAGGTCAAGGTCACGATCATGTTCCGGGGCCGCGAGATGCAGCACCCGGAGCTGGGGCGGAAGATCCTCGATCGGATCGCGGCGGAGGTCGCTGACGTGGGCAAGGTCGAGGTCATGCCCCGCCAGGACGGCCGCAACATGACCATGGTGCTCGGACCGGACAAGCGAGCACAGCAGGAAGCGGCCAAGCGGGCCGAGAACGGCGCCGACGCAGACGGCACGGGCTCCGGAGAGCAGGTGGAGCAACCCGCCCCCTCCGAGACCGACGCCACGAGCGACGCCTGACCCCACCCCGGGACCACCCGGGGCCCACCCCCCGGGGGCCCTCCCGGAACGTGAACGGAGCACACATGCCCAAGATGAAGACGCACTCCGGTGCGAAGAAGCGCTTCAAGGTCACCGGCACCGGCAAGATCATGCGGCGCCAGGTGAACCGGAACCACATCCTCGAGAAGAAGCCCTCCACCCGCACCCGCCGGCTCGCCGGCGACCGCGAGGTCACGGGCGGCGATCGGGCACGAGTTCGCCGACAGCTCGGCATCTGAGACCGCGGGCGCCATCCGCTGGCGCCCGTACCCCACTGCAACGAACGAGGAGGAGTTCCAATGGCACGCGTCAAGGGCGGTGTCCACGCAAAGAAGAAGCACAAGGCGGTCCTGACCAGGGCGAAGGGCCACTACGGCAACCGCAGCCGCACGTTCCGCGCCGCGAACGAGTCGGTCATGCACGCCATGAACTACGCGGCTCGCGACCGGCGGGCCCGCAAGGGCGAGTTCCGGCGGCTCTGGATCCAGCGGATCAACGCCGCCTGCCGGCTGAACGACATCAGCTACAGCCGGTTCATCAGCGGCCTCCGTGTGGCCGGCATCGGCGTCGACCGGAAGATCCTCGCCGACCTCGCGGTCACCGACCCGGCTGCGTTCTCGGCGCTCGTCGCCGCTGCGAAGGCCGCGGCCCCGCAGGAGCCGGCGACGACCGCGGGCGACTCCGACGAGGCCGCCGAGGCCGAGGCGGCCTCCTGAGCCACCCCCGGCCGCGGGAGCCCCTCGGGCCCCGACATCCCGACATCGCAGAGCTGCGGCGCCTCGTGGGGCGCCGCAGTGCGCGTCGGGACTCGGGTCGCTTCGTGGTGGAGGGGCCGGTGCTCGTCGCCGAGCTCTGCGCGTCCGGCATCGAGGTCGACCGGGTCTACTGCGCCGCGGACGTCGACCTGCCGGCCGGGGTGCCCGCCGACCGGGTCGTCCCGGTCCGGCCGGGCGCCCTCGACCGGGTGCTCGACACCGTGACGTCGCGAGGGATCGCTGCCGTCGCACGGATCCCCACCACGTCGGCTGGGAAGTGCCTCGATCGCGCGGTGAGCGCCGGCCGCCCGGTGGTGCTCGCCGTCGACCTGGCGGATCCCGGCAACCTGGGCACGATCGTGCGTGCGGCGGAGGCATCGGGCTGCGCAGCCGTGCTGGTGACGGACCAGACCGTCGATCCGTGGTCCCCCAAGGTCGTGCGGTCCGCTGCCGGGGCCGTGTTCCGGTTGCCGGTCGCCTCGGCTGGGTCGCCGGCGGAGGCGGTCGAGGCCTGCAACAACGCCGGCGTCGCCACGGTGGCGCTCGACTCGTCCTCCGGGTCGCCCCTCGAACGCCTCGACCTGGCCGGCCCCGTGGCGCTGGTGCTGGGCAACGAGGCACACGGGCTGGCGGTCGAGGTCGTGGACGCCTGCCACCACCGGGGCACCATCGAGATGGAGGGCCCCACCGAGTCGCTCAACGTGGCGATGGCCGCCACCGTCGCCTGCTTCGAGGCGTTCCGCCAGCGACGGGCGAGCGAGGGCCCGGCAGGCTCCGGCCCCGGGGCCGATGGCGGCACGTCGACTGCCACCGGGGCCCCCAACTGATTCCCGGCGGTCACCCGCCCGCGGCCAGAATGGCCCGATGACCGACATCGCCACGCGCGCCGCCGCCGTCGTCCAGGACGCTCGGTCCCGCATCGCTGCCGCCGCGACGCTCGACGAGCTGAAGGCCCTCGACCACGAGCTGCTCGGCAAGACGTCGGTCCTCGGTTCGCTGAAGGCATCCCTCCGCGACGTACCGCCGGAGGAGCGGGCAGCAGCGGGACGTGCGATCGGCGAGGCCCGCGCCGAGGTGGAGGCGGCCGTCGCCGAGCGCGAGGAGACCCTTGCCGCGGTGGCCCGCCTGGCACGGCTCGAGGAGGAGCGGCTCGACCTGTCGGAGGTGCTGCCCACCCCGCCGCTGGGCCACCTCCACCTCATCACCCAGACGTGGGAGATGCTCGAGGACATCTTCGTGGGCATGGGTTACACGGTCGCCGAGGGCCCCGAGATCGAGTCCGACTGGTACAACTTCGAGGCCCTGAACATGCCGTCGGGCCACCCCGCCCGCAGCATGTGGGACACGCTGTACCTCGACGCGGGCGACGGGTCGGCCCCCGAGAAGGTGCTGCTCCGGACCCACACGTCGCCGGTGCAGATCCGCACCATGCAGAAGTCGGAGCCGCCGATCTACATCGTCGCCCCCGGCCGTGTGTTCCGCCGCGACACCCCCGACGCCACCCACCTGCCGGTGTTCCACCAGATCGAGGCGCTCGTGGTCGACCGGGGCATCGGCTTCGCCGACCTGGCCGGCACCATCGAGACGTTCGTGAAGGCGCTGTTCGGCGACGAGCGGACCACCCGCCTCCGGCCCTCGTTCTTCCCGTTCACCGAGCCGTCGGCGGAGTTCGACATGTCGACCCCCGATGGCGGTTGGATCGAGCTGGGCGGGTGCGGCCTGGTGCACCCGAACGTGCTCCGTGCCGGCGGGATCGACCCCGAGGAGTGGTCCGGCTTCGCGTTCGGCTTCGGCATCGACCGCATCGCCAAGGAGCTCCACGGCGTCGAGGACCTCCGCGAGCTCGTCGGCAACGACATCCGCTTCCTCTCCCAGTTCTGACCCTCCCGAACCCGACCCTTCGAAGAAGGTGCACGCATGTACGTCCTGCACTCCTGGCTGACCGAGTACGTCCCGGAGCTCGACGTCGACCCGTTCCAGCTCGGCGACGTGATGAGCTCGATCGGCCTCACCTGCGAGGAGGTGCAGCCGCTCGGTGAGGGGCTGGACGGGATCGTGGTGGCCCGGGTGCTCGAGCTGTCGGCGCACCCCGACGCCGACCGGATCCAGCTCGTGCAGGTCGACGCCGGCGACGGCGAGCCGCTCCAGATCGCCTGCGGTGCGTTCAACATGGAGGTCGGCGACCTGGTCCCGCTGGCCACGATCGGCACCACGATGCCGAACGGCATGGAGATCGGCCGCCGGAAGATGCGCGGCGAGTGGTCGAACGGGATGCTCTGCTCGGCGGCCGAGCTGGAGCTGAGCAGCGACCACGGCGGGATCCTGGTGCTCCCGCCGGACCTCACCCCCGGCGAGCCCTTCACGGACGCGATGGGCCTGCGCTCCGACGCCCGCTACGACCTCGACCTCACCCCGAACCGGCCCGACGCCCTGTCGGTCATCGGCATCGCCCGCGACGTCGCTGCGAAGCTGGGGCTCCGCTTCGAGCTGCCCGACATCGAGCTGCCCACCTCGGGCACCCCGGCCAGCGAGCTCGTCACGCTCGAGATCCTCGACCCGGACCTGTGCGGGCGCTTCACGGCCTACGTGCTCGCCGACGTGCCCGTGGGCCCGTCCCCAGCGGCCATCAGCCGGCGCCTCACCCTGATGGGGATGCGGCCGGTGAGCGCGATCGTCGACATCTCGAACTACGTGATGCTCGAGTACGGACAGCCCAGCCATGCGTTCGACCTCGGCAAGGTGGCGGGAGGGACGCTGCGAGTCCGCCGTGCCAAGGCTGGGGAGCAGCTGACCACCCTCGACGACGTCACCCGAGATCTGGTCGAGACCGACGGCGTGATCGCCGACGGCGACGACCGGGCGTTGGCGCTCGCCGGTATCATGGGCGGGGCCTCCACCGAGATCTCCGAGACGACCACCGACGCGCTGGTGGAGCTGGCGTGGTGGGACCCGGGTTCGATCGCCGCCACCGCGAAGCGCCTGAACCTGCGCAGCGAGGCCTCGGCCCGCTTCGACAAGGGCGTCGACCCCGAGATCGCCGAGCGGGCGGCGCTGCGGTTCGCGCAGCTGGCGGTCGAGCAGGGCGCCACCCTCCACCCGGGGAACGTGGTCGCCCACGGCAACCTGCCCACGCCGGCGCCCGTGGTCGTGCGCACCTCGAAGCTCAGCGAGATGCTGACGATCCCGCTCGACCGCGACCGGATCGCCTCGATCCTCGAGCCGATCGGCTTCGCCTCCCAGCCCGAGGGCGACGACGACCTGCTGGTCACCCCGCCCACGTGGCGCCCCGACTCGAGCATCGAGGCCGACGTCGCCGAAGAGGTCGCCCGCATGATCGGGTACGAGGACCTCGGCCGCCGGCTCCCGCAGTCGCCGCACACCGGTGGCCTCACCGATCGCCAGCAGTCCCTCCGGCGCCTCCGGGGCATGCTCGCCTCGATCGGGATCACCGAGGCGATGCCGATGCCGTTCCTCGCTCCGGGTGACCTGGAGCGGTTCGGCCTGCGCTCCGACGCCGTCGTGGTGACGAACCCGCTGGCGTCGGAGGAGTCGGTGCTGCGCACCGCCCTGCTCCCGGGCCTGGTCCGCGCCGTGGCGCACAACGCCGCGCACCGGAACCCCGACGTGTCGTTCTTCGAGGTCGGCCACTGCTACGCCAAGCCGGCGAACGCCGGTGAGATGCCGCAGGAGTGGACCGAGCTGGGCGTGGTCCTCGCTGGCCGCGGCGCGGAGGATGCCGTCGGCGTCGCCCGTCACGTGGCCCAGGCGCTCCGCCGCCCTCGGCCGACGTTCACGACCCAAGAGGTGCCGGGCCTGCACCCGACCCGCTCGGGCCTGGTTCGCGTCGGCGATGTGGTCGTGGGCGAGGTCGGTGAGGTGGACCCCGACGTGGCGAGCCGCGCCGGTGTCGAGGCGCGCCTCGGTTGGCTGCGGATCGACGTCGACGCGCTGCTGGGTGTGCCCGAGCTGGAGCGCCAGGCCCGGCCCGTCAGCCGGTTCCCGTCGTCGGACGTGGACCTCGCGCTGGTGCTCCCGGACGCCACCCCGGCGCACGTGGTCGAGGAGGCGCTCTCCGGTGCGGACCCGCTGGTGGACCGCGTGGAGCTCTTCGACGTGTTCCGCTCGGACGCGTTCGGGGCGGACCGCCGCAGCCTCGCCTACACGGTGCGGCTGCAGGCCCTCGACCGGACCCTCGGCGACGCAGAGGTGGCCGCTGCCCGCGACGCGCTGATCGCCGCCGCCCGCGGCGTCGGCGCCGAGCTGCGCGCCTGACCTCCCGCGAAAGGCCGGAGCCGGAGGACCCGACCCCGGTCGTAGGATCGGAGCCATGATCAGCGTCGGCGTCATCGGAGGTTCGGGCTTCGCGGGGAGCGAGGTCATGCGCCTCGCCGCCGGGCACCCCGAGCTGGAGGTGGCCTGGGCCACCGGCGACTCGAACGCCGGCGTCCCGATCGCCGACGTCGTCCCCTCGCTCGCCGCCGTCCACGGCTCCGACGTGTACATGTCGTTCGACGAGTCGCTGCTCGACGGTGTGGACGCCGTCTTCCTGGGCCTTCCGCACGGCGCGTCCCAGTCGCTCGTGCCGCAGCTGGTCGGCCGGGTGAAGTGGATCATCGACCTCGCCGCCGACTTCCGGCACCGTGATCCCGCCATCTACGACGACTGGTACGGCGAGGCCCACACCGCTCCCGAGCTGCTCGAGCGGTTCGTCTACGGCCTCCCCGAGCTGTACCGGGAGGAGATCCGCGGCGCCGACTGCGTGGCGGCGCCGGGCTGCTACCCGACCTCAGCGAACCTGGTGCTGGCGCCGCTCGTGCGGTCCGGGGTCATCGACCCGTCGCACATCGTGGTCGACTCGGCCTGCGGGGTCTCCGGCGCGGGCCGGCCGCCGAAGCCGAACACCACCTTCTGCGCCGTCGACGAGAACTTCACCGCCTACGGGCTGCTCGACCACCGCCACACCCCTGAGATCGAGGCGCACTCGAAGGCCACGGTGCTGTTCACCCCGCACCTGGCGCCGATGAACCGGGGGATCCTCTCCACCTGCTACGGCAAGGCGTTGGGCGACCACACCACCGACACCGCGCTGGAGGTGCTCTCCGACGCCTACGCCGGCGAGCCGTTCGTGGTGGTGTCCGAGCGGATCCCGCAGACCAAGGCGTGCCAGGGCGCGAACACCGCGCACCTCACCGTGCGGGTCGACGAGCGCACCGGCACCGTCGTGGCGCTGGGCGCGATCGACAACCTCGTGAAGGGCACCGCGGGCCAGGCCATCCAGTGCCTCAACCTCATGGCCGGCCTGCCCGAGGAGACCGGCCTCCCGGTGGCAGGCGTCCTGCCGTAGCCCGCCCCGCCCGCTGACCGGCGGGCCGTCTCAGCGCGCGAGGCCGTGCCGGGCGAGGCGTCCGGGGTCGAGGAGCTGCTCCCAGAGCCAGCGGCCCACCCACGGGTCGCCCTTCGGGTTGAAGTGCAGCCCGTCGGGTCGGACCAGCACGCCGTCGCGCTGGGTGGCGCACGAGCCGTCGGGGCACACGAAGGCGGCGAGGTCGAGCAGCTCGGCTCCGCGATCCTCAGCCGCAGCACGGACCGCGGCGTTCAGGCAGGCGGTCTCCTCGGGTGCGGTCGGCCGCGACTCCGTCTGGTCGGGAGCGAGCGTCGTGAGCGCCACCATCGCCCCCTGCGAGCCCAGCACGTCGATCGCGTGCCGCAGGTGCTCGCCGAACCGCGAACCGAACTGCGGGTCGCACGGGCCTCGGAGCGCGCCGTCGAGGACCCGGTCGCCGCCCGAGGTCCCGAGCACCAGCACCGCGACCTCGGGATCGAGGTCTGCGAGCAGGCCCGACCAGCGCGCCGGCCACTGGTCGCACTCGGGATGGTCGTTCGTCTCCCGCCCCCGCAGCACGACCGGCTCGCCCCTCCAGATCGAGCATCCGATGAGCCCACGGTTCGTCACCCGGAGGCCGTCGGGCAGCGACCGGCGGAGCTGGCTCTCGAGCGACCACGCCACCGAGTCGCCGACGACCAGCGCCCGCCGCACCCGCCGGGGTGGGGCAGTGGTGGGCGGCGCCGTCGGCTGGGCGGGCACCGACGGGGCGAGCGACGTGGTGTCGGGGACGGTCGTCGACGGCGAGGTCGGCTCGGTCGACGGCGGTGGGCCCTCGGGCTCCCCGGCGAGGGCGGCGGGGTCCGGCACGTAGCCGTCCTCCCCGGTCGCGGCCAGCACCGGCGTGACGTCGGGGACGGCCAGCGCTGCGACGAGGGCCAGGGCCACCGTCACGCTGGCGAAGGCGGGCACCAGGCGTCGCGCCGGCCGGTCGGAGTGCCTCACCGGCTGCTCGACCAGCTGGTACGAGGCGACCGACAGGACGGCGGTCACGACGATGCGCACCAGCGCCAGCTGCCACCCGGTCCAACCGGTGCGCTGCGGCGACAGCACCGCGATCACCGGCACGTGCCAGAGGTAGACGGAGTAGCTGAGGCGGCCCAGCCACACGAGGGGCGCCGCCTCGAGCGTCCGGCCGAGTGGACCCCTCCACTGGGAGACGGGGATGAGGACCACCGTGGACAGCACGGCTGCGAGCGCCAGGCCGCCGCGTCCCAGGAACGTCGTGCTGTCGCGTGCGATGACCATCGTGGCGAGCAGGGCCAGCCCCGACAGCAGGCCTGCGGCCTCGACCCCTCGCCGAGTGGCCGCGGACCAGTCCCTGGCCCGCCCGCGCACCAGCACCGCCACGGCAGCGCCCAGGAGGATCGCGCCGAGGCGGGTGTCGCTGCCGTAGTAGGCCCGGTCGAGCCCGGCCCGGTGCAGCTCGACCACGAACCAGACGCTCGACGCCACCGCGCCCACGACCGCGATCGTGCCGAGGTGCCGGC